>CAZHJG010000065.1:0-1971 GCA_964533425.1 uncultured Candidatus Saccharibacteria bacterium | reverse complement strand
GTGGTACGGTCCGAAAAGTCGGACCGCTGTTTGGTACCTTGAAGCCATCAGTCTCTGGGAGCCGCCAATGGCAGTCAGGAACAAAAAGTACACGATAGTTTGCAAAAATGGCCATGTCAAACGAGTGCGGCAAGGACAGCTTAGAAAATACGTTGCCGGGCGATACATCGGCAGCGAGTTTATCCCGACGTCGGATACCGGCAGCGCGCTAAAGATTGACCCGAGCAAATGCGACACTTGCAAAAAGCTCGGCCTAGCCTGAAAGAAGGGCTCATGCAAAATCTACCGCGCAACAAGAAGCTTCAAGCCGCAAAGGACATGGTCTGGCTCAGATGTCCTGCCAGGCATAGGGTGCAGTTGGCCAGAACCGAGGCACAACGGCTGCTGCGCCGGACTATCAACAAGCGACCCAGCAGCGCCAACCGCGTCTATATCGACATCACACGCGAGCAATGCCGCTGGTGCCGCTAGAGACTGGCCCTTGGCTTCATTCGAGGGGGGAGTGAGCGGCGCTCAATACGAGCGCTCTCCTCCCCCTCAATCACACCCAGCACCCGCTGGGTGTTTTCATTTTTATCAAGCCGAGGTCTCAGAATTTATGACACTCGAGGAAACAGATAAAAATAGCTGCTTGGAGACTGAATCAAGCCGAAACTCTGCCCCGAGCCTCCATAAAGATAAGCGAGGGGACGCTTGCGATGTTTCGGCGCAGTCTGAAAGCAGTTATTTTTAATCCAGTTTCCGAAAGTGTCTAAATTATGAGACCGAGGTAAGGTTGCCGTCTTGATCAATCCGCACCGTATGCTCCTGATGCTCATTACCCTGATCCTGGTCCCGGCTGATTTTGAATTCACCACTGCCGTCGTTGGGAGTCGGCATTGGCACCGGTTCCGGCTCTTTGATTGGCTCGGGCTCGGGTTGTGGAGATTCGACCTTTGCCGGCTCGGTGGTATTAGCGGTTACCGAAGGAGTTGATGGCGCGGTCGAAGCGGCCCAAGGAGTAGTTGCCGACGGCGCGGCTGCCGGAATAGTTGGCTGACTGGCGCCGCTTGGACCGCGCTTAGCCAGCCATTCATCAAGGAAGGATGAACCGCTGGAAACCGGCTTGGGAGATGCCGGCGCTGGCGGAAGAGATGACCCCGGCGGCGCAAAAGCCCCGGCCGAACTTGGTCCGGGCACGCTTGCCTGCCCGCCGGGCGGCGGCATTCCTAACTGGTCCCACGGACTGGCGCCAAAACGACTGCCGCCCGGCGGCAACGCCGGTTTGCGTGGCTGTGTCGCCAAACGATTAGTGATTTCTTGATCGACAACCGCCTTTGGTCGGCCGTACTTGGCGGCCGACAATTGCTTAAGCGCATCAGATAGCTGTTGGTTAGGATTTCCCAGCGGCGGCAAAATCGCCATGCTAAACGGTTGCACCGGCACACCGTTAATCATCATCCGTATAACGCCGTTGAAGTTGGGCAAAAACTGCAGATCATCGATGTCAAACATCGGCGCGAATTGTTTGGCCAAAAACTCTGCGTCAGTGGTGCCAACGCGGAAAGACAATACCGTACCGACGTTACCGAAGACAGCGTCGCGCACCTCGTCATTTAGCTGGGTTGTAAACTGGTTGGCGACAATCAAATTAAGGCGATACTTGCGGGCCTGGCTCAAGATGTCGGCAAAGCTGTCGGTGGCGAAGTTCTGGAACTCATCAACATATAAAGAGAAGTCTTTGCGGTATTCTTCCGGCATGTCGGCGCGGCTCATGGCCGCCGCCTCGAACTTCATCACAAAAATCATGCCCAGCAGTTTGGAATTAAGGTCGCCTACCCGCCCGCGCGACAAATTCACCAGCAGGATTTTGCCCTCGTCCATAATTTCACGCAGGTTAAACGAACTCTTGGTCTGACCGATGATATTGCGCATCATCTCGTTTGATAAGAAGGCGCCGAACTTGGACACGAACCAGCTGGTGACCTCGCC
>CAZHJG010000064.1:0-1990 GCA_964533425.1 uncultured Candidatus Saccharibacteria bacterium | reverse complement strand
CAATTTTATCGGTGTTATCTTGGCCACCGTAGTACCGTTTACCGGGATAGCCTTCGGAATATTTGTTGGTGAAGACGCTGCCCATGGCGTTCAACACATCGCGGCTGACATAGTTTTCGGAAGGAATTAATTCCAGGCCCTCGCGCTGGCGTTTTTCCTCCGCCGCGATCAGCTTGGCTACTATTTCATCAATCATGACTCTCTCCTTGGTTACTGTTCAGTATAAGTTAGTGGGAGGAGAAAGCTAAAGCATGCTATGATTATAACAAGAAATGAGCGCAGGAATAAATTCCGAGCACATTAGGAAGTTATCCCAAAGAAGCGTAGCGATGACGGATATCAGGCTTTCAAAAACAAAAACACTATTGCGGCTTAACGTCATATATGATATTATCTAGGCAGAATGTCGACGACGAATCAGAAGATCGGCCAGTTAATAGCTCAAGTAAGGCAAGAAAAGGGCCTCACTCAGGCTGAGTTTGCCCGTAAGTTGCGGACCTCGCAATCCGCTGTGAATCGCATGGAACATGGTCGCCAGAATTTGAGTATGGAGACGCTGGGCCGCATCAGTGATGTGCTAAATAAACAGCTGCTGAGTCTAAATGGCGAAGCCGTTAATTTACGCATCGAAGGTGGCCATGAACTCCACGGTACGATTGGTCTCAAAACCAGCAAAAATGCCGCGGTTGCCCTGCTCTGCGCCAGTTTATTGAACTACGGCGTGACACGGTTTAAGGCTTTCCCCCGAATCGAGGAAGTGTACCGAATTATTGAGGTGCTGGAGAGCATCGGTGTACAGGTTAAGTGGTTGCCAGGTAATGATTTGGAGATTCGTCGTCCGGAGCAGCTGAATCTCGAAAAACTTGATGCCAGCGCCGCGCGTAAAACTCGTAGTGTGTTGATGCTTATCGGTTCGTTGATGCATGATTATAAAACGTTCAAAATCCCCTATGCCGGCGGTTGCAAGCTTGGCACACGGACCGTTGAGCCACACTTATTCGCGCTCGAGGAATTCGGGGTTAGCATTGTGGCCACCAAGGGGAATTATCACGTTAACGTCAACAAAAAGGCACCGGGCGAGCTGGTGTTGTATGAATCCGGCAACACGGTAACAAATAATGTGTTGATGGCCGCAGCCCGAACTACCGAAACCACGATCGTGCAGGCGGCCAGTGGCGATTACATGGTTCAGGATCTTTGCTACTTCCTTCAAAAGTTAGGCGTGGAAATCGAAGGTGTTGGCACGCCGTTCTTGACAATTAAAGGTGTCGATCGTATTAAGAAAAACGTGACCTATGCACCAACCGAAGACCCTATCGAGGCTATGTTTTTCATTTCAGCCGCCATCACCACCAACTCTAAGATCACTGTGGAGCGAGTGCCATACAAATGGATTTCGCTTGAACTGCTGAAACTGAAAAAAATGGGTGTTAAGCTCCGTTACGGCAAGCCTTACAAAGCAGCTAACGGCAAGATCGATTTGGTTGATCTGACGATTGAGAAACACGAAGAAGCGCTTCGGGCCTTACCAGAGAAGCTTCATCCCAATCTGTACCCTGGCCTCAATCCCGATAATCTGCCGTACTTTGTACCGATTGCCTCGGTCTGCAAAGGCCGAACGCTGATCCACGACTGGATGTACGAGAACCGGGCCATCTACTACACCGAAATGACCAAGATTGGTGCCCAGGTGGAGCTGGCTGATCCACACCGTCTATATGTTATTGGGCCAACCAAGTTCAGCGCGGCCGATGTCGTTTGTCCACCAGCCTTAAGACCGGCGAGTTTATTGCTCATTGGTATGCTTGCCGCTACCGGCAACTCTATCCTGCGTAATGTCTATACCATCAACCGTGGTTATGAAGATTTAGCCGATCGCCTCAATGGTCTCGGCGCCCACATAACGGTAATGCACGAAATTTAACCCTTTGGGTGTGATATAATCACCTCTGTTCTCGCGGGTGTGGTGAAATGGCTCTCATGCTAGCCT
>CAZHJG010000063.1:0-2203 GCA_964533425.1 uncultured Candidatus Saccharibacteria bacterium | reverse complement strand
CGGCAGAACTGGTCGTCGTGGTAAAACAAGTGACTGGTGCGACAGCACTTGCACTTGCCGCCCTCGGCGATGTCCTCGGCTGTCAGTGGCTTGTTGCCACAGGCACATTCTTGTACCTGTGTTTCCTTACTGCGCAGCTTCATGTCGCCTGCCTCGTCCCCAACCTTCTCCTTCGTCGTGCGGACAGTAGACAGCGCAGAAGCCGCCCGTCGTCAGCACGTGGGCCCACCAGGCCCAGCGAGAAATCCGTGGCTTAACACCGCCACCGATGTGACCAGGAAGAACCATCAGTTCTCTGCCCCTTTCTTTTCGAGAGCTTTGAAGTTCCATCGCACGCCGAGCGCCAGACCAATTCGAGCCATCTCGCGCACCGAGACGTCGGCTTCGCCGTCAAGGATCCTCACCAATCGGCGCCGACTAATGCCAGCGATGCGTGCGACCTCTTTGGGGCCGATTAGTTCATTGGTCATCAAGCGACCAACGTGCGTTAAGAACTGCGCGCGTAAATCAAGTACATCACGCTCCGAGGGGTGACTGGTCATAGTGCCGCCTTTCTTGCCTCTTGGCGTCGATAATCGCGATCCCAACGCCGGTGGGACCAGACAATGAACGGCTTGGCAAGCAGGCCTGATAACAGCACATCGATCGACCACACCGGATCGCTGTTGCCATTACCCCAATGCAACCCGACTGTGATGGTGTCGTCAAAGGGGTCGCACAGGATCAGGCGCGGACGGTTGACGGCCCACCAGTTCCAGTCGAACGAAACACGGTCCTTAATTGTCCGACTTTGCCTCCGCAATTCCGTTAGATCAACCTCTGGCTCAGTCATTTCACCCTCCCACGTAGTGCGGCAAGTGCATCGGGCCTTTGGCGTGGCAGTTGGGACAGCGGTAACGCTGGAACAGGCCGAGCAAGAACCACGGCCGCTTCATTTCCATCGTGGCCTTGAAGCAGTCGCCGCAGCCATACAGCTTACAGTAGCTGCACAGCATGTGCCCGCGGTAGGGCATAATTGCCCCATCGCCGCAGATCTCGCAAGGCTTTACCTCGGCGCGGGCTTTGGCCATGACACCTCTTTCGTGCCGCATGCCTCTGCTTTGATGGCCTCGATGCGAGCCAGCGCAGCATTTTGGCGTTCTTGCAGCGCGTCGGGCAGCTTCACCGGGTGGTAAGGGCGACCGACAAACACGCGGCCTTCGATGTGGTGCTCGCGTGGGTCAACTTCACGTCCCATCAATGCCTGCTTTCGCCAGGTGCTGGGCGACGACCTCCAGCACTCGCTGCTGAATGCGCCGGGCCTTGGGATCTTGCACCCAATCGGCCGTCTCCTCGACCTCCTGTTTGGCAGCCAGCAGCATGGGTGGCAGTTCGGTACTTTTTATCGCCACTCAGGGCCTCCCCATCTCTCGTTTGAACCTAGCGATACGTCGGTGGTCCCGCTTACGCGCCGCCTCCAAATCGGGTGGCAGCGGAGCGTCAGAGATCGGCCGACAGATGTGCGATTCGCCTGCCAAGCAAGCCCCACAGTGATCAGTGTCAGGTCGCTGGCGCTTGCGCTTTGTCATCTGGCTCCTGTTCTTGATCCTGATGTAAAAAATCTTCAGGAGCGATAGCTCCACTGAATGCGGCCAATTATCGCACTTTCTTACCTGTTTGGGAATATTCAGCGACCTTCGGGTTTTTGGTTGACACAGCGCTAGCTTCAAAAATGGTTGACGAGCGGTTGACGAGACTGTTTTTTGAGTGATTTTTGCCAAATATCAAAAAGAGCCACTTTCGAAAAAGTGGCTCTGCCAAGGGATTATTGCTTGGTAGCGGGGGTTGGATTTGAACCAACGACCTTCGGGTTATGAGCCCGACGAGCTGACCACTGCTCCACCCCGCGACGCAGCAAGTAATGTAGCATTTTGAAGCTTATTTTTCAAGCTAACTTGCTTGATCGCTTTCTAGCTACGACCGAACAAAAAGTCCATCCACTGTGACCAATTCGACTTTTTAGTCACAGGCTTGGCAGTCGTGGTGGCACTGGTGTCCTTGCGAGGCAAAATAATCACCCCCTCGCCCGGCGCCTGTAGGCCCAATTTAGCCCGCGCTTCTTTTTCTTTGTAAGAGTCAGTTTGGTAATACTGCAGCTTGTAGTTGAGCTCGTCTTTTTCATCTTGCAGACTTTGAATCTGCGTATTTAGCGTCACCACCTGCT
>CAZHJG010000062.1:0-2210 GCA_964533425.1 uncultured Candidatus Saccharibacteria bacterium | reverse complement strand
TCCGGCGAAGTTGAGCTGCCAGCCGACAAGGAAATGGTCATGCCCGGCGACACCGTGACCTTCAAGGTCAAGTTGCTCGCCCCCATCGCCATGGAGCAAGGTCTGCGCTTCGCTATCCGCGAAGGCGGCCGCACCGTAGGCGCTGGTGTGGTTACCAAGATCAATAAGTAAATAGATCTTAGACCTTAGTTCTTGGATCTTAGGGGAGTCTCTCCGTGGAGGCTCCTTTGCTTTTAGGAAGCTCTTAGGGTATAGTTTACGCAAAATAAGTAGTATAAGAGGATTTCATGGCTACTAATTTTCCAATTTCTGAGCCGGGAGCTTTGTTTGAGCAATCAATGGCCGACAATACCGATTTATACCAGGTGCTTTCAGGCCCTTTGGAAAAGAAGGGCTGGGGGCCTGTCCGGCTATGTTGGGTGCAGACTGACGCCGGCGAGCCAATTGACAACAGTCAACTTACTGAGCACTTGAAACAATTTGAAGGTCTCGACCCGCAAGAGCCCAAACTTCTTTCTTATAGGGCACTTGCTATATTCGCTATCAATCACCAAGTCGAGCTAGATAAGCTCAAACAACAGGAAACTGACGAGTTTGATCAATTAGTGGGATCCAGTCCCGATATGGTTGGTGATGAGAGAGGGTGACTTGCCGCAGCAGCCTGACTTCGCCGCCATCAGGCGTGACGAGGTCACTCGGGCGCTTACGGCGTTTGCTGACTTACAAGCGGGCAAACGAGAGGTCTTTTTTGACGGCACGGGATTGCGTGACGACGGGGAGCCGGCGGTTGAGGTGACGGCGGCCAATGTCCAGGCTTACGAGCAGCATTATCGTCGACGCTGGGCCGGTACGATTGCGATGCTCGAAGAAAACCAAGCAAATGGGTAGAGCCTCCCCGGGCCCTTTTTTGCACTAAAACCGAGGAAATAAACCTTTTGGATGGTAGGCGCGTCGGTTGTTAATTCGACCTTAATTTGGCTTGTTCAGGGGTGTTCATAAAGCTATACTGAGGGGGCTATGAGTTTGACGGCAGATGATTTGCAAGCGATTCGCTCCATAGTGCGTGAAGAGGTTAAGCCTTTGGGGGACAGAATTGAAGCCTTGGAAAATGATGTCCGAGAAATCTATTTCATGCTGGCAAAATCTTCTCAAACTTCGTAAATCTGGTATAATCAGTTTTATCATCAATTTTTCTGCTGACTAAAAGTGACCCAGTGTCATCCCGACGTCAGGAGAGATCTCGTTCGAAAATAAGTAAGGCAACGAGATCTCTCACACAGCTCGAGATGACAACCAGGACATGTTACAGCAGACTGAGCAACCGCTCAGAAAGGAACACCACCTATGACAGACGCCAAACCTGTAGAAACCAAACAGCGGATTCGCATCCGCCTAAAAGCTTATGACCACAAAGTCATCGATCAGGCCGCCAAGCAGATTGTTGACACTGCGCTGCGCACCGGCGCCAGCTTGGCCGGCCCGATTCCGTTGCCAACACGCAAAAGCACCTTCACCGTCATCAAGAGTCCGCACGTCTACAAGAAGGGCCGCGAGCAGTTTGAAATGCGTGTGCATAAGCGCTTAATTGACGTTTTTGAACCGACGCCTAAAACTATTGACAGCCTGATGAACCTCAGCCTGCCTGCCGGCTGCGACGTTGAAATTAAGATGTAAGGAGTGACCACCCGTGACAGAGTCAATAGCAAGAAAACTACGGGTGGCAAAAGGTAAGAAAGAGTTTTACTTCGGCCTGATGCCTGGCTTGGCAGGACCCCGCCAGGGTGACTGTGTAGAGTTGGGCTTGGGTCTCCTGCCGCACAGAGCCTGCCAACTGAGTGATGGCAGCCAGGTCTTTACCGTCCCAAGAGAACAGTTTGGCGCGACCCAAGAAGAACAGGACTATCGTGTTATCGAAAAGGCCGAAGAGTTGGCCGAGTGTATTGGAAATGTGACACTTCAGGGTTCGCTCCGTACTCTGGGTCCAGACTGCACCACGCTGTTCCCGGAAGCGTCTACCAATTTGCAGCCCTAGACAGCTTACGTGTGAGCTATCTCATATACGAGCCGGCCAGCTGCTCGTATAATTACCTAAGTAAATTGACGGAGGTAGCTTATGTTCGCTCGTTCACACTCAATCAAGGATCATCCTAAAGAAGTAGCTGGCGTGGCTGCGGGAGCGGCTATTATCGGGGCGGCTACAGCTATGCTAG
>CAZHJG010000061.1:0-2372 GCA_964533425.1 uncultured Candidatus Saccharibacteria bacterium | reverse complement strand
CATGTTCTTCACATAATCTGCGTGTCCAGGCATGTCAACGTGCGCATAGTGGCGCTTTTCGCTCTCGTACTCCTGGTGAGAAGTGGCGATGGTGATACCACGAGCCTTTTCCTCGGGGGCGTTGTCGATCTGGTCATAAGCAATCGGCTTGTTGATTACACTTGGTAACTTCTTAGCCAGTACAGCGGTAATCGCTGCGGTTAAGGTAGTTTTACCGTGGTCAACGTGGCCCATGGTGCCGACATTGACGTGCGGCTTGCTACGGTCAAATTGGTCTGCCATAAAATGATGCTCCTTTTAAATAGCTTCTTATAATTAACGTTAGTTGTACACGCGAGCAACAACTCGCGAGAGTTACTAGAGATAGTATAGGGAATCTGGCGGGCTTTGTAAAGAGTTATAGGCCGTCGGAAATTAAATCGTTCTTAACTTTGCACGCTGTCATCTCGACCGCAGGGAGAGATCTCGTGTAAACTCTCCATAGTCGTGAAAACTTACTGGATCTACATTATGAGCAACTCCCAACGTAATGTCCTCTATATTGGCGTTACCAACAATTTAGAGCGTCGGGTATATGAACACAAGAAATCGCTCATTTCCGGCTTTACTCACCGCTACGGCTGCACCGACTTAGTCTACTTTGAAGAGAGTAACTCTATTGAATTAGCCATAGCCCGCGAGAAGCAGCTTAAGAAATGGGGTCGCGCCAAAAAGGAGGCGCTGATTGATTTAGACAATGCTGAGCGGAAGGATTTATCTGGAGATTTGGCTAGTTCGTAAGGCGCACGAGATCCCTCGCTTGGCTCGGGATGACAAGAAAGCCGAAAGGCTTTCTTGTCACTTGGCGTTTTTGGCAATGATAGCTTCAGCAACATTGTTCGGCACATCGGCGAAGTGGTCAAGCTCCATGCTGGAGCTGGCCCGGCCTTGGGTCATAGACCGCAAGTTGGTGGTGTAGCCAAACATTTCGCCTAGCGGCACGAAGGCGGTGATTTCTTTGATGCCGGGGCTCAGATCTTCCATCGATTCAATGCGGCCGCGCTTCGAGTTTAGGTCACCGATGACGTCGCCCATAAAATCTTCAGGGGTAACGACGACGACTTTCATCACAGGCTCGAGTAAAACCGGGCTGGCTTTTTTGACGCCCTCTTGCAGGGCCATGGAGCCAGCGATAGAGAAAGCCATTTCGGAGGAGTCGACTTCGTGGTAGCTGCCGTCGTAGAGTTCGGCCTTGACGTCGACCACCGGGTAACCGGCAATCACGCCGTTGCTCATGGCTTCTTCAATGCCTTTGCGGACAGCGGGAATGTATTCGTTCGGGACCACGCCACCCTTGATGGAGTTAACGAACTCAAAGCCTTTGCCAGCTTCGTTCTGGCTGAGGCGCAGCCAGACGTCACCGTATTGGCCACGACCGCCGGACTGGCGAACAAACTTGCCCTGGACTTCGACGCCATCTTTGCGGATAGTCTCGCGGTAGGCCACTTGCGGCTCACCGATGTTGGCTTCGACGTTAAACTCGCGTTTCATGCGGTCGACGAGGATTTCGAGGTGCAGCTCGCCCATACCGGAAATAATGGTCTGGGCGGTCTCGTCATCGACCCGCACCCGGAAGGTTGGATCTTCCTCGGCGAGGCGCTGCAAGGCCAGGCTCATCTTTTCTTGGTCGGCCTTGGTCTTCGGCTCAATGGCGATGGACACCGGCGGCTCTGGGAAAGAAATGCTTTCCAGAACGATTGAGTTATTGGGATCGCACAGCGTATTGCCGGTAGTAGTGCCTTTGAGGCCCACGATGGCGGCGATGTCGCCAGCCCCGACTTCTTGCACTTCTTCGCGCTTATCGGCCTGCAAACGCACGATGCGGCCCACACGCTCTTTTTCACCCGTAGAGCTGTTCAGCACATAGCTGCCAGCCAGGACTTTGCCGGAGTAGACGCGGAAATAAGCTAATTTACCCACAAATGGGTCGGTCGTAATCTTAAAGGCCAGCGAGGCAAATGGTTCGGCCTCGGTTGGCTTGCGCTCAATTTCGTCGCCGGACTTGGGATGCGTACCCCAGACAGAACCCTTATCGAGCGGGCTCGGCAGATAGTCATTAACCATGTCCAGCACTTTTTCGACGATTACGCCGCGGCCATCGCCACCAGTGACAGCGTAGAACTTACCGGTTAGGACGGCGGTACGGATGGCTTGCTTGATCTCATCGGCGCTCAGACCTTCTTCGCCCACTTCGAAGTATTTTTCGAGCATGGCTTCGTCTTCGGCTACGGCGTTTTCAATCAGCAGCGAACGATATTTCTTGACCTGATCCATCATGTCGGCCGGTATTTCGCCCTCAGTCAGCTCGTGATCGGTGAAGTCTTTGTAGGTAT
>CAZHJG010000060.1:0-2473 GCA_964533425.1 uncultured Candidatus Saccharibacteria bacterium | reverse complement strand
GGTGGGGTCTGGGGTAGGGTGGACGAGGTCCCTCGCGGGGCTCGGGATGACGGGGAAAGGGAAAGTGACTTACAATATAACCATGGACAAGGCATTTCAAGCCGCGTACAAACAACTGAACGACAAACAACGGGAGGCCGTCGACGCCATCGACGGGCCGGTGCTGGTCGTGGCCGGACCCGGGACAGGCAAGACTCAGCTCCTCAGCACCCGCGTAGCCAACATCCTCCACAAAACCGACACCGACGCCGGCAGCATCCTCTGCCTAACCTTCACCAACAAAGCTGCGACCAATATGCGGGAGCGCCTGTACCAGCTGATCGGCCCCGCCTCACGCTACGTCGTAGTACGCACCTTTCACAGCTTCGCCGCCGAGCTGATGAACAGCTACCCCGATTACTTCTGGGAAGGTGCTCGCCTGAGCGTCGCCCCCGATGCCGTACAACTGGAAATCATTCAGAGCATTCTGGCCGGTCTGCCGCTCGATAATCCGCTAGCCAGCACCTTTGCCGGCGCGTACACAGCACTCAGCGCTGTACAGGAGGCCTTGAAGCTGGCCAAAGAAGCCGGTCTCACGCCAGACGAGCTGCGTGACGTCATTAAACAAAACCTGGCCTTTATCGATAAGCTGGAACCCGAACTAGTGGCAGCCGTGCCAGCCGTTTTGAGCGCCAAAGCCTTACCGGAGCTGGCGGAGGCCGTTGTGGCCCTGCCGCAGCAAAAAGGGCTTCACGACAAGCTATTACTGCCACTGACGACCGTCATCCAGGAAAGCCTGCAAGCGGCCCTCAAAGCAGACGAGCCAACGGGGAAGACCAAGCAAACCGGCAAGTGGAAACAGCGCTGGCTGCAAACCGTCGATGGGCAGCGCGGCATGTTCGACGAGCGCAAGCGCAACGCCTGGTGGCTGGCGGTCGCTGATGTGTATGAAAGCTATCGTGAGCAGTTGCACCAACGCGGCTACTACGACTATTCCGATATGCTTATCGAAGTGTTACAGCAATTGGAAGCACAGCCCGACATGCGCGCCGATGTTCAGGAACGCTTTTTGTACGTGCTGATCGACGAGTTTCAGGATACCAACGCCGCGCAGCTGCAGCTGGCTCATTTAGCGTCCGATCATCACACGGCCGGCGATAAGCCGAATCTGATGGCCGTCGGTGATGACGACCAGTCAATTTTTGCCTTCAACGGAGCCGAGCTGAACAATATGCTCAGCTTCCGGCGCAGCTACCCAGCCGCCAAACTGGTGGTACTGACCGACAATTATCGCTCGTCGCAGGCCGTGCTCGACACTGCCAAACAGATTATTGAGCAAGCCGAAGACCGCCTGGTCAAACGCGAGCCGGACATGAGTAAAGATCTGATTGCCCAAAATGAGCCGAAAACCAAGGGCACTATCGAGCACCTCAGCTATCCAACCAGACAGCACCAGCAATTGGCCATCGCCGGGCGAATACAGGAGCTGTGGGACGCCGGCGAAGGCAGCATCGCCGTGTTAGCGCGTAAACACGAAAGTCTTAAGCAGTTGGCCGCTATTCTGTTAGACAAGGGCTTGCCGGTGCGCTATGAGCAGCAGAGCAACATCCTGGACCACCCGGCAGTAGAGCAAATAAATCTGATCGCCAAGCTGGCCGTAGCGATTGCCGGCGGCGACCAGAAAGCCGTTAACGTTGGCTTGAGTGAGCTGGTGCGACACCCAATGTGGGGGCTCAGCGCCCAGACACTCTGGAAACTGGCCGTTGCCAACTATAGCGCGCCAGACTGGCTGAGCAGCTTGCTGAATCATAATGACGAGCGCTTGCAGGCAATTGCCAGCTGGCTCGTGTGGCTGGCGCGCACTAGTCAGACGCAACCACTCACCCTAATCATGGAACATATACTTGGACTGCAGGAAAGTGAGTACTTGCGCAGCCCGTTTCGCGACTATTATCTGGAGCTTCAACCGGTTAGCAGCGAGTATCTCGAAACGTTGTCAGCGGTCGAGCTGCTCCGGAGGCTAACAGAGGAGTTTGCCGGCAAGAGCGAAGCCAACCTGGCAGATTTTGTGCGTTTTATTGAACTGAATCTCAGCACCGACCGGGTAATCGCCAATGAGTCATGGTTCATGAGTGGGGAACGCGCAGTGCAGTTGCTGACGGTCTATAAAGCCAAGGGTCTGGAATTCGACAACGTATTCGTCGTTGACGGCATTGAAAGCGTGTGGCAGCCGAAAGTGCCGCGGCGGAAATCACCGGCCAATCTGCAACTGCAGGCGTACGGCGAAAAATATGACGACTACGTGCGTTTGCTCTACGTAGCCGCCAGCCGAGCCCGCAGCACACTCATCGCCACCAGCTACTTTACCGACGACAAGGGCGGAGAACTGCTGCCCACACCGCTGCTGTCGGCGCTGCCACTGACAACCATTAAGCAGCCACCGGAAGAACCGGTAGTGGTGCTGGAGAGCGACCTGCGCTGGCCGCGACTCAAG
>CAZHJG010000059.1:0-2653 GCA_964533425.1 uncultured Candidatus Saccharibacteria bacterium | reverse complement strand
CGCGACGTCCTGAGAGCCTGCTGCTTAATCAGTTTTCCTCCAGTCTGGCAGCAATCGCATCCCGACTGGCGTCGGGATTCTTTATTTATTGGGGATGTGGGCGACCGGGAGTTCAGCCCAACTAGAGGTGTAGCGGGGGCTGCGGTGACCGCGACGGGGTTGCCAGGCTTCGCTGAGGTCTTCGGCGGCGTAGCGGATGGTGCCGCGGCCGTAGCGGGTGTTGATGCGATCGAAGGCGTTCATGCGGGCCAGCGTGGTTTCGTGGCTGGCCAGATCGATTTCGCCGAAGAAGTCGGCTTGGAGCGCTTCCTGGCTTACCAGATCGTGCAGGAGGACGTTGGCCCGGTGATAACTGGCCTGCCCGTTAAAGGCCGGTTTGAGAGCTTCTACAAGCTGCGCGGTTATGAGCCCGGTGTCGGCCGTGGGCGTGTGGAAGCTGATGAAGCGGCCGAGCCGCTGGTAGCCGGGCTTGTGGCGGTTAGTGCTTAAAGATACGACGGCGCTGCGGGCCAGCAGACGTTCTTTGCGCAAGCGGAAGGCGGCCCGGGCCGTCAGGCTGGCGACGGCGGCTTCGACGACCGAGAACTGGCTGGTATCGTGGCCGAACATCCGGCCGCACATGACGCTCTGGCGTACCCGGCCGAGGGGCTCCAGTTTGTGGCAGGCCGTGCCGTTCAGCTCGGCAACCATTTGCCGGCCGTGGACGCCCATCAGCTGTCCGGCTAGCTGGGGCCGCAGACGCGCCAGATCGAGTGCCGTGTACACCCCTTCTGCCCTGAGCCGCGGTGTCAGCCGCCAGCCCACACCCCAAACGTCATTAATCGGAGTCTGCAGCAGATAGCGTTCGCGGAATGCTACAGGGGTGTCCATCAGATTTAGCGTACCGCCGAGCTCCAGTTCCTTCTTAGCGTGCTCACGGGCCAGCTTGGCGAGTGTTTTGGTCGGTGCGACACCGACGGAGACCGGCACGCCCACCTCTTTCAATATCTGTTGTCGTACCCCGAGCCCCCAGGTTTGAATATTGGTTACGTTCAGCAGGCTCAGATCAAGAAACGACTCGTCGACCGAGTAGACTTCGGTGCGCGGCGTGATGCCCGTCAGAATGCGCACGATGCGGTCCGAAATGTCGCCGTAGAGCTCAAAATTGGCGCTGAACTGCACGACGCCCTGGTCTTTGAACACCTGGCGGTGCTGGTAGGCGGGCGCGGCCATCTTGATACCGAGCGCTTTGGCTTCGTTGGAGCGCGCCACCACGCAGCCGTCGTTGCTGCTGAGTACCACCACTGGCCTGCCCTCCAGGTCTGGCCGGAAGATGCGCTCGCAGCTGACGAAGAAATTGTTGCAGTCGATGAGGGCGAAGGCTGAGTTCATAGTATGCTTTGGGTAATTTTCAATTTGCAATTTTGCAATTTTCAATCAATTTTCAAGATCCAAAGTCTAATTTTCAATCGTCGTAGTTTGAGGATTGGAATTTGAATTGTTGGGCCTTGAATGAAAATTGCAAAATTGCAAATTGAAAATTACCATCTACTCCTCTCTTGCGAATTGATGAATAATCGCCGTAATCACGCCCCAGATCTCCACTTTGGCCGTCAATTGGCGCTGCCGGCAAATGACGAAGCCGCTGGTCTGCCAGGCGATCACCAGATCTCCCGGCTGGCGGCGCGTGGCTCGGTCGACGACGGCCACGTCACCGTCATAGACGCCCTGGTCGCTCCACTGGTGCCCGGCAATCCGGAATAAATAGGTGCTGCTGGGGTTCTGAATGACCAGTTGATTCAAGTCAAGCGAGAGTCGCGGTCCGGGCCCGCGCCGGTCGAGGGCCGGGTTGGGAAATCCGGCGTGGACTGATACTCCATCGCCTCCGGCCAAATCTTTAAGATCTTCTTCCATAGTTTCGTCTCCTTCGTTTTCATAAAATTCCTTTTACCCTTCACTATTTACCATTTACCATGCGTTTTCCTTTAGTCGTTTACCATATCTTGCTAAGCAGGCCTTCACTTCCCGGAGTACGGTAAAAGGCTAACGGGCTAGGCGTCCGCCAAGATGTAGGTGCGGCCTTTGTAGACCAGGTGGCGGGGATAGCTGACGAAGCGCTGCTGATCGCCATTATTGCTGAAAAAAACCGAGGTTACTTCGATGTCTTTGTTATTGAAGAAAATAGCGTTTTCCATAGTAGCTCAAGCTCCTCTCGCCTGTGTCTTCATGCGCATCTTCGCCCTTTCGGGTCCGCTGCTCACTCACCGTACCGTTCGTACGGCTCCTTCCGCTGCTCCCCGGCAGGACGAACCTGCACCCGAATACACAACCGAGTTGTTAATAAGTAGTAAAAAAGAGACTGACGAGATGATGCTGCCAGTGAACGGCTTTGAAGTTGGAGCTGCCAGCGAGGTGAACGCTACCGTTCCAAGGTTGACCTCTTCGTGCTGGAAACTAATGCTTGAACTTGCAGAAAACAGGGACCGGAGTGTGTCTTCTGATGAAAATGTGTAAGTCCGTGAGGTAAATCTATGGGAAGTCCTCACGTGGCTAATGCTTATTATACACCCGTGTCAACCGCTTCTTGTAGGATTTCGCTCCTCGTCATCCCGAGCCCCACGAGGGACCTCGTCCACCCCACCCCAGACCTCCACTCCTATGTCATCCTGAATTC
>CAZHJG010000058.1:0-2950 GCA_964533425.1 uncultured Candidatus Saccharibacteria bacterium | reverse complement strand
TCCGATCTAGTTTGGCATAGGCAACGACTTCCTTGGTAGCGGCGACTATGTCTTCATCAGTGGCGTCGTGGTTGGCTTGCGAAACGTCGATGTGAATAAACTCAAAACCGGCTTCAATACCGGCCTTGGCGGCCTCGATGCTCGGGCTATGGTCAAGATTGATATAGATCTCAACACCGTACTGATACTTAAAGTTGTCGACCAGATCGCGGACATTATCCAGTCCCATGTCGTCGACTTCACCTTGGCTGACTTCGACCAGTATCGGCGCCTGCTTTTTGACGGCCGCTTGCACCACGGCCTTAAGCGTGGCTTCATCATCAAGATTAAACGCCCCGAAGGCCCACTTCTCGGCCCGGGCCTGCGCCATGCGCTCCCGCGCCCGCGCGCAATTCCGGCGGATCTGATTCAATGTCAATGGCATAGCCATATTCTATCTGCTTATGCTTGAATTTCATAGACAAAAACCGATAATAGCAGTACGAAGGAAAAGCCGCTGTTGCTGAGAGAATGGAAACATGTCGTCATGACCGTGTTTGCTGCGGGCATTCTGATTGCGGGCATAGAAGCTGATACGAACGACTCAGAGAATATGTCACCTCAGTCAGCAGCACTTGCGCAGCCACCAAATCCATTGCGGGTTGAGCTGGACGACGTGCGTCACTATTCTGACGAGATCGCGCAGCCCTATCGGCGTGAAGTGTTGTATCACAGAAATGTGTTGACCCTGCTCTTTAGCCTCGGTCGTGGTCGCTATATCGCAGACAAGACCTTTTGCCTGGGCCATCAGCTCTATGAAGTCCAAACCGACGGCCACGTTACCAATGTCCAGCGCGAAACAGAAATGGATAACAAAGGCAAACCCGTTTGCGCCGACGGGCTTTTGAGCTATCAGGAAGATTGGCCGTACCGCAGCTTTGGCGACAGTTTGTATACGGCTGTAAACCCAAAGCTTAAGGATACCTTCTAGGCTTTTAAAGCGTACTATTTCTTGAGTTCGAGCGCGGCGTGAGCCGCCAAGCGGATGTGTTTGGCGTCGAGGCCGAAGTGTTCGAGCAGTTGGTCGGGGGCGCCGGATTCGCCGAAGCGGTCTTGCATGCCGATGCGTTTCATGGGCGCCGGGCAATTCTCAGCTAATAATTCTGCGACAGCTCCCCCCAGCCCACCAATGATCTGACCTTCCTCGGCCGTGACTACAGCACCCGTTTTTCGAACGCTCTTCAGAATCGTTTCAGCGTCCAAGGGTTTAATAGTTGGTACATGAATAACTTCCGCTTCAATCCCATCTTTGTACAATTTTTCGACAGCCATCAGCGCCTGGTAGGTCATGGTGCCAGTGGCTATCAACGTGACATCAGCACCCACTGCAAAGACATAGGCCTGGCCGAGTTTAAAGGGCGTGTCCTGCGTGGTGATGATGGGCGTAGCTTCGCGCGCTAGGCGCATGTAGGTTGGCCGTTTGTCACTTGCTAAGGCCAGCGTGGCTTTTTCGGCTTCCAACGAGTCGCCTGGTGCCACAACGACCATGTTGGGCAGCACCCGCATCAGCGCAACGTCTTCCAGCATTTGGTGCGTAGCACCGTCGGGTCCCACGCTAACGCCGGCGTGCGAGCCGACAATTTTCACTGGTCTATCGTTAAGACAAATGGTCGTACGAATCTGCTCCCAGTTGCGACCCGGGCTAAAGGCGGCATATGAACTGACAAAGGGAATTTTGCCCATGGCCGCCAGTCCTGAGCCCACTGTTACCAGGTTTTGCTCGGCGATGCCTATTTCTATGTAGCGCTGCGGAAATTCTTTGGCGAACAGACTCATTTGCGTCGAATCGGTTAGATCAGCACAAGCGGCCACTACGTTCTCGTTCAGTTGACCAGCTTTCAACAGCCCTCGACCAAAGCCTTTGCGAATCGGCTCGGCAGTCACCTCGCCGTGCAGGTCCGCCAAGTGCAGATTGCTCACTATTTCGCCCTCCGGGACATGCGCCAGGCGGCGGTAAACAAGGTAACGGTCAGCAGTGCGGCCAAGATAAACAAGGCTATTAATATAAGATCACCGAGGTTCAGCGAATTCTTGCCGCAACTGTGCAGCGCCAGGCCGTTATTACTGCTGCACGATCTGAACTGGGCGAAGTCCGACGAAACGGCCAAGCCGGCGGCATACAACAATCCCAAGCTTAAAACAGCGGCAATCCAGGTGCCGGCGATAAATCCTGGTGAACGCCGCTTGGAGTATTTACCTTCAGTGTCACGCAATCTGCTCATGCTTTTCTCCTCGGTAATTTTAATCGATAGCCATGTGCGATCAGGCTGGCCGGGAACAACCCGACAAGCGTCAGTATGATAAGATCCTGCGTGAAGGCCGACTCATCAAACTGCGTATTATTTATGAAATTAAATACGAATTGATGGCCGGGCGTGTGGTTAGCGATAGAACTCACACTCGAGGCAGCGATGTTATACCCAGAACAGGGCTGGACTGTATCAGACGATTGCTGCGGCTGTATAAAGCCAAACGGGTAGCCCATGCTATCTTGCGTTGTCGGCCCATCACCGCAGGGGAATTCACTGCCTGTATCGATTACGTGAGGCACCGCTACGCCGGCAATCGTCAGAATCAAACCAAAGAGTAAAGCCAATAGGAATGTTTTTAACCCCTTACTCATGTTCGCTCCTGATCTTGCCACCCAGGGTGCGCAGCTCGTGCAGCGCTTTGACGGCCTGCTCGTGGTTGGGTGGGCTGCCATGCCAGTGGAAGTCGTATTCCATGAAGTCCACGCCCTTGCCGGGCACAGTGTGGGCCAGTATCATCACCGGCTTTTCGACGATGGCGCGCCCCATGGCGCAGGCGTCAATCACTGCCTCGATGTCATTGCCGTCGATTTCAACAACGTGCCACCCAAAGGCTTCCCACTTGGCTTTAAGATCTTCGAGCGGCATGACGGTTTCGGTCG
>CAZHJG010000057.1:0-3288 GCA_964533425.1 uncultured Candidatus Saccharibacteria bacterium | reverse complement strand
TCAGTTTTTCGCAGCGCCATACCAAGAAGGTCTGGAAGCCCAATCTCCAGACTAAGACTGTCGTGATTGATGGCAAGAAGGTCAAGATGAAGCTTAGCACCGATGCCATCCGCACCCTCAAAAAGAAGGGTCTGCTTAATCCTTCCGCTCCTCCGGCCAAATAAGCGTTTTACGCGCTTTCATTTCCAGTCAGGTTGATAAGCTCCAAGTTGGGGTCTTCAAACACGCGCTCTAGCTCCTCCAGCCCTTCTTCAGGGTTTTGTTTATCCAGCTGTATAAACGTTTCAGGGAGCGCCCCCCGCTCCGTTACCCGCCAGTATATCGTTTGGGCGCGGCCAAGCGACTCACTCGCCAGATACAGGTAAAGCTCCTCCCTGGAACGCTGCGTTAGCCCAGCTGAGCGTATGGAGCCATTTAAGTCCAGCTCCTGCATACCATTATCATCCATCAACTCCACCAGTGTCTTATGCTGCGGACTATAACATGCAGCAATAACCGCATTATCACTAAGTAGCCGATTTATACTTGTACCCTGCTCAAACAGACCGGATATCCGATCGTTCAGCGCATTCAGTCTGTTCTTGTGTAAAGGGGTGAGTGTCTCTCCGCCGGGTTGTAATCCTTTTTCAAGCATATCTCTGAATACCTGACTCAGGATTTTTCGAGTACTATGAGCTGTGTTAAATCGCCCAATTCACTGGGTTTCAGCCGTAGTTTAGTTACTGTTTCTTTGGGCTCCATGCCCATTTCTTTAAGAGCGGTCGCCAGCTCCTGCTGGGGAACTTCATACTTCAGCGCTTTATCTGCATAGTGCGTTGGGATAACCAGCTTAGGCTCAACTTCTTTGATAAGTTTCAGCGCACCCACCGGATCCACGGTAAAACCGTTACCGCCAACCGGCACAATCATGACGTCCACCATACCGATGGCTTCCATCTGCGCCTCATTGAGTTCCGGATAAATATGCCCCGTAACGAGTATGCTCATGTCCCCGATAATCAGCTTAAATACGGTAGCGTTTTTGCCGTCTTCGCCCATATGCGCCCGGGCGGCTACGCCAATGATAGATATATCCGCAACCTCGTACTCGCCAGGGCCATCAAACATCAGGCGGACTGTTATGTCGCCTTCGTGTGCCCCTGTAAATAGCGCTACATCATCAGCTTTCAATATACCTTTAGCGCCAAGCGCGGCTAGATTATCATCCACGACCAATTTCGTACCTTTATAATTCAGACTGACGCAGTTAGCGCCGTGAAATTGCAGATCCATTACTCGCTCTCCTCTTCGGTCTCTACCTGGCTTAACAGATTATTTCTATCGACCAATACCTGCTTCTTGGCCCTGCTGATGGCCACCGCGAAGCGGTCCCTGATCTGTTGACGATACTGAAAATCAGGTAAGCTCATAACGGCATAGCGGAGACTCTTATTTTCTTTGGCTTCCAGTTCGCTGACATATTTCTGCAAGGCATTCGGGTTCACCTCGCCAACGATGAGAAAGTCGATGCCGGCACTCTCGTCACGCGTAAATTGACCGGTGTACACTGCCAGTTCAATGTGACCAACAGCCTTCAATTCATCCTCAACGATGCCATCCCCATAGGTGTCTGCCGGGCTGGTTTTGGTAGTAGTTTTCTTCTTCACGCCTTTGCCAAAAATCTGCTGCAGTGGTTCATAGAACTCGTACTTTTGGTTAACTTCATAGTAGAGTTTGTTGTTCGTGTTGTCGGATGTAATGATGCCAATGCTGAGTAAATTACTCAGTTCGCGGCGCACGGAATTTATCTGCTCGTCAATCTTTCGAGTAATTTCTCGCACGTAAAATGAACGGTTCGGATTGCTATAAAAAAGCTGGAGTAGCTTCACGCGTGTTTTTGACCCAAAGAGTTGCTCAACCATGTTTACATTGTAGCAAATCGTGGAACGGATGGAAATCTTATTTGTCCAAACTTGTTGTTACAAACTCTACAACTTTTGGCAAATTAACAGGGGTGTTAAGCCAGTGAATACTATTATTGCGCTTGAACCAGGTGCGCTGTCGTTTGGCCAAATCAAGTGTCGCTTTAATGACTTTTTCACGCGTTTCGCTCAGGCTTTGTGAGCCCTCAAAGTACCCACGCCACTGCGCGTAACCTACGCCCTTCAAGGCTTCGCAGTCCCAACCAAAACGCTCATGCAAACCACGCGCTTCTTGCTCCAAACCAGTACTTAGCAAAGCTTCCGTGCGAGCTACAATGCGCTGCTTTAGGACCTCACGCTCAACCTTCAGACCAAGTATCAACGTGTTTGGTCGCAAAGCTTTCTTTGTCGGCTGCGCTCCATTTGTTTCAATTAGACGCACTAGGCGACGCTTGTTTCGAGTATCAACATTGCCCAATTCCAGGCCCATATCTTTAATTTTTTTTAATAATTCACTAATGGTCAGCGCATCCAACTCTCTGCGCGCTTCTCTATTCCCCCGTTCCAGAAACCCAAAATCATAAATGACCCCGTCAATGTATAGCCCGGTACCTCCGACCATAATCGGCATTTTACCTCGTGAGGCAATGTCCGCAATCGCCTCATTAGCCAACCGCTTAAACACCGCTGCCGTGAAATCTTCACACGGCCCCACCACATCTAACAGATGATGTGGTACCTGAGCTCGCTCCTCAATCGTCGGTTTAGCCGTCCCGATGTTCACCTCCCGTCTTACAGTCCAAGAATCGGCACAGATGATCTCACCGTCAAGCTGCTGGGCTAGTTCCAAAGCTAGCGCCGATTTCCCCGACGCCGTCTCTCCAACGATAACCAAAAGCGCAGGTTCACCCATCAAACAAGCTCTGCTGATCTGGCTCCATGCCCGTCGGCCACCACAGCAGTTGCACCACATCTACTTTATAGTCTTCGGAGACGTTAACGCCTTCTTGCTCCAACACCTGCTTATGCCCCGCCCGGCCGCCAGGATATCCCGAAGCTAGCCCGCCACTCTTATTCACCACCCGCTGCCACGGCAAATCCGGATCACCAAAGTGCGCAATTCCGCCGACAATCCGTGCTGCCCGCGCATTTCCACACAGCGCCGCCAACTGCCCATACGTCATCACCTTGCCCCGCGGAATCTGCGCCACTAACGCCTCCACCCGCTCCCGAAACCCCGCCTCAGCGCCGTGCATCAAAGTATTCCAATACGGCGGGCCAATCTTCGCAGCGCGTTACGCCAGCTGGCAATACATCAACCTGATTCCACGGATAATCGCCAAAAAGTACACCTTCCACACCTTGCGCGGCACATTCCGCAATGTGC
>CAZHJG010000056.1:0-3424 GCA_964533425.1 uncultured Candidatus Saccharibacteria bacterium | reverse complement strand
GGCAACAGCATTGAGGGGGCGCTGCAGTGGGCGCCTATCAATTCGATGAGTGTCGTCCAGAAAGTTGGTGCCCAGGCCGGCTTACTGACAGAGAAAGAACTGGAGCACTTCCTGAGGCACGCTCCCGAAGACTATAAGCCGGCAAAGCTGTAACCTTGCGCTTTTGAGACGGAAACAGGAGCCGCTACACTTTTTTCGACGCTTATGGTAATCTGAAAGCAGAAGGACTTTATATGCTTCGGCAAAATAAAAATAACTTGGGTGGGCATGACTCATGACACGCTTTTTATCGGAGGCTCTGCAAGCGGCTGAGCCGGCATTCCGGCAAGGTTTGAAGCGCTTGGAAGCGGCTACCGGCCACCCGAATCATGACATTCGCTTTTCGGCTGAAGTTATGCAAGGTTCAAGCACCAAGCTGCGCGAACTGGGGCTTGACCCCCACGACACCACCGCCGAGGAGTTGTATCATGCCCTTCAGGAGCGCATCCGGGCTGACGACAAGCGGTTGAACAGGACGCTCCGGACACTGGCCGCAACGCATGTGTCAGCAGAAGCCGATGCCGTGGCTGGAATGGTCCATGCCCTCAAGGAATTACCGGATTCCCGGAGATGTTTTGCCGTTAAAGGCAGCGTCATCAAGAGTTTGCTCAAAAAACAGCCGCCCAAAAAGGCCATGAAACAGCTCGGCTATCGCTCGCTAGACTCTTTCCTGAAGCACGAAACGCCAGCAACGATGTTGGCGGCCGCTTGGTTGTGTGAGGGTTTACAGTGGCGCAGCAAACTGCTAGATCGTTACAGACAGCTGAAGCCGGCCGACTTCGAGAGCCGCAGCATCGCACTCGTGCAACCGGCTACAAAGCGCTGGCAGGAACTGGCCAAAGAAGCCGTTAGCCGCGACAAGCACAATCTGCTGAGCTTCCGAGAGCTTGGCGCCATTGTTTTCTTGCCGCTACCCGATGACAGCCCGGCCGGTACGATTACAGCCAGCCTGTGCCTGGCGTTGCATGAGCTGAACGAGATCCGCTCCGTCAGCACCTTCCTCAAATTGTGTCAGGTGCGCGCTGATTTCGGTAAGATTGTCCAGGCGGCGGTAATTGACGAGGCGCGCTTGAACTCCAACTTGCTTGACCGGCCGGTGCCCTGGCGCTTGGTCCAGCGGCACTACGCCGATTCTAAACAGAGCTCCGAGAGTCATGCTTTCGAGCCGCACTTGGAGCTGGAAGACATGGTCTGGCGGCCGCTGGAAAACTCCCTGGCACGCATCGAACCGCACCTGGCCTTTTGGCGCGGTAGCGGGCATCTAGGCC
This sequence comes from uncultured Candidatus Saccharibacteria bacterium, assembly GCA_964533425.1. Taxonomy (GTDB): domain Bacteria; phylum Patescibacteriota; class Saccharimonadia; order Saccharimonadales; family UBA4665; genus CAZHJG01. Next base: position 2,117 of record CAZHJG010000056.1, on the reverse strand, counting down.
TCTTAAAAGATGGCCAGTCGGTGTCATTCAACATCGTTGATGCCGCCACCAGCCTCTGCAACCAGCTGTCATTTGAACATCGCGTCACGCATTATTTCCAAAACTCGCTATGGCATGAACTGTTGCTGCGCTACTTGCAGCCCGAGGCGGTGGAACGGGCGGTTACGCATGAGTTGCAGCCGGCTCTGGCTGAGGAGTTGGCGGTACAATGAGCCGGGAAGGGTGGGCTCATGGCGCCGATTAAGCACAGCGGGCGGAAACTGAATTATTCAATTTGTGTCTCGGGCGCGGCCTCTGGCGACACGGTGCAGGCTTCGGCCCAGCTGGCTCGCAAGGCTGGCGCTGCCATTGCCCGCAGCGGTAATATTCTGACTACTGGCGCCACGGTTGGACTGCCGTATTTTGCAGCGCTCGGTGCCAAATCAGAAAATGGCATGAGTGTCGGCTTCAGTCCGGCTGTCTCTCTGCGAGAGCACCTGCGCAAATACCGCTTGCCACACGATTGTTTTGATTTCATTAACTTCACCGGTCTCAATTACGTGGGCCGCGACTTGTACTTGGTGCAGTCCAGCGACGCCGTTATTACCATTGGCGGGCGGTTTGGCAGCTTGCACGAATTCACCTCGGCACTCGAGGCCCACAAGCCTTGTGGCGTTCTGCTCGGCAGCGGCGGTACAGCCGATGAAATTCCCAAACTCATGGAGATTCTTGAGCCACCCCATGGCGGCCTGGTAATTTACGATGAAGACCCGGACCGCCTGGTCAAACGCATTATCGACATTCTCGATGAAAAGTACGCCGATATCCACGAGCAAATTGAACACCATGACGAACACTGGTTCCTCAATATGGACCCACCGCACCCGCACGCCGGTTGAGACCTGTCGACAGCAGACTTTGAAGGCCCAACCGATCTGTTAAATACTTGCTTCGATAGCAACGTTGGTGCCTGAGGAGCATTTAAATACAGGCGAATTCCCTTAATATCAAAGCCTGGCCAGGTCTTGCTACAATATAAGGATGGCCAAGTTCAAGTTAAAGGCGGATTTTGGGCCGATGGGCGATCAGCCGTCGGCGATTGCGCAGTTGACCAAAGGTTTGGAAGATGGGCTGCACCATCAGACCTTGCTGGGCGTAACCGGCTCCGGCAAGACCTTTAGCATGGCTAATGTTATTCAGAACGTGCAGCGGCCGACGTTGGTGCTCAGCCACAACAAAACCCTGGCGGCGCAGCTCTACACGGAGTTCCGGAACTTCTTCCCGGACAATGCCGTGCATTATTTTGTCAGCTACTTCGATTATTATCAGCCTGAAGCTTACATTCCGCGCAGCGACACCTACATCGAGAAAGACAGCCAGATCAACGAGGAAATCGACCGACTGCGCCACGCCGCCACCGACGCGCTGCTCAGCCGGCAGGACGTCATCATCGTGGCCAGCGTGTCGTGCATCTACGGCATTGGCTCGGTTGAGGACTATAACGGTCTGTCGATTGATGTCAAAGTGGGTGAGCGCAAGGTGCGCGACAAGCTGCTCCGGCAACTCACTGACATCCAGTACCAGCGCAACGACATCGATTTTCATCGCAGTACCTTTCGGGTGCGCGGCGATGTGGTCGACGTTTTCCCAGCTGGCGAAGAAATGGCCTACCGCCTGGAATTTTTTGGTGACGAAGTGGAGCGTATTACGCGGATTGACCCGCTGACAGGCGAAATTCTCGCCAACTTGGACTCGTATAAAATCTTCCCCGGCTCGCACTACGTCACACCTCAGGACAAACTTAAGATAGCGCTGGGGCAGATCGAGCAGGAGTTGGCGCAGCGGCTCGCTTTGTTCAAAAAGGAAGGCAAACTGCTCGAAGCCCAGCGGCTGGAGCAGCGCACTCGCTTTGATCTGGAAATGCTCGAGGAAACCGGCTTTGTAAAGGGTATCGAGAACTATTCGCGCTACTTAACTAACCGCGAACCCGGCGAGCAACCGGCGACATTGCTGGATTATTTCCCGGACGATTTCGTCATGATGATCGACGAGTCGCACATGACCATCCCTCAAGTCCGCGGCATGTATAACGGCGACCGGGCGCGCAAAGAAGTGCTGGTGGAGCACGGTTTCCGCCT
>CAZHJG010000055.1:0-3884 GCA_964533425.1 uncultured Candidatus Saccharibacteria bacterium | reverse complement strand
AGTGCAAGTGCTGTCGCACCAGTCACTTGTTTTACCACGACGACCAGTTCTGCCGGCGCTGTGGTTGCCCGATCGCGCAGGCGTCATGAAGCGCACCCCAAAGCCGCGCTTGAAAGGCCGTGGCTACACTATTTCGATGCTGACTGGTGCTTGGGCGCCAGCACCGGAAGCACTGACCAACGAAATGCTGCCCAGGCTACATCTGGCAGCTAGTATCGTGGTCAGGTTGAGACAAAACAAGCCTGGAGGGCCGGGGGAGTAATCCCTTGGTCCTCCAGGCTTCGTTCTTTATAGAGAGCAATAATTACTTTTGTGAAGCCACTACTCCAGTGGCCTTTTTTGTCTCACGAAATGAAATGGAGCCGGAGGACCTGGGGTCAACCCAAATTCTCCGGCTCCACTAATGCTCATAACCAGGCCTGCCATGCGGCCCGCGCCGCTTCTAGATCTGGCCGTGGACCTTCGCCGTTGTTGAACGACAGTTCTTGCTCCCATGCAGTGCAGAGGCCCTCTGCCGCGGTAAGGCGGTCGAGCAGGTAGCGCAGGTCGTCGGGAGCGTGCCCAATCAGGCGCTGGTTGGCATCATGCTGCTCGTCGGGAATCGGAAAGTAGTTGTGTGTCGAAGCGATGACTCCTCGGTAGTGCACGTCGGCCCATGAACTAATCCGATTGGCCTCCTGTTCGTTGACCTCATCGTCATCGCCATTTGCATAATCAGGGACTGGCAGCTCATCTACGGCGATCACTTCCGTTCCACACCAATAGGCCCCGTCTTCTGGTTCGATTTCGATGCCGGCCGCCCAATGGCCTGGCGTAGCGGCATCAAGCCGTTCTCGGATGGCCTCAAGTCGGGTGTTGGTCATGCATCTCGGCTCCAGAAGTGCGCCCGCAGGGCCAGGTACGGGTAGGTGTGCCCGATGTACCAAGACGCTCGCGCTCGGCCGTAGTTGACTTCTCGCCGAACGCTCGTTGCGACCATCCACCACAGGACGATTGCTATCGCTTCTGGGTTTGTCATCGCCACCTCCAGTCTCGACTAGCCCACAAGAAGACGACGGCGACGAGTACCAAAGGACCGAACAGCACGGCCAGCTTCATCACCAACTCTCCTGGGCGCCACATCGGGTACACTCTTTGTCACCAGGTCTTTCCAGTACTGGGTTCCAGGGATGCCAGCCGTCGAGCCAGCACCGCAAACGAGCACGCAGTCTCATTGCCATGACGACATCGCCCTCCATTCTCAAGCGCACTGTCAACGCGTCTTCAGGAGCCAGGCTCAAACTGAATTTGTTGATTATATAACTATTTGGGCTATCCGGCGAGCGTGAGCGTAGGTGTGCTGCCCCTAGGATCTATTCACAATCAGGCATAAAGATGCGATAATTGGGCCTGTCTTTTTGGCTTCCCTGTGCTGCTGAGCCAAGACGCGACGCCATTCCACGAGGCTGTGTAGCTCAGTGGTAGAGCAGAGGACTCATAAGCCTTTGGTCGTTGGTTCAAATCCAACCACAGCCACCAGAAATTATAAAAATACACCTGAAAAGGTGTATTTTTGACTCTATTTTGGTTAAAATAACCATAAGCGATATCGCAGCAAGCGATATCCACAACATTGTTCACAAACTGCATAAGCGCCTTTAGACAACAAGCCAAGTGATAGAAAAAAGCGTTTTAAAACGTAGTTATTTTAGTCACTATGACGAATACCAAGCTGTCTGTTGTCTGTAGAATTCGTCTCAGTTCTTTTGAAAACCACAAGCTCGTTGGGCCAAGTGCCGACTCTATGCAAGTAGAGAAGACACTCGGCTCCATGAGCTGAAGATGTGTGAAGAAGCACCGGGAACAGACCACAGGTGAAACGCTGCCTGCCCGCAAGGGTAGGAGTGCCAAGCCAGGCTGTGGGATAAAACCGTCAACTTGGGTGACCGCAAGGGCACCGGCCGAGAGGTTTTGACGGGGGTAAGCTCACGGGGTAGCCAACTACAAAAGGTTGGTGAAGGTCTGCCGGCAAAGACCACCGAGATCGACTATCTAGACCGCAAGGTCACGGGTAGAAAGGTCCACGGGAGTGTGATACTAGGTGACGTACCTCATAAGGCGTCATTGAAAGCGCACGGGGTAAAGGCGGAAACGCCCTAAACCAGTCCTCGGTACCGGACTTCTTCTCACTTTCGCCACTTCGGGGAAGCATTATCGGGTTTCGACTCGATAATGCCCCGAAGGGGCGGGGGCCAGGGCCTGCGAAAGCAGGTCCTTTCGCTTTTTAGGGCTTTAAATGCCTTGACAAAACGCTTATGCTTAGCTATTATTTTAGCTATGAGGCACGCAGAAACAAAAATAGCATCCAACATTGGCGTTTACGCCGTTGGTTGCCTGCGCGCCTGGCACCTCTAAGAGCTTCCACCCGGAAGCTCTTTTTGAAATCTGAGGAGGAAACCATGACGAGCGCCACGATCATTCGACTGCCGGCGTTCGCCAACGTCGACACCCCGACCAGCGACCATCACCTGTTCTGGCCCCGCGACCGCTACGAGACCAGTCTGGAGCGCAAGTTCCGGACCCTCGGTGACTGTGTCATCTCGCGCAAGGTGGACACCCTGGTGCATCGCGCCTACCACGCTCACGGCGAGCCCAACGTGATTCCGCCCGAGCGTCTGATGAACGAGCAGGTCGAGCGGCACCATGACCGCGACTGCCGCTGTCACAGCAAGCGCGAGGTGCCAGTGGTGCGCTTCAACCTGCTACAGCTGCCCGAGGACCACGAACTGTTCAATCTGTCCTGCTTGTGGAGCGATGTCTCGAGCGACACGGTCAAGCTGCTGCAGGAACACTTCGGCCCCGTCGACGAACTGCGTGACCAGTGGGCATACGCCATCAAGCTTCGCCATCAGGAAGGTGAGTGCAGCTGCGCTCACTTCGCCCAGCTGGCAGAGCGCCAGCCCCTGGCCAAGGTTTCCAACCTCTAATTCTGTCCCCAAGGGTTATTGCCAATGACGTCAGTAACCCTTGGGGACGCCCCATTTTTGCTACAATTACATTGATGAACAGCCAAAATTTATTAAAGTTAGTCGATCTGCCGCCAAAGGGACATTACGTAGTGGCGGTTTCGGGTGGCGTCGATTCGATTGTTTTGCTCCATTTATTGGCTCATACCGACCGCTACCGCTTGCGGGTGGCGCATTTCGATCACGGCTGGCGCGATGATAGCGACCGCGACCGGCGCTTCGTGCAGCAAATGGCTCGCATTTACGGGTTGCCGTTTCATAGCCAGCGGGCCGAAGGGCTTAAGCTAAGTGAAGAAGCTGGCCGCCAGAGTCGCTACGCTTTTCTGCATAAGCTTGCCTCGGACTACGACGCCAGTGGCATTATCACGGCTCACCACCTAGACGACCGCCAAGAGACTAGCTTATTCAACATTTTGCGCGGTAGCGGCTGGATCGGCGCGGCACCAATGGTAAACAATGAAGGCAAAGTTTTGCGGCCACTACTTAGGGTGCGCAAAGCTGATTTGTATAATTATGCCCGTCACCACGGTCTGCCCTGGCGCGAAGATGCCAGTAATAGCGACATTAGCTTTGACCGTAATTTTCTGCGTCACGAGGTGTTGCCGCAGGCTCGGCTGCAAAATGCTGACTTTGATCAGCAGTACCACGACTCGATGGCTCATCTTGATCAGCTAAACCAACGCTTGAGTACCGAACTGGATCGTATTATTAAACCGGCTTATGTTCCAGATCCGCCCCGCTTTGAATTTGACCGTCAAATACTAGTAAATCTGAGCCTGGTTTCGCTGAAACAAGTGCTAGCCACAGCCGTCCGTCGCTTGCAGCCGTCGGTCCAACTTTCGGCAGTTTTACTAAACCAGCTGGCATTGTTCACTAAAA
>CAZHJG010000054.1:0-3985 GCA_964533425.1 uncultured Candidatus Saccharibacteria bacterium | reverse complement strand
AGGATGACACGGGAGATAAGTGGTTGGTCGGGTGGTACACTAGGACTGTGTTTGACGAGGCAATTTCGAAATTGAAAAAACCGGGCGTAGTTGGTGTCATACCAACCGATACGGTATACGGTCTGGTGGCCCGAGCAGCCGACGAGGTCGCGGTAACGCGGCTTTATGAACTGAAAAACCGTGAAAAAAAGCCGGGCACCATCATCGCCGCAAGCATTGATCAGCTTGTCGAGCTAGGTATCAAGCGTCGTTATTTAACAGCCGTTGAGTATTTCTGGCCGGGCGCGATCAGCATTATCATACCCTGCAGCGAATCCGGATTGACATATGTGCATCAGGGGAAAATGAGCCTGGCCATTCGGCTTCCGTCAGACGCCGAGCTGCAAGCTTTGCTGAAACAGACGGGACCATTATTGACATCGAGTGCTAACCTTCCCGATAAACCGCCTGCCAATACGGCGACTGAAGCCCGTAAATACTTTGGGACAAAAGTCGATTTTTATATAGACGGTGGTGATCTCTCGGGCCGCGAGCCCTCCACCATCATTAGAATTGTCGATGACGCCATAGAAGTTATCCGCGAGGGAGCAGTTAAATTAGACGAAGCAGGGAGGAAACTAGCATGACTTTCGACGAGTATCAAAAGCGGGCAATGACAACCGTTTTATCATCGGGCGACGACTTTAAAGATTTGTTGCACTGGGTGCTAGGCATAACCGGCGAAGCGGGTGAAGTGGCCGAAAAACTCAAGAAGATCGTCCGCGACAAGGGCGGGGAAATGACCGACGAAGACAAGCAAGAAATGGCCAAAGAGATCGGTGACGTGTTGTGGTATCTGGCTATTTTTGCCAAAGATTTAGGCTTCTCCTTCGACCAAATAGCCGAAGAGAACCTCGCCAAACTCAAAAGCCGTCACGCTCGCGGCAAGCTCGGCGGCAGCGGGGACAACCGGTGAGCGCTAAACGGCACGAAGGCGTTGAGACACCGTACACTGCCGTATATTTAATATTTAAAAAAGAGGGTAAGGTGGCCTTTCTGCTGCGAAGCAATACCGGCTGGATGGATGAGCATTACAGTTTGGTGGCGGGCAGAGTTGATACAGGTGAGTCATTTACCCAGGCAGCAGTACGGGAAGCCAAAGAAGAGTCGGGCGTAAGTATTGATCCAAAAAACTTAAAACCCGTGCTTTTAGCACATCGTAAAGAGCCTGATTCAGTATGGGTTGATGTCGTTTTCGAAGTCCTCAAATGGGATGGCGAATTGTACAATGCTGAACCGGATAAGCATGCAGAACTCGCTTGGTTTAACCCGGCCGAGTTACCCGAAAATATGGTGCCTCCTGTGCGGTTTTACATCGAGCAGTACTTAGCAGATAGTTCTTTTGCCGAGTATGGGTGGGACTGAACGCAAGTTGTTCGCTGGATTCGAAGAGTCAATGACAAGAGCTGTTAGTCCAACTGCCCGACAAACATGCTAATAATGCTTTTTAAACTGTCGATGTCCTTGTACTCGATAACGTTGGTTCCGGGACTTCCCTTAATGGTAGCCGATAAGCGTCGCCCACCTCGCGGCCGGTATAGTGCCAGAATGGGCTTTTTAAAATATTCAGCCTTGGCGATTTCGTAACCGACACCGAGCGACGGACTCGTAATCTCCGCTATCACGGCATCAGCCTTCTTTATGTGCCTGAGATTTTGTTTATAAATAACCGCCGGACTGTCCGAGCTCCCCAAGGGCGCCAGTCTATTCCTTATAAGAACCTCAGACAATACTTCAGCATGCTGCTGGATAAGTTTGATGAGTTCTCCGTAAATATTCGCGTCGTCGCGCCCACCGCGGATGGAACAGGTAAAGTACACTTTTTTCATATACCCACCCTCAAAAGTTTCACCGCTGAAACTCCTCACGTAGCCAATCATCCAGACTGTTGCCACCACCACCAGCCATACCGACGACCATGTCGCCAGCATCCAAGTGTTTTTGAATCACGGCCTTGAGTTTGCTGTCGCGTTCCATGGGTTCAGCAATCGACGGATCGTCTAAGTGCGAAATAAGCTCCTCTGGCGGGATGACGCGCTGCGCTGGATCCTCGCGGGCCAGATAGCTCGGGATCCAGTACAATTTGTTAGCTCCATCAAAGACGTCCTTGTATTCATTGAGCATGTAGTGCTGCCGGCGATTCGTCAGCGGTTCATACACGACAACAACCTTTTGACCCGTTTCCCCCGCCATTTCGAGAGCTACACTCATTGCTCCCCGAACTTTTTCCGGCGTGTGCGCGTAATCGCTGTACAGATTTGGAATGATTTGCTCCATGCGCCGCGATAGGCCGGGAAAGCTGTTGACGAGCTCAATGAGACGGTCTATGGATTCGCCGGTTGCATGGCACACGGCTTGAGTCGCAAGCCAGGCGTCAAGACGATTGTACTGCCCGAGGAGCTTAATTGAGCGGATTTGGCTTTCGGTGTCGTCAAGTACGCAAACGCCAGATGCCGACACCGGCTCAAAACCCAGATATTCCGCATCTTCCTGCCAAATATAATTGCGCTTCGACTGGCTCATAAACTCCCGGAAGGCTGACTGATAATCCTCACGCGTCGGGAAAATTTCATGATGATCCCAACTAACACCAGTTATCAGACTTATCGCCGGTTCATAGGCCAGAAAGTTTCGGTCAAACTCATCGGCTTCATAAATGAAATACTCGCTTTTCGGGTCAAACTCACCCATTTCGGCGAAGCTGGTCTTGGCGGGTAGCAAATAGCTAATCGGCAAGCTGAGCTGCTTGAACAACCAAACGGTCAAAGCGGTGGTTGTTGTCTTGCCATGCGTGCCGGCCACGGCGATAAGCTTAAGTTTCTGGTCGTGCAAAATCAGATTCAGCAGCTCGTCGCGCTTACTAGTCTTGATACGCTGTTCGGCACAGTACTGTAACTCTGGCGCATCCGGATTTTCGAGGGGTAGGGCAGAAGTGTAGACAAACCAATCAATGGGCTGCTCTTTGTGGACTTGGGCAATACCCTCCCGGGTTTGCCCAATGTGGACGTTCGTAATCCCGTGTTTTTTCAGGTACTGAATATACTGCGAATCTTGCTTATCGGAGCCCGAAACCGTATATCCAGCCTGATGAGCGATCTGTGCTAACGGCCCAATTCCGGCACCACCAATTCCGGAGAAGTAGATATGCATACTACTAGGGTACAACCTGAGACAGGCAGCCGTCCAGCAGTAGCTCACTTATACAATTGCTCTTAAGCGCAGCGTCTTAAGTATAATGAAGCTTATGAAAAGCTTGCGCCGTCAGTTACCTTGGTATTTTCTGGTGCTGGCAGTCCTAAGTAGCGTTATCTGCGTCGCTGCCCTGCGAGCCAACAACGAGCACATGAGCAAGTTGCGCAATGATGTATATGCGGCAGACAAAAACAACGGTAATGTGAAGGGTTCGCTCCAGACACTCCAAGCATACGTTACGACACACATGAACACCAATTTGAGCGCCGGACCGGACCCTGTATATCCGCCAATACAGCTGAAATATACCTACGACAGATTAGTGCAGGCCCAAAGCGATGCCGCGGCTGCCAGTAACACCCAGCTGTACACCGATGCCCAGAATTATTGCCAGACACAAATACCCACCGGCTTTTCCGGCCGTGGCCGGGTGCCCTGCATCGAGCAATACGTCCAAAGCCACGACACCTCACTGCCGACAATTCCCGATGCTCTCTACAAGTTCGACTTCGTCTCCCCCACCTGGTCTCCCGACCTCGCCGGCTGGAGCCTCCTCGTCGCCATCCTCGCCTGGGCCCTCTTCGTGATAACATTCGCTGCCCAAAAACTTTCTCGCCACCTTAAGCGATAGTCAAAGAATCCGCCGTTTAGGCGGATGCCTTGTTGGCCAGACTTGAGGCAAACTGATTAAACAGCAGCGGTTCAGTACCCCGAGCGCGGAGGACTTGTTTGAGCCCGTTTAGGGCGAGTTCCG
>CAZHJG010000053.1:0-3985 GCA_964533425.1 uncultured Candidatus Saccharibacteria bacterium | reverse complement strand
TTGTGTTGAACGCCATGGGCAGCGTCTTCACCAACAAATATTCTGAAGGCTATCCCGGTAAACGGTACTACGGTGGCCAAGACAACACCGACAAAATCGAACAACTAGCTATTGACCGCGCTAAACAACTTTTTAAAGCTGACCACGCCAACGTGCAACCCCACAGCGGTGCACCCGCCAACGAAGCAGTGTACAGCGCCTGGTTGGAGCCAGGCGACACGGTGCTGGCAATGGATCTCAGCCACGGTGGCCACCTCACGCACGGCGCTCCAGTTACTCGCTCAGCACACCTCTATAACTTCATCCGTTATAAGATGAAAGATCCGGCAACTGGCGAAATTGACTATGATGAGCTCCGCGAGCTAGCCCGAAAGCATAAACCGAAAATCATTCTGGCTGGCTTCAGCGCCTATCCACGAGAATTGGACTACGCCAAGTTTGCTGAAATCGGTAACGAAGTTGGCGCTTTGCTGATGGCTGACATGGCACATATCGCCGGACTAATCGTTGGTGGCGTGGCTCGAAACCCTTTTGATGATGGCTTTCACATTATCACCACAACTACGCATAAAACATTGCGTGGCCCTCGTGGCGGCTTAATTCTTAGCAAGGGAACGGTGGGCAATCCGTTAAAGGCTCCCGAAAAGACTCTGGAAAACATTCCAACCCTGATCGACCGGGCCGTTTTCCCCGGTATGCAGGGCGGCCCGCACGAGCACATCATTGCCGCTAAGGCCGTGGCTTTCGGGGAAGCGCTCAAACCGGAATTCAAAACCTATGCTAAACAAATTGTAAAAAATGCGAGCGCTCTGGCTGACGCACTGCAAGCCCAGGACTTCCAATTGTTAACTGGCGGCACCAGCAATCATCTTATCTTGGCTGACGTTTACAAGAGCTTCGACCTGGATGGAAATGACGCAGAAGTAGCGCTCGATAAAATTGGGCTGACACTCAATAAAAACGCTGTGGCTGACGATCCTTTGCCACCTTTCCGTCCGAGTGGCATCCGCCTCGGAACACCAGCAATTACCACGCGCGGGCTTAAAGAAGCTGATATGAAAAAAATTGCCGATTGGATGAAGACGGCTATCGAGAACAGAGAAGACCAAGCAACACTTAACAAGTTAAGAGACGAAGTTCGAGAATTAGCGCTCAAGTTCCCTTTGCCGAGCGATCAGTAACTAAATAGCCAACACCCAAGTAATTTAATCGCTAAACTTCTTGATTAACCCATAGGCCATTAGCGAGCCCAAGGTTACACCGATAGAGTTTTTACTAATCTCTATAACATGTGGCAAAGTTTTTTGGGCAAGCAAAAAAGCCTTGCCTTTTCGTGTGGCGTGAACTGCGCCAATAAGTTTATTTATGTCTTCAACCTGATTGTGGCTATACGAATCGATAATACTACTAAGGAATGACTCGGGCGTTATGCCTGCTTCGGTATCGTGCTTTGCTTTTTCCACAAAGCTAGGAATCTCAAGCTCAAGTGGCATGAACTTTGCCGTTGGAGTGAGCCTGCTTAACTTTTCAACACGCTCCGAGTCATTCATAAGTAGCAGGGCACCAATAGAGTTGGCTCGTTGTTCGAAGTCAAGATCTTCGCGTTCAAGAATAATTCGCACCACACTTTTAAACGCATCTGTACTGGCGTTAATAGCATTTTGCATATCGGGCAGATAATTTGCTGCCGGAATTCTCGTCCACTTTGCAGCAGCTGCAAAAAGTGCTGCTTGACGCTCCTCGAGCACGTGCAAAGCCCGTAACGTATTATCTTCCTCTGGTGCTGATGGTGGCCCCTCAAACTCTTGCACGCTCATTTGATTGCATAATATGCCGAGGTGTTCAATTCGTCAACGCTCGTTGGCAGAATTATGGGAGCAGTTCGGGTTCCTGGGCCAAGGTGATATTGAACTTCTGCTGCACGGCGTCGATGACTTTTTGCTTGAACTTCAGCAAGTCAGCCGTGCTTTTAGCATGTTCATTGACGAAAACCAATGGTTGGCGGGGCCAGGTAGCCATACCGGTTTCTTGATCGTGGTAGTCTTTGAGACCAACCTGTTCGATCAGCCAGGCGGCTGAGAGTTTGACTGAGCCGGTGCCAACTGACCAGTGGGGGATGGAGTCATAGTTTTCGGCGAGGTAGCTGTACTCGTCTTCTGTGACGATCGGGTTGGCAAAGAAAGAGCCGACGTTATGCACCAGAACTGGATCGGGCAGCTTGGCGCTGCGGATGTCTATAACCGCTTGGCGAATGACGGCCGGCGTGAAATCGGTGATTTTTTGAGCTTCCAGATAGGTTTGCAACGCACCATAAAAAGGCGGTTGTGGGTTACCTTTGGTCAGATGCAGCGTAAGGGCAGTGATGTAAAAGCGTCCATGATCAACGGTCTTGAAACGACTCATGCGATAGCCGAAACCACAGTCGCTACCGGGGATGGTCACGTAATCGCCAACCTTGGTGTCGAAAGCTTCCACGGTGGTTAGTGTTTGGGAAATCTCCTGGCCATACGCGCCGACGTTCTGCACGGGAGTGGCACCAGCTGTGCCTGGGATCAGGCTGAGGGCTTCGATGCCCGTCAGACCGGCTTGCACGGTTCGTTCTACCACTGAGTCCCAATTCTCACCGGCGCCAATAGTGACGTACACGTTGGTCTCGTCCTCTTCAAACATTTCAAAGCGCATAATGCGGTTAAGAATAATGAGGCCGGAGAAACCCTCATCGCGCCACACAATGTTGCTGCCACCGCCAAGCATAATGACCGGCAGATTTTTTGCCTGAGCCCAGCTCAATGCCTGAAGCAATTGCATACGATCTTGCACAGTTGTCAAAAATGCTGCAGTTCCGCCCAGTCCAATAGTAGAATACTGCGCCAGGCTAACATTTTGCTGGAAGTCCATGACCGCTATTATACAGGGCAAAGATTTTGCTTATGCTACCTCGAGATGGCATAGCTTGCAAAGCGGGCGTCAAGAGGCGTAAAATTGTAGTACATGAGTGAGTCACACGCCCCATTCGTCACCCTTGGGAAACACCTGAAATACGTCCGTGAACAGGCTAAACAGAGCCTGGCCGAAGTGTCGGGTGCGGTTGAAATTGATGAGCAGATTCTGCAACGGATTGAGGCTGGCCAAGAACGACCGGCCGAAGATATCCTGCTGCTACTCATCAGTCATTTTGGCGTTCAAGACCATGAAGCGGTGCAGCTCTGGGAGCTCGCTGATTACGAAAAGGAAGTGCCGGAGCAGATCAGACCCGATAGCGAACTGGGGAATGGCCAGAAGCCGGTCATCATGCTGATCGGTCTTGACATGCGCACTATGTACAGCGATGGTCTCGACATTGCTATCACACCTGGCGGGTTGACCCTAAGTTTCACCCAGTCAACCAGCCCTTCGCAAAGCACCCCGGTTGCTCGGGTCGGCATGGGTTATGACCAAGCCGAAGCCGTATTGGCAGCCTTGCAGCACGCCATAATGCAGGCCAAGCACTTACGTAACCCAAAGCTTTTACCACCACCCTCACCCGAAAAAGAAGCGTAAACAGCGACGATTATTTATGCAGGTGAGCGATTTTAGCGTGTTCGCCCAGCACGTAACTGACCAGCATCAGTGACACGATGATAAATGACGGCCAGGCAACCATCAGCAGCTTACCGGTGTTTTTGAAGAAATTCCATATACTACTGGCATTGGATGTACCGGCTGGGCAATTGCTGGTTGTGCTGCTTTGAGTCGAGCAATTTTTACCAGTTGTTCCAGCAATCAGCGTACCATTGGGCAGGCGTGTACTCGAACGCACTACAGCGACTAACTGCAAAACGCTGACCTGCCCGGTGCTGTCGCTGGCGTGTATTAACACTGTGTAGTATCCGTACGATTGATAGATGTGGCTGATCGTGAACATTCCCTGGCTGGGGATATTTGCGGTAGACGAAGTGCCATCCCCCCAGCTAGTTATTACTTTGAAGGGAGCTTTGCCGTTGTG
>CAZHJG010000052.1:0-4666 GCA_964533425.1 uncultured Candidatus Saccharibacteria bacterium | reverse complement strand
GATCTCCCTGCCCGTCACCAGGCCGATCCGGGCGCACATCTCCTGCACGATCGCCGACAGTGGGAACGTCCAGGCCGCCAGCCACAACAGATGGAAGCCGAACTGGGCCCCGGCTTGAGAGTAGGTGGCGATACCGGAGGGGTCGTCGTCAGAAGCGCCGGTGGTCAAGCCGGGCCCTAGCATATGCCAGTAGTCCTCGGTTTTCTTGAGGATATCGTTGCCCGGCATTGATTCGGTCAGCTTCTGAGTCGTCACGACGGTACGATCAAGAAACTCGGCCGGTGCCTCCACTCCTTTTTGCAACAAATCTTCAGGTTTTGTTTTGCCCATACTTCTAATGCTTTATTGCAAGTATTGTAGCACGGCGTACCGCTTTCGTCCTTTTGGACTCATCAGCATAACCACGCAGTTATGAAGCGAAATGACAAGCAGACGATCAGAGAAACAGAAACGGCAGTAGCGGTTGGCTACCATTCTATTCGTCTGATAGCCTGCTTGCCACTCCTTTATTCGGACAGATGCCCTAGCACGTAGTGCCGGGCTAGCGGATAGCGGCGGCAGAGGGAGATGACGAAGCCAAAGCAGCAATAGCCGAAGCCTATTAAGGGCCACAGGACGCCGCAGAGGATCACCATTGAAGAAGGGACACAAGGCCCGCTATGCCCATTGATCCCGAGTTCCTGGAGGTGGGTGGTGCCCCAGCCTAGACCGAGCAGAAAGCCAGCGCCGTAGACGGGGATGACGATCAGCAAGTACCATGTCATGGTATCTCCTTAAGACGAGTATCGCCGACAGACGTTAACCATCGTCTTTATTGTTGTCTTTGAAAAGGGTCTTTCCACACCACCACCAGAAAGCGAGGATCACAGCTATAATGGCTAGAAAGATGAGGAGACCGTTTAGGTTTGCGAACACGTCACGCAACATGAAGCTTCCTTTCACAAGAAGTCGTGTTTCTGAATCAATGAAGATGAGGCTTACGAAGCCCATAATCATTAGCTTAGTGAGCCTCATCTCCGCTGCTTGTCAAGGTGCCTCGGAGGCAATCATGCCTCAACGAAACGTTGATAATATTAGCATAACTAGTGTTAAATGTCAACTATTTGTCATGATTCCGAAGAGGAACGAGATTCCTCCTGACGTCGGAATGACAGTTGCGGGGTTTCGAGGCAGGTTTACTTACTCGGCGCAGCGGCCGGTGCCGACGGGCTGGTTGGCGGCTTGGGCTTGGTGGATTTCGTTGATGACTTGCGGAGTGGTTAGCGTGTACCCGACATGCTGGTACGTTGTGGACTCCGCGAAAACGACGCCAATAACCGAGCCGTCTTTGCCGATAAGCGGGCCGCCAGAGTTGCCCGGAATGACGGTGGCCTGAATTTCGTAGACTTCACGATTGGTGTTGCCACGCCCATAGATGTTGCGGCCACTGGCCGTGAACTCGTCGAGCACGGCTGCCGGCCCGGCAGTGAGTGAACCGCCGCCGGGGTAGCCGAGGACGGCAGCTGGGGTGCCGGAAGCGGCTTTCGCGCCGTTAATCGACAGGCTATGGCCGGCGAGATTGGAAACACGTAGAACGGCAAAGTCGAGATTGGGATCAAACCAGATGGGTGTGGCGCTGTGCGTACCGTTGCTGTCTTCGACAAATGGATGGCGGATGCCGGCGACGACGTGGGCGTTAGTGGCGATCAGCCCGGGTGCGACGACGAAGCCGGAGCCTTCGACGATGCCGCCACAGCCCTGCCCTTCGACTTTGACCACTGAGTTTTTATCCTTGGTTACAGCCGTTTGCAGCTCGCCAAGCGAGGGCAGATTAATGCCGCCGCGCGGGCTCGGTTCGCTGCCGATGAAGACTTGCGGGAAGCCATTGGGGTCAATCAGGTGGCCGAGATCGGCGATAACGGTCGGGGCCGCCGGCAAGATGCGGTCCAGGCCGCGCACAATCCGGGAACTGCGCACAGTAGATTGCAACGACTGTGACGGCAAGGCGCCAACGATGGCTGCGGCCAGCCAGATACTAAACAGCAGCGACACGATATTGATGACCCCGCCCATGGCATTGTCCCAGTGGTTAACGCGCTTCAAGAGTACTTTGTGCTTCAGTTTGATGCCGACGAATTCGCCGATGGTCAGGAAGAGCAAGGCGCAGCCAAGGGTCGTCACTACCGTAATAAGCGAACGTCCGGCTTGGGTATTGGCCAGCGTGACGGTGTGCGGTTCCAGCGCGGCGCCCAGGAAGAGGCCGCCGAAAAAGCCGACGGTGGAACAGATCTGTCGCACGAAGCCAATTTCCCTACCCCGATACAGCGCCCCGATCGCAAAAATGACGATGAGAATGTCGATGAGCACGGCTGATTCCTAGAAGTGACCCCTGAAGATGCCCAAGAGGAGCATCAGGCCGGCAGCACAGAGGCAGTAGATACCAAAGGGTCGCAGCCGGTTGTTCTGGAAGTACTTGTCGAGAAACCTGACCGAAAAGTAAGCGGCAATGCCAGCTGCCACGCCGCCGACTAGTATTGGGCCACGCACGCCGGTATCGAGATTGCTGAAGAAGTCCGGCAGCTTGTAAATGCCCGCTGCCAGGATGATAGGTGTGGCCAGTAGGAACGAAAAGCGGGCGGCGTCCTCGTGATCAAGCCCGCTGTAGAGACCGCTGACCATGGTGATGCCGGAGCGGCTGATGCCGGCGAACAGGGCGCCAACCTGCGCTACACCAATCAAGACAGCCCGTTTGAAGGTCAGTTTGTCGCTGACCTGGTCGGTGGTGGCTTGCAGGCTGCGAGCGCTCTTCCGCGAGACGTGCTGTTGCTGGTAGTAATCGCCGGCCAGCAAGATCAAGCCGTTGATAGCCAGGAAGATGATGGCCGACAACGGCTTGGAGAACTGGGTGCGCAGCTTGTGCTCGAAGATGACGCTGATCAGCCCGGCGGGGATGGTGGCCACGATTAGCAGCCAGGCCAGGCGGCCATCGGTGTCTTCGATACGGCGCCGCTTAACTGAGCGGAAAAAGCCTTTCACGATGCGCACCCAGGCCTTCCAATAGAACGCCAGCAACGCCAGCGCCGTGGCGACGTGCAGCACGACCAGGAAAGACAGAAAGAACGATTCGCTCTTGCTCTCCGATGACAGGATGCTGTTCCAGTGTAAAACCCAGGACAGCAGCACCGAGTGCCCCAGGCTGGAGATCGGAAACAGTTCCGTGACGCCCTGAAGCAAGCCTAAGATAAGCGCTTGAAAATAGGTAATCATTACACTCCAGTGTAGCAAATTCTAGGCGGGAAACTTGAGATTAGGCTGAAATTGGCCGACGGGCAGCAGATTGCGCGACGGCCGTTGGCTCGAAGCATAAGCATTTGGTATTATGCCTATGGTAGCACCGATGTCATTGCCTTCCGAACAACTTAACCAACTTATCGATCAAAGTGCCGACGTGATCGCTGAATTTCAGCAGCCGTCGGGCGCCTATCCAGCCTCGCCCAATTTTAAAAATTATCAATATTCGTGGTTTCGCGACGGTGCTTTTATCGCTGATGGCATGAGCCGGGCGGGTCGCGTGGAGTCGGCCGAGCGCTTTTTCGGCTGGTGTGCTGGCATTATGACGGGTCGGCGTGAGCACATTCTGTCGGGCGGCAAACTCGATGCCCGCTATACGTATGATGGGCAGGAATCCAGCGAAGCTTGGGACGCCTTCCAGCTGGATGGCTATGGCACCTGGCTATGGGCCATGCGGCAGCACGCCGACCGGCACGGGCGCTCGCTGGATGCTTTCGCCGACGCCGCCGGGTTGGCACAGCACTATCTGGCCAGCCACTGGCAGGAGCCATGCGCTGACTGGTGGGAAGAACGCCATGGCCTGCACGCTGCCAGCTTAGCCTGCATTTATGCCGGCTTACAGGCTTATGAGCACCCAGAAGCGGTGGCGGTCAAAGCGGCTGTTTCGCTCGCCAAAGAACGTAAGGATGCCAGCCTCCTGATATGCCCGCTGGTGGGCGCCCTCTCCGACGAAGACTTTGCGCCCATGTTAGCCAGGATCGAAACCGGGCTGGTTAGCCCCGACGGCGGGGTGCACCGGTATCGTGATGATAGCTACTACGGCGGCGGCGAGTGGCCGGTACTGACGGCCATGCTGGGCTGGTATTATGACAGGCTTGGCCGCCAGGACGATGCGGTCGCTAATTTAGACTGGCTGGTCAATCACATCGAGCCCAACGGCTGGCTGCCAGAGCAGTCACAAGACGACTTGCTTCATCCCCACGAGTTCGAGCCCTGGGTCAAGCGCTGGGGCGAGCCGGCCAACCCGTTGCTCTGGTCGCATGGTATGTTTTTAACGCTGGCGACGAGCTTACGCGCGAGCGACGCAGCTTAATCGATGAGCGGTTCGATAAGTTTTTCGCCAACAATTCCCGATGCATAAAATGTAAGGCCCGGATTGTCCTTGCCCCACTCGTCGAGCACCGGCTGCACGATGCGCCAAGCCTCCAGCACCTCCTGGCTGGTGGCGAACAGGGTGTGGTCGCCGCGTACAGCGTCAACCAGCACTCGTTCGTAGGCGTTGGTGTTGGCCTGCTGGCCGAAGTTCTGGGTGTACGAAAAATCCATAGCCACCGGTTGCAATTCGGTGGTAAAGCCGGGTTTTTTAGTCAGCAAGTCGAGCTCGATACCCTCGTTG
>CAZHJG010000051.1:0-4754 GCA_964533425.1 uncultured Candidatus Saccharibacteria bacterium | reverse complement strand
CATACACACTATAAGCCGGGCTGCCGGCAAAGCCTGAAACCCGTTCGGAATCGAGGGTAAAGCTTGGCAAGTTATCGGCAATATCTTTCTCTAGGGCTTTTTTGGCCTGATTGGTAAAGCTCGCCGCGTTCAGGATTGACGCCTGAGTGGCGTTAATCTTGTAGGCGTTTGTAGAGAGGTTCAAGGTTTCACCATTATAAGCGTTCAGGCTGCAGTCTTCGGCAATATAGCTAATATTCAGGCGGTCAATCAGGTTGGCTGAATAGCAAGGAGTGCCCAGACTATCGCTGAGTGTCGTGTCTTTGGCCTGCGCCGCGGCAGGACCGCCGCCAAAGCGGGGATCGTGCTTCACCAAATATACCCAGCTGGCTAGACCGGCAATTACCGCTAGCAGAGACAGGACCAGCCCAACTCGCAGCGCCCAGCGGCGTGGAATATGCCAGATGGTAGTGCCGAGCACCAAACCTACCATGCCTAATACGATGCCAGCAAGGGGTATGAAGACAGCACCAATCAGTCCAATGACGCCGCAGAGTTGCGTCAGCAGCAGTCTGGTCTCGCCTTGTCTGACCCACGGCGCGGCTTTAGCATAGCCAGGCAGACCGGTGCGTGGAACTGGCGGAGCGCCGGGCATAGGATGGCCACAATTGCCGCAAAAAGCCGCGCCGGATTCGACTTCTTCCTGGCAGTTGGAGCAAAAGGTAGCTTTAAGCATGCTGTCCACAGTGTACACAATACAAATGATGTTGAGTGTTGGCGCTGCCGCAGGCCCTACAGAAGGCATTATGGCCAACCGCGCTCAGACCCATGTCTTGGTCCTGCTCGCTGGCCCGCAGATACAACCAGAACAAACCAGCGCTGAAACCAAGCGTGATTATTACGGCCACGGAGTTGTACAACATGGAGTCAGAGGATAGACCAAAATCATACATGCCGTGCAGCAACATTACTCCCACAAGCGGAAAAGCCACCGGCCACGGTGAACGCCCAGCCAGTTTGCGTTTGATAAGGTAGTAGCCAATAACGCCAGTAGCGGCAGCGTGGAACAAAGGCGTTAGCAGTAGCCGTGCCAAGCCGGCTTTAGTTCCAAACTGGACGGTGTAAAGAATATTCTCGGGCAAGCCAAAGCCCAAGCCAGCCAACGCAAAGTAGATGATGCCGTCGGTATGCTCGTTAAAATAGCGTTTTTTATAGATAAACAGGGCCAATGGCAGGAATTTACAGATCTCTTCTATAGCTCCGACCAATAGAGTAGCCACGAGCAGCGTGCCGGCGGCTGTTCCGGGCTGTAAATTGTTAACAGGTATAAGTTTTCGCTCTAACCAGCCCGCCAGTAGCGCCCCGAAAGCACCAAAGGCTACGGCTAGCCACAATGCCATAACCGGCTCCTTCTCGCCCCGATCGTGCGCCAAAAGATACCACGCCAGACCAGCTGAGGCGGCTATAAAGACCAGTAATACGCTAAATAACATTGATGATTTTTATTTGGTGGTAACAGATATAGTATACACTAGTGTTGTCGCACAGGCGACCAGCCCCGGTAGCTCAGTTGGATAGAGCAGAGGACTTCTAAGCCTAAGGTCGCAGGTTCGAATCCTGCCCGGGGTACCATTTCTACGTAATATAGAAATTAACTAACGGATTAATCGTGTCTTTTTGCAGTTACTGATTAAGGGGCTTGTAACCAAGCCAGGGCAGTCTGCCTGTCGGGGAACAGTTTCGTATTAGCCGATTTGCCCATTGCCAGGATAATGGCGTTGGTGATTTCTATCTGAAATTTTTTAGCGCCAAAGATGGCAAGTCGGTCATAGTTGAGTGATTCCAAAATTTGCATCGCGGCTTTGTTAGAATCATTCGTAAAGTTCCGCTCTTGGGAAATATCTATTAAACCTAGGCGAGGTTGCCCTTTCTGAGTCATTTGCTCAAGAAGATCCTCGGCATCATAACGTAGGTTTTCGAATGACATCGCCGTCTGATCACCTTCAATAACAGCTTCGACGTAACCATCGGGATTGTAGAATATTCTGTTCGGCATCGGAAATCATCATCAATATACCACGGTAATCCACTGGCGGCCAGTGGAAGCACTTGTTTTCTATAAAATGTTGAAAAAGTATTGGTTTTAAAGTATAATCACCCCTGTTTATGGCGAACGTAGCTCAGTAGGTTAGAGCGTCGGGTTGTGGTCCCGAAGGCCGTGGGTTCGAGCCCCATCGTTCGCCCCATATCATCCCTGTGGGATGATCTGTCGAGAATAACGAAGTGTCATTAGTGCAACTAGGTTAATCGGGAGCCTCTGCGAAATCACTTCCTACCCCGCAAAACAAGCCCCCGTCCCCACTCTTTTATAAGACTTCTTAGCCTGGGCAATCTGATCAACAAATTCTGAAGAAGTAAGTGCGTAGCCGTAATTATTATTCAGGTCGGATTTTGCGAAGATAATGCCGGCTACCTGGCCATTAGCCAGTAACACGGGACTGCCGGAACTGCCTTCATTAACTTTAATTTCAATTTCATAAATGTTCCGGCCGAACGTTCCGGTGCCGTAAATGTTTGGGCCATACACCGGTAAATCATTTCGGATAATTCCACCGGTCAGCGCGTAGTTACCCTTCGGGAAACCAGCTGCGTATACTTGAGTGCCGACACGCTCGTCTGAGGCGGTGACAGGCAACGGCCGCAGCTTCAGATTACTCACCCGCAGGACTGCCAGATCGAGACTGGGATTAAAGAGTACTGGTGTAGTTTCATAACTCTGAGTGCCAAGCTTAATAATAGGCCGTTTTACCCCGGCAATAACATGAGCATCCGTGATAACGAGGTTCGGGGCGACTGCAAACCCGGAACCGGTCACAATACTGCCACAGCCAAAACTCGTAACTCGTACCACTGAATTCCCGGCCTGCTTTACTGATGTGTTGGTCGGAGGTAACGGCGAAATTCCCAGCGATGAAGTAGGCAGCGCTTTAACGTACACATGCGGCGGGCTGTTCGGATCAATGAGCCGATCAACACGGGCAAAAATCGAGGGAACTGGTGGTAATTGGCGATCAAGCGTTTGGACAATTACCGCATCGTTAGCGCTGTTGCTCAGTCCGGCGAAAGGTAAACGCCCCAGCATGGCGGCTGTAAGCCAGATGACGAGCAACATCGAGAACACGCTTACAACCACGCCAGCCGCTGCTTCAAGGTAACGGGTATTGGCTTTGCCCAGCGACACATGTATATACTTACCCGCGTCAAACCCCCTAATGGCGGCATAGGCCGCGAATATAAGTACCAGGTTGCTGCAGATAAGCGTCAACAGTGTTTGATCATGTATGGGGATGAGGTGTGGGAAGATCCAGCCGCCCAAGAAGAGCCCGCCAAAAAAGCCGCCAAAAATCAGCACCAGCGTGAAGAACCCTACGCGCAAGCCAATATAAACCGCAAGCGCTAAAAGCATGATTGCAACAATGTCTATCCAGTTAAACCCAGCCATACATAAGCATTATGCCGGGAAGTCTTAGCATATCGCAAGCGACGCACCATTGACTTTGCTTAAGTACAATGATATACTAAGAGTACATGATGAGGTGAGCGTTCTCCGTTCCGTATCGCCACCCATCACTTATCACTCTAAATACTTACTGGGGGCTATGATGGAATCAATTTTCCAGTTTATCGTTATAACGCTCCTGACCCTTCTCTTACTCAGTGACGGGCCCAGACAGCGCAACTCTTAAGCGGTTATTTGACTGTTATGACAACTTTGCCGTGAGGATGGCCGGTTTTGACATACTCTAGGGCGTCAGCGGCTGCATCGAGCGGGAAGGTCTTGTCGATTTTGACCTTCATGGCACCCTCGTCGATTAGTTGCGCTAGTTTTGTCAGACGTTCGGTTGTCGTTCGGGTGAATTGACCGATAATTGTTACTCCATATTGTTTGGCAAGGGCTTCGTTTTCCTTCTCTACCATTGAAACCAGCGTGCCACCCGTCTTCAAAATTTGTAGGGACTTGCGGAAGGTTTCGCCGCCAATAACGTCGTATACCGCGTCATAGTCTTTGAGTATGGCAGCAAAATCCTGAGAGGTATAGTCGATAACTGCGTCGGCGCCAAGTCCTTTTACGAAATCAGTATCACCTGAGGATGCTGTCGTCGCCACATATGCCCCCAGATGTTTCGCCAGCTGGATAGCTATGGAGCCAATGCCACCCGCACCACCATGGATGAGTATCTTTTGGCCAGCTTGCAGCTGCATGTGATCAACTAAAGCTTGATATGCGCTGACACCCACTAGCGGTATGGCAGCCGCATTGGTAAAGTCAATTTGAGCTGGCTTAGCCGCTAGAGACTCCGCTTTTACTGGTGTAAATTCAGCAAATGAGCCCTGCCCGCTGAGCGCATTAGCTTGACCGTACACAGCTTGTCCGACTTCAAAACCTTCGACGCCTTCGCCAACGCTCGCCACCGTGCCGGCCACATCACCACCGAGGGTCGCAGGAAAGTGTAACTCGGCCACCTGTTTGACCAAGCCGTCTCGAACTTTAACGTCAAAAGGATTAACGCTTGCAGCATGTACCTCCACCAGCACTTGTCCGGTTGCCGGCTCTGGTTTAGGGGCATTGTTGGTAACAACTACGACATCCTGGCCGCCATATTCATTGATTTGTGCCGCTTTCATCGAGCAAGCCCTCCTTATTCAATACTATACATAATATAGTAATGCTATTTCCCTCAAAAACATCTAGATGATACTTCTTCACAGCATCC
>CAZHJG010000050.1:0-4775 GCA_964533425.1 uncultured Candidatus Saccharibacteria bacterium | reverse complement strand
GTCGCTGTCGTGCTCACCCTTCAGCTTTACAAAACCGCCGAGCGGCAAGGCGTTGATGCTGAAAATCCAACCGCCTTTCGTTTTGCGCCGGTACAGGCTTGGCGGGAAGAATATGCCGAACTCCTCAGCCTCGACGCCATTACGTTGGGCCGTAATAAAATGCCCCCACTCATGCACCACCACCAGGCCGATGAACAGCACGATCCCGACCACGAACAATAAAATACCCATTGCTCCTATTATAGCGCATGTGCTGGGGGGAGGCTGAAGGCGCAATATAATTTTCAATTTTCAATTTTGCAATTTTCATTCAAGGCCTAATGCCTCAATGGCTAAAGTCCAAAGTTGAAATGTGCCGGTCTAGGATGTTTGGGTCTTGGTCCTTAAAGTTTTGAAAATTGAATGAAAATTGCAAAATTGAAAATTGAAAATTAAAACCAAAATCCCCAAATCGTTCTTTACAACGCCACCCAGCTGTATATATAATGACACTTAAGCTTAGACAAAAAGCGAAAAAGAGACAAACAGAGGTAACAAAAATGAGTCGTGAGGGCTTCCCATTAATTGGTAATGATATGGTAGTTACGCAATCGCAATTGCAAATGGTCACACCCCTAGCTACCGCTGCGCCAGCACCCTTGTTCATTATTCCGCTGCAAGCCATTTCCAGCGAGGAGCGTATCCCCGTTACCGTTACTTCGAGCAAGCCTAAAGTATCTCTTAATGACGGTTTTGGGCACTTCTTAGACGTCATACATGAGCATAGCGTGATAGTTTTTGCGCTGCTCTTTTTGCTAGTCGCCGGAACTGGCATCAAGGTCGGCGCCGCCTATTGGTCGGCTCATATTGCACTGGTTAAGCCCGTCGTGGCCACTAAAAGCGTCGTTCGACCATTGACCGGCCTCAATATGGCCGTGTCGAACAGCCAGTTGCAGGCCGAATTACAGCGTATCACCAGCCAGCCGGCCAGCCTCAATTTGGGCGCCCAAACTGTGACCGTTGACGCCGGCACTCTCAAGAGTTGGCTAAAAATCACCGCCGACCACAAGACAAATATGGACTATCTGCATGTCGATGGCACCGCCATTAGCGCTTCCTTATCAAAATTAGCTGATAAGTATGCTGTGTCGCCAGTCAACCAAGTAACCGTGACCCACCCCGACGGCACTTCGTTAGTCATCGTTGGCGGCAAGAACGGCACCAAGCTCAGCGACACCGCCGACCTGACCGGCCAATCCCAACAAATCGCTAAAAATTTGTTTGGCGGCAAAGGCTTCCAGGTCAGCGCTCCGCTGGTCAGTGTTCCCTTCCAGTCCGTCACAGGCGCCGGTTTCAACAAGCTCATCGAGGTCAATCTGGTGCAAAAACAAATGTGGCTGTACGAAAACGGTACTTTTGTTCGCCAATACGCCGTCAGCGCCGGCAAGCCGTCCACCCCCACACCGATTGGTGAATTCCGCATTTATTCAAAATTCGCGACGGAAGATATGAAAGGCACCAACCCCGACGGCACACCGTACTTCCAGCCCCACGTCCACTGGGTCAACTACTTCTTACCCGGCGGCTACGCCGTCCACGGCGTCTACTGGCATCCACTCAGCTGGTTCGGCAACATCAACAGCTCCCACGGCTGCGTCGGCCTCCCGGACGCTGAAGCCGAATGGGTCTACGACTGGGCCCCCATCGGCACCACCGTCATCACTCATAACTAAACGCCTAGCTTAAGTTATGGCCACCAAACAACGTTGACAGAGATTTATCTTTATGAATACGCTTAACGGCTTTAGTGAATAGATCCTTCATATCGATTTCAACCAGATTCGGAATAGCTTCCATGTTTTCCTTTTGGGGCAACGTATTCGTAACAGCGATCAGCTCAAGATCTGCATCTGCGAGATTAGCAGGCGCTTTCTTGCCAAACGTCCCGTGCGTGGCCGCCGCCCAAACCGTTTTAGCGCCACGATCCTTCACGCCACGAGAGGCAATCTTAATGGTCCCTCCCCCGGCTATTTCATCATCTAAAAGCAAGACGTGCTTATCACGCACATCGCCCAGTACATGTTTCACGACTGTTTCGCCACTATTAGGGTCACGTCGCTTATCTATTACTACGTAATCAATACCAAGTCGTTCGGCGATGCGTGAGACCGGCTTAGCGCGGCTTGCGTCAGGGGCACCAAGTGTAACGTGTTTGCGGCCATAATTTATAATCCAACTCTTGAGCAGCCACTCTTCAAGGACAAATTCAGCCGTGATATGATCCAGGGGAACTTCTATTGCCCCTTGTAACTGACCGCTGTGCAAGTCACAGGTAAGCCCCCTCTGCATACCTCTGCGGACAAACTCTCGAAGCTCGTCAGCGCCTGTAATTGCTTCCCCGCTGCGGCTTTTTCTGTCTTGTCTTGAATAGCCAGCATAAGGAAATACCGCATTAATGCGGCCTGCATCTGCCAGGCGGGCTGCGCTAATCATTTGCTTTTGCTCAGCAATGGCCACATCAATCGGCCTGCCCGGCCTAGGTGCATGAGCTTGAAATATAAATAGGTCCTTTCGGCGAATACTTTCGGCAAAGCGTGCGTTCTGTTCAGAATTTTCGAAATCTTTAAACTCGACTTCAACCATTTCAACGCCCAGCCGATCGGCTATACCCTTAGCAAATTCAGGGTGAACCCTGCCGCTGGCGATTCCTAATTCAAGTCCTGCTGAGCTCCGCTTGCCGATGGTGGCATCCTCCGCTACAAGGTCATAATTTCTTGTTCTTTGGCTTTCGCCGCCACCTCAGCGTCCGTCCGTGCTCTATTCATAGCATCTTCGACTTGTTGGTTCAAGCGCTTGGCGTCATCCTCGCCGATCTGCTTGCCCTTTTTGGCTTTGTCGATGGCATCCAGCGCGTCGTGGCGGATATTGCGCAAAGAGATCATCGCTTCTTCCTGCTTCTGCCCAACTTGCTTGGCCAGGTCGCGGCGCCGCTCTTCCGTGAGCGGTGGGATCGGCACACGGACTACCCGACCATCATCGGCGGGATTCAAACCGAGCTGCTGATTATTGCGAATGGCCGTCGAAATCGCCGTCAAGTTATTCGGGTCAAACGGCGTGATTTGTATCAACTGCGACTCCGGCACCGAGATAGTCGCCGTCTGATTCAACGGTATCTGTGTGCCATATGCCTCTACCATCACCCCATCGAGCATGGCCGCATTCGCCCTGCCCGTCCGCAAAGTCTTCAAACTGTCTTTAAGATGCTCGACTGCTTGAGCCAGTTTAGTTTGCGCGTCAGTTACTGCCTGGTTTGGATCCATATAGCCCCTTGTGGTTTACGGTATACAGTATACGGTATACGGTTCTTGCTGCGTAGGTTTATTTATTAATGAATTGACTGTATAAGGGCGTATAGCATTTTTTGGACACGCTCAACATGCGTAATAGTGGCAGTAGTATTAATCTGATAAATGTCTGTACAGAGCTGGAGTTGAGTCGACAATTCTGCAGCTGAACCACGCGCAATTAGCAAAAATTGCTTAAACACTTTTCGACTTTCTCTTTGTTGACCTTCTGCAATATTGCTTGAGACCGACACAGCAGCTCGTCGCATCTGCGATACAAGACCATAGTTTTCATATCTCGGTAATTTTTGCGTGAGTTCATACACTTCGCGCGTAAGCTTGTATGACTCTTGCCAAACCAATAAATCGCGGTAAGATTGCCCCATGTCGCGCCAACTGTATACCGTATACCGTTAACCGTCTACCCTATTTAATCATGAGTTAAGATCTGGCTTAGCTGACTTCACCAAGCGCAATGCGGGCAAAGCGACGCACAACAATGTTCTCGCCCAAGCGAGCATTGTGCTCCTTCACATAATCGCCAACCGTTTGGTCGGGATTCTTCACGAACGGCTGATCGAGCAGGCAGCGCTCCGCAAAGTGCTTCTTCACTTGTCCCTCGACGATCTTGTCGACCATATCCGCCGGCTTGCCTTCGCTCTTAGCCTTTTCGGCAAATTCAGCCTTAACTTTCTTTTGGTCTTCGGCCGGCACTTCGTCAATGCTGACGTACTGCGGATTGCTGGCCGCGATGTGCATGGCCAGGTCTTTGACGAGATCGATAAAAATTTCATTACGGGCCACGAAGTCGGTTTCACAGTTCACTTCCACCAGCACGCCAATACGGCCGTCATGATTGTAGGTGCCGACCAAGCCGGCGCGGGCTTCGCGCTCCCCGCGCTTTTCGGCCTTGGTCAGACCTTTCTTGCGCATGGCCGCGAGCGCTTTGTCAAAGTCACCCTTGGCTTCTTCCAAGGCCGCCTTAGCATCGGTCAGGCCGACGCCAGTCAGATCTTTCAAACGTTTTACTTCTGCAATGTCGATTGCCATATCTTCTCCTTTATTCCCTTTCACTGTCATCCCAGCGAAGGCTGGGATCTAATAAATTAAGAATGCTTATTTGGATCCCAGCCGGAGCCTACCCTCGACCCGATCGGGGGCTGGAATGACGCACCGTTTAAGCCTCAGCTTTGTCAGTAGTTTTGGCTTTCGCCTTGCCACTTTCAATCGCCGACTGCACATAGCCGAGCATCAGCTCAATGGTTTTGATGGCGTCGTCGTTGGACGGAATCGGATAGGTCACTTGCGACGGATCGGCATTGGTGTCCACCAGCGCCACGATCGGCACACCAAGCTTATTCGCCTCACGCACCGCGTTGGCATCATGCACGATGTCAATAACAAAGACGGCCCCCGGCTTTTTATTCAGTTCCTTAACGCCGCCATACAAAA
>CAZHJG010000049.1:0-5141 GCA_964533425.1 uncultured Candidatus Saccharibacteria bacterium | reverse complement strand
CACTGACAACCATTAAGCAGCCGCCGGAAGAACCGGTAGTGGTGCTGGAGAGCGACCTGCGCTGGCCGCGACTCAAGAGCGATAAGGAGCAGGACCTCCTACAAGACCGCCTGGAGCACTATTCCCTCAGCCCGACGGCGCTCATCGACTTTCTGAATCTGGCCGAAGCCGGACCCGGCAGCTTTTTGGAGCGCCACCTGCTGCGTCTACCGCGCGCGCACTCGCCGGCCGGCAGCTACGGAACTGCTGTACACGCCGCGCTAGAGACCGCGCAGCGCCTGGTTAATACCGGCCAGCTAGACACCGGCACCATCCTCGACCGCTTCGAAGCCACGCTCGCCGAAGAGCACCTGGCGCCGCTCGATTACGAGCGCTACAAAACCCGAGGGCTGGAACTAGTGCAGAAGCTATTCGACAAACAGCTCATTACGCTCACCAAAGGCGGCCTGACCGAGCAGCGCATTGCGGACATCACGCTCAAGCAAGCACGCATTAACGGCAAGCTGGACCGTATCGACGTGGACTCAGACGGCATTCTGATCAGTGACTACAAAACTGGTAAGCCCCTGACTAACTTCAACACCAAAGACCAGACCAAGGCCGTCAAGGCCTGGCGGCATCGCACCCAGCTACTGTTTTATGCGCTGCTTGTACAGTCAGACCGCCGTTTTGGAAATGGTAAAGCCATCACGGCCCAAATGCTGTACGTCGAAGCCGAAAAGCCCGCACAGATTGTCCTGGGGTTGCCGCCAGATTCCGCTGAGATCGAACGCTTGGCCGGACTTATCGAAGCTGTCTGGCAACGAATCATGAAGCTGGAGTTTCCGGACACCGGAACGTATGAGCCGTCCATACAGGGCATAGAGCAATTTGAGCAAGACCTGCTAGACGGCAAGCTATAGCAAAACCGCCCGGTGTGATTCCGGGCGGTTATAAGCCATGCGGCAAGAATCTGACTATTTCTTGCGGCGGCTAGTGGATTTCTTGGTTGAGCGCTTGGCAGGCGCCTTCTTGGTTGTCGCAGCAGTGCTGGAAGCAGCTACGCTAGCCGGAGCGGCTACAACGGAGGCTTCAGCAAACAGCAGACTGTACAAGTTGACACCGATGATAGCACCAAGTACCGGGCCGAGCACGTACGTGCCCCAGCCGACAACGCCTGTGCCCCAAGGCACGAAAGCGCGGACGCCGAGTGCCAGCGCCGGGTTCAGCAAGCCCAAGGCTGCAGAAGAAGCGGCGATGATACCAAGCATGTAAGCCAAGCCTTGAACGGAGGCCGTCACCGCCCGCGTGTAACCCTGGTAGAGGGCAGCAGCAACGCCGAAGGCGAAAATACCAGCACCAACGGCTTCAGCCACCAGCACACGGCCGGCAAAATGCCCGCCGATTGGCTGGAATGAAGTCTTTACGTAGTAGTGGTACAGACCGTAGGCAGCCCAGGCGCCCAGGAACTGCATCACAATGTACAGGACGCCGGTCAGCGCTGAGACGCGGCGGGCAGTCCACATTGCCAAGGTGATTGCCGGATTCAAATGCGAACCGGAAATGCCGCCCACGGCAAAGACCATGAGGGCAACTGTTAAGCCGGCAGCCGTCGCCACGAAGAACGGCACGCCGATAGTCGAGCGTTGCACGCTCAGCACGAGGAGCGTCAGAATCCCCGTACCTAAGAACTCAGCTACTAGGGTAGCTACCTTTTGTCTTCCAAACATATTTTTTGGAACCTCCACTTATTGATGTCACTAGCGTAGCGTGAGATGAGTGTTTTGTAAAGTGCGCTAGCGTACCACAAAGTCAATCTGATGCAGCTCAGGGTTCGGCAAGGCCACAGCAATCGCCTTGATGATGAACTCTCGAGCGTGCTCGGCGAGCTGCTTTTGGCGCACCGCGTTCGGGCCCGAAGTCAGTACATGCTCGATCTGATCAGCGTACCAGTCGTCGTGCACGAAAGAGCCTTTGCCGACGGCGCTGCTGTCGTAGAGCTTGGTCTGGTCGACCGTCGTACCGACGAGACCGTTGCGAATAAGCGTCGCGCCTTCATGAGGCGCCTCAACCAGTTGCTCGATCGCTTCGCCAGCTTCATCACCGAGAACTATAGCAAGCGTATCTTCTTTCCAGTCGTTATAACGTCCGCTGCCAACCAAACGACTGGCAAATCCGATGACTTCGTCGGCAGCACCTTCATGGTAGGCCGCTCCAAGCTGCTGCTTGGCGTACCCCTTAACCACGTCGGGGTTCTGGGCCATAATCGACATCCAGGCAAAGAAGCTGCCATTGGCCGCGCAGCCATCGTGACCACCACTCTTTATGCCAGCCTGGTTGAGCTGCTGCTTTGCCTGTCGCAAATGATCTTCGCCACTTTGGGTATCGTCGTTAAAATAGCCGATGAGCTCGGCCACCGCCAGGCCATAGATGTCAGGACCGCCAAAAACGGACGGGCGGGGTTCGGGCGACTGACCGTTACGCGTGCCTTGGCGGCCGCGTTCATCACCGCAGGTGCCGCGCACACGCTTTGAATCGACATACACGATGCAATTACGCGCCCGCTCGGCCTGGGCCTCGACTTGAAGTTGGGTTACGTGCCGCTCAGCTTGGCTCTTGATTGGTTGGGGGTGAATTTTTATTTCGGCTTGGGCCGGATTGAAGACGGCTGCTTCGTTCATAGCTTGTTCCACGCGCGTGAGGCTTCCTTAGAGAGCTAATTATTTTATGCGATAAGCTTATTTTACTCCGGTGCTAACCCCAAAACAAGACATATATCACAAAGGAAATGTGTGAAAATTCACACTTTCACCTTAAAAAAATACGTACAATGGGGCGAACCAAGCATAAGGGAGCCGATGTCGATGTCAGAGGACATGCAACTAACAGATAGTGTGTCAACCAACATGGTTGCTCCTTCAGATGCTCTCATGAGCTCAGTCCTGAAACGCACCAACTACTCGGAAAAGGGGCAGCAGTTCGTGCTAGACGAATGGGCCAAGCTACAAAGTGAACAGCCCACGATTGCCCAATTTATCATGGCCACCTCGTACCAAATGGCTCCTAACGATCCTGATACCCGCGAAAGAATATCCATGAGCATGATAAAGTTCTACATTTTGCTGAGCGAAGCCACCCTCCAAAAAGACGTCACCGAGCTATACGCCGCGCACTTGCAAGCCATATTTCCTACCAGTACCTGATCTTGGTGTCTTGCCCGGTGTGCTATATTTGAAGCATGTTGAAAGATTTCAAGAAGTTTATCCTACGCGGCAACGTGGTGGATTTGGCGGTGGCGGTGGTTATCGGCGCGGCGTTTACCGGCATCGTGCAGTCGTTTGTCAAAGATCTCATGACGCCGTTGATCGCGGCCATTGGCGGTAAGCCGGACTTTTCAAATCTGTATTTCACAATTAACAATAGTCGGTTCATGTATGGCGATTTTCTGAACGCCATTATCTCGTTCGTGCTGGTGGCCAGCGTGGTGTTCTTCTTCGTCGTCCAGCCCATCAACAAGCTGGTGACGTACTCCAACCGCAACAAAGACGCCGAAGAACCAACCGAGAAGAAGTGCCCGGAATGCCTCAGCGAAATTCCGAAGGACGCCAAGCGCTGCGCATTCTGCACGACTAAGCTGAAAACTGCTTAAATCTTTTTAAAGCGAGGGGTGCTTTGGCCCTCGTGCTCAACTTCTTCGAGAAAATTCTTAGCTGTTCTCACCCAAGTGATATTTTTCTCGAGCGACCTATAAACCACACATGGCGTTTCGGTGTCCTCTAAAAATCCAGTGGCCACGATGACGTACTTTCCGCCTTTGTAATGCACGTATTCATCTCCCTCGCTCGGCCGCACAAACCCATCCCAGCCGGCCAGAATCTCGTCAATTGATTTTTGCTTACTCATAGAAATCACTATACGCTAGCGATTAAAAACTTGTCATCCTGAACTTGTTTCAGGATCCATGCCATAGAACTGGCCTAAATCTTGCCAATGAGGATTGGAAGCTTCTATGAGATTAATCTTCCACTGCCTGCGCCCGCCTTTAAGCTGTTTTTCGCGTGCAATTGCAGTCTCAATGCTTTCTGTTTGTTCAACATAAACCAGCCGGGCTAAGCCATATTTACTAGTGAAACCTTTAGAAGCCCTTGAAGCGTGCTCAAACAACCGCCGCTCGATACTGTTAGTCACGCCAGTGTATAGCGTGCCGTGAGCGCGATTTGTGAGTATGTAGATGTAATAGGCTCGACTTGTGCGCATGGATCCTGAAACAAGTTCAGGATGACACAGGAAATACGGAAATCATACGAAGTTTAAGTATTATTTAATCAGTTATTTTCGCTGATGGCGGCATTTGAGTCCCGAAAAGCCAAAGTCTTGGCTTTTGTAGACACAAGTGAAGCGTCCTTGCTCACCGCTTTTGATGCCTTCGTTTAAGCCCAGCTACTTGGAGGCGGACCTCGTGGCGATCGACCATTTGCTGGGCGTGCTCCAGGCTGACTTGATCTTTGGCCTCGGCGCGCAGCTTCTGGGCTCGCTCCAGAGCCTTTTGGGCTTCGGCTTCGTTGATGTCGTCGGCGCGGTCAGCTTCATCGACGAGTACGCGCAGCGTGTTATCGGACACTTCGATGGCGCCGCCGTTGGTGGCGAAAAATTCGCGGGCTTGATCTGGATCACGCTGATTGCGCCGGACCATGATAGCGCCAGGCGTGGCCACGCTGACCAGCGGCATGTGGTCTTGCATGACGCCGATCTGACCATCCAGGGTAGGCAACACGACTTCGTAGACGTCCTCGTCAAACTTTTTGCCACTGATACTGACCAACTGGAAGTGGAACACCTAACAACCCCCCTCAGGGCTCACCGTATACCGTATACCGTATACCGTATACCCTTGCCGCATACCTACCTCTTGCTCCCCTTGGAAGCCGTCAGCGAGCCCTTCATATAGAAGGCGCTTTCCGGCTTGTCGTCGTGCTTGCCCTCGAGGATCTCTTTGACACTCTGGACGGTGTCGGCTAGTTTAACGTATTGGCCCGGGTTGCCAGTGAACTGCTCTGCCACATAGAACGGCTGGCTTAAGAAGCGCTGCAAGCGGCGGGCGCGGCCCACCAGCTGCTTGTCTTCTTCGGAAAGTTCTTCCATGCCCAGGATGGCGATGATGT
>CAZHJG010000048.1:0-5220 GCA_964533425.1 uncultured Candidatus Saccharibacteria bacterium | reverse complement strand
GTGGTCGCACTTCGCCAACGCCCGCGAACGGAACGTCGGCTGGCGCATCGATTACTTTTTGGTATCGGAAAGCTTAAAGTCGAATGTCGAAAGCGGCGACATCCATCCTAAAGTCATGGGCAGCGACCACTGTCCCGTATCTGTTACACTTGCTGTATGAATGCACCAAGCGAGAATGGCGTAAAGGTAGGACAAAGTTATAACGTTGAGTATGGCGAACGCGGTCGTTACCATGACGAGCCGCCGATACCGTTCGTGCGCACCATACTCAAAACCCTCAAGGGGCGGCCGCAGCGCGACGGCTACGGGCTGTACGTCGGCTGTGGCAATGGCCGAAACTACATACCGCTGTTTGATGCGGGGCTGAGACTCCATGGCATGGACATTTCAGATGAAGCCATCAGGCAAGTCAGGGAGCGCCGGCCGGAGCTCGCGAACACGACTTTTATCGGTGATTTTGGCGCATATAACGGCGCTCGCATATTCGACTACCTCATAGCTATCCAGGTCTTTCAGCATGGCAACCGGGCGGCGGTCGACAACTATCTAGACCGCAGCCGTCAGGTGCTGAAACCGGGCGGGCTGCTGTTTTTACGCGTTAACTCCACCAGCACTCAGATGGTGTACCAGCATACCGTGACCGAAGATGACCGAAGACGGGGCCAGACAATCTTTTACGAGGAAGGCCCAAAGGCCGGACAAGAAGTTCACTTTTTCGATCTGCAGGAGCTATCGTACTTGCGTAATAAGCACGGCTTTGAGCTCATCAAACGGGCTGGCCTGGTTATTGAACAGCGCGGGGCGCCGTTCGAAGGCACGACATGGAGTCAGTGGGAAACCATTTGGCAGAAGCCGGAGTAGGTATGCGCCTGGAGCTTGTTTCGTTTACAGCCACCGATAAGGTTAGCTTGCCGGGATTGCTGTTCATGGCCGAGCCACCGGTCAAAAAGGCGGCCGTGTGGCTGCACGGCATGGGTGACAACGGCATTTTTTATAATCCTCGGCGGATGAATGCGCTCGGTGAAGCCTTGACCGGGAAGGGTGTGACCTTTTTCGCCTTTAATAATCGTGGTGCGCACCACGCCAAAAAGTTGAGCCTCGACGACGAGGCGGTGCCCGAAGCCGACCGGCGCTACCAAGGCGGCACGCACTACGAGAAGATTGTCGATAGCGTCCACGACATCGACGGGGCGGTGCAGTTTCTGCAAGCCCGCGGTTATGACGAATTTTATTTGCTCGGACACAGCACCGGCGCCAACAAAATTTGCGCCTACCACGTCCGCGCCACAACAAATCCGTTCAGCAAGTATGTCTTAGCTGGTCCTGGGGATGACGTCGGCTTATTCTTTCAAGACCTCGGCCCGAAACGCTTCTGGCAGGCCCTGAAATATGCCGCCCACGCCGTCAGCAACGGGGAAGAGCTAAAGATCATGCCCCAGTACACCGGCATGCACCCGTTCAGCGCCCGGTCGGCCTGGGACATTCTGAATCCGGACGGCGCTTACAACACCTTCCCGTACTACGAATATGGCCACGAGCGGCTGGGCGAGAAGCCATTGTTTGAGGAATACCGCCAAATTGACAAGCCCACACTAGTCATCATCGGCGAACAAGACGAATTCATGACCACGGCTGGCGGGCCACAGGCGGCGCTCGACATACTGCTCAATCAAACACCTAATAAGATGCTCAAGACCCACGATTTCATGCTGGTGCCGAACGCCGATCATAGCTTCCATGAGCAGGAAAGCGCTTTTGCCGGCAGAGCAGCGGAGTGGCTAGCATGAGCCGTCCCTTCGCCGTTTTTGACATCGACGGCACGGTGGTGCGCTGGCAGCTTTATCACGCGCTGGCCGATGAGCTGGCCCGACAAGGCTTGCTAGACCAGACCAGGTTCCAGGCCGTTCGCCAAACCCGTATGACCTGGAAACGACGCGAATCGGAGAATTCGTTCCAAGATTACGAAAGGGCATTGGTGGAGCTGGTTGACGGCGCGCTGAGCGACATCCGCCTGAGCGATTTCGAAGCCGCCTGCGACCACGTCATGGCCGAGTACAAAGACCAGGTCTACACCTACACTCGCAACCTTATCGAAGATCTAAGATCTAAGCACTACCTACTATTCGCCATTTCCGCCTCGCAGTCACAGATCGTCGAACGGTTCGCCACCTACTACGGCTTTGACGATTTCGGCGGCTCGGAATACGAGGTCAAAGATGGCTATTTTACCGGGCGTAAACTGGTGCTGTTGAAGCGAGAGCGCAAGCCGGAATTACTCAATCAACTGGTGGATAAGCATGGTGGTACCTGGGAAGGCAGCCTGGCGGCCGGCGACAGCGAAAGTGACATTCCGATGTTAGGCAGCGTCGAGCAGCCGATTGCTTTTAACCCGACGCGTGAGTTGTTTGATCATGCGCGGGCCAACAGCTGGAAAATCGTCGTCGAGCGTAAAAATATGGTGTATGAATTGGAGCCCCAGAAAGGAAAGCATGGATCATACATACTGGTCACGCCAAAAGCCTGAGGAGCCGCTGTTTCCGGACTTGCTCTGGAGCCGGCCGGAGAATAAGCGGCAGGCTGGTAAGCTGCTGGTCGTTGGCGGCAATGCTCACGGTTTTGCAGCGCCGGCGATTGCTTACACGGCAGCCACGAAAGCTGGTATCGGCACCAGCCGGGTCTTGCTGCCCGACAGCCTGCAAAAAACCGTTGGCCGCGTGCTGGAAGCGGGTGAATACGCGCCCAGCACGCCAAGCGGCAGCTTCAGCCGGCAAGCCCTGAGCGAAGCGCTAGCTATGGCTGGCTGGGCCGACGGCGTGCTGCTGGCCGGCGACTTCGGCCGCAACTCCGAAACCGCCGTGCTGCTGGAGCAACTGGCCGAAAAATATGCTGGCCACCTGACGATCACCCAGGATGCCCTCGACTATTTCACGAAGGCACCCTTACCTCTGTTAAGCCGTGAAAACTCACTCCTGGTGGCCAGCTTCGCCCAACTCCAAAAACTGGTCGTCGGCGCCCACTTCACTTCGGCGTTCACGTTTGAAATGGATTTCCTGCGCCTCGTCGACGGTCTGCACGAATTCACACTAAAATACCCAGCAGCCATCATCACCAAACACCTCGAAACCATCTTCGTCGCCGTCAACGGCCAGGTCAGCAGCACCAAACTCACCGAAGACAAACCAACCTGGCGCGTCGCCACCGCCGCCACCTCCGCCGCCTGGTGGCTCCAGAATCCTAGCAAGCCGTTCGAAGCCCTGACTACGGCCGTGGGCCAAGCTGCCGCAGGCTAATCTTCGAGTAAAAGATTTTTGCCATCTCGTTCTTTACCGATCAACTGCTCAACAACACCGGGCTGTTTTGCAACTTGCTTCAACGGCTGGGCGAAAAATGACCTGACCGCATATTTGCCGAAGAGTGAACTTGCAAAATGGCCCCGGCGGCGGGCTTCCTTGTGCGAAGAGACCCAAACGGCCCTTTTGAAAGCTTGAAGGTTTTGGTTGTGCTGCCGGGGTCCATGGAGTAAAGATAATCGATTGGGGTCAACCCCTTTTGGAAGTCCCGGTAACGGACGTTGCACTAGTCGTGAAAGTAAATCCTGGGCAAGGTCTGACTCTTGTAGCTCACGCGTTATGCCAACCAAGAAGCTAAAATCTTGTTCAACGACGGCTGTCGCCAGCAACTTGGCATATGTCGTATAGCGCGTTCTAAAATAATCGGTCACGTAATCGGGCGTTTCGCCTTCGTTACCCAGCGCAAAACTAACATCGTATTCTTGCACTCTACTGTTTACTGTGGCAGTTGGCACAGCGATCTTTTGGAGTAGGGGCTCGGTGCCATCCTGGGCGGCATAAAAATTACGCTGGATGCCAGCGGAAAGGGCTTCATAGGCAGTCGTTAGCGTATCAACGAGTTCCGGTTGAGGATAGCTTTTAGGCGCCTCCTCATAGCTGAAGTCTTCTATCATCATTGCAGACGTTAGCCTGCCGTAAGATCCGTCTCTCTGTATATATGTCATAATATTTACAGTATCGCAAATAAATAAACTTTATCAAGCCTCACTGCTGCCTAGCTCCGGCATGAATAGCTAAGCGTCATTGTAAAAGTCAAATGGTTGGTGGGCGAGGAGGGAATCGAACCCTCACTCCGTAAGGAACACGATTTTGAGTCGTGCGCGTATACCAGTTCCGCCACTCGCCCTCGAGTTTAACGCGTCTTCAATTCCGCTAGCGCGGCATAAGCTGTTAAAAATGTCGCCGTTAGTACGGGTTTTAGGCGACTCGTATTTGCGTGCAGTTTGGGATGAAAGGCGAAGCCCGCAAGCGAGCCGTACTTAGGTACGGTGAGCGCGGACTGGAGGCTTTCGCCCAAAATGTGCCAAATGCGTGGGGCCTGGGTTACAGGGGCTAATTGTACTATAATTGGAAGGAGAAGGCTAGGTTCCATATGGCTACAAATCAATCACACGCACCATCTGACAATCCCATTCTGCCCGGCCAGAGCAATGACCCGGACGCGCAGTCGGCGGCGGATTTGATCCGGCAGAAGCTGGATCGGATTTATGCCGAGGAGCCGGACGTGCGCGAGGAGGCCGCCGAAGCCGAGGCCAGCAAGCGGCGCACTAGGCATCAGCGGTTTATGCACGAGCTGACCAACTCCGGCAAGGACCTGGCTGCCATCCAGACCGAATGGCACAACTACTACCAGAGCTTGCCTGATCACGAAAAGCATGAGGTGTGGCAAGAGTTTTACGCCTCGCAGTCGCTCCTAAACGTCCAGCCGGCGCCACAGCCGAAACCCGCTGGCGCCGCCATAGCCGTCGCCGAGCACAAGCAGCAGGCCGTCAGCAGCAAGCCGCGCGCCAAAGCCAAGGCCGTTAAAAAGCCCGCGAAGAAGCTGCGCGATGCCCGCAGCAAACCCCAGGTGCAAGCTGCCATTCGCGACAAGGTCAGCGCCGGCGGCAAGCTGCAGACCAAGCATCATATCCAGTCGTTATTGTTCGGCTTGAGCATGGGCCTGATCGCTGTCGTTATCTTCCTGTTTGGCTTCTTTAACGAAGTGGTCATCGCGCCGTTTATCCAGCCCAGCCGGGCCAGCGCCGCCACGCCGCTGATTATCAGCACCGACAGCGTGGCGCCCACGTCGACGCCGGAAGTTATCATCCCCAAAATCAACGTCGAAATACCGGTTAACTACAGCGAAGCCTCGACCGACGAAAACACC
>CAZHJG010000047.1:0-5620 GCA_964533425.1 uncultured Candidatus Saccharibacteria bacterium | reverse complement strand
CGCGCAGATTGTCGATCCAATGGAAGTAAATCTTCTCAAAGCGCTTGGGCACCAGCTCGATGTCCCCTTCCCTGATAACGCTCTGCAGCACTTCCTTCAGGCTGCGCTGCTTCCCTTTCCAATCCACTATTGGCTTATTGACGTCGACGAACCACTGCAGGCGAATTTGCGGCTCGATAACGCCTTTGCCCCGGTCGTTCAGCGCCACGTTATGCGTGTAATTCTCGTCGACGTTGACCAGCAAGCCCTTCTTCTCTAGCTTCTCGACAATCTTCGGCCGTGCCTCTTCGATTGGCTGGCCTTCAAATCCAACGGCAATCGGCAGCAGTTTCCCGTGAAAGTCGATGATCTGTTCCTTGTCGAGCCCGTGCCGTTCGGCGATCTCGAAGTCGATGTGGCTGTGCCACGGCGTGATGGTCATAACACCGGTGCCAAACGCCGGATCAACCGCTTCATCCTTGATAATGGTGGCCGTGATCGGCCCATTGATCCACTCCACTTCCAGCGTATCGCCATGCTTATACTCAGCGTAGCGCTTGTCATCCGGATGCATCACGACATACTTGTCGCCAAACTTCGTCTCCGGCCGCGCCGTGCCAATCTCGAATGGCCCATACTTGAAGGTATAAAACTTCCCCTTCTCTTCCTTGTAGACAACCTCGTCGTCGGAGACATTAGTCTCCAGTTTCGGATCCCAGTTAACGATGCGATGACCCCTGTAAATGAGCCCATCATTATACATTTTCACGAATGTCTCATTGACACAGCGATTCAAAGCCTCGTCCAAGGTGTAACGCGCCCGAGTCCAGTCGGCGCTGGCGCCCATGGCCCGTATCTGGTTATTGATGGTCTCTCGGCTATTACCCACGAAATCGCGGGTTCGACGCATGAATTCCTCGCGCCCAAGCTTATGCTTGTCAGTTCCCTCTTCGACCAGCTGCTTCTCGATAATGGCGTTGACCGCCAGCGCCGCATGATCTGTCCCCGGCAACCACAATACGTCTTTCCCCTGTTGGCGGGCATGCCTGGCCAAAATGTCCTGTAGCGTTAAAAACAAAGCATGACCGATGTGCAGCGTCCCTGTCTCATTCGGCGGCGGCATGGCGATCGAAAAGTGTTCCTTCCCTGATTTCGGGTCAGCCGTAAAGACGCCACTCTTCTCCCAGAGCGCATAAATATCGTCCTCGTACTGGTTAGCCTCGTACACCTTCGGTAGATTCATTCGGTACCATCATATCACCTCTGTTAAATTTCGGGAAACATTAGCCTTTAGCTTAGCGTTCAGAATCCTGAATTGTCATCTCGAGCTCAGCGAGAGATCTCGTTTCTTGCGGTTGACGAGATTCCTCCTGACGTCGGAATGACAAACGAGTATTAGCGAAGGGATTTCTTGTGAAGGAGCCCGCGAACAAAAGGCGAACTACATTGAGAGGTTGGGCTGGATCTCAAGAGTATAGGGGTCGGCCTGGGGTTGATTGTGCATGGCTTTGAAGCAGCCTAGGGTGGCGATCATGGTGCCGTTGTCGGTGCAGAGTTTGAGGTCGGGGAATTCGATAGGCAAGGGGAGTGCCTCTGTTAACTGGCACCGTAACTCTGAGCTGGCGGCTACGCCACCGGCGATGACGACGCTTTTAGGGCTGAACTCCTCGTACGCTCGTTTTGCATTATCGACGATGGTTTCGACAGCGACGCGCTGGAAGCTGGCGGCAATATCGGCCTTCTGAGCCTCTGAGAGGCGCTCTGGCAGCTTTATAGAGGGAAAATCGTATGACTCTCCTATTTGCGCTTGTGCTAACCGTAGAACGGCCGTTTTGAGCCCGGAAAACGAGAAATTATAGCCTGGCATCTTGGCTTTAGGGAGTTTAAAGGCGTTGGGATCGCCCTTTTGCGAGAACTTTTCGATGGAAGGACCGCCGGGGTAGGGGAGGCCGAGCATTTTGGCCACCTTGTCGAAGGCTTCACCGATGGCGTCATCCTGGGTTTGGCCGAGCAGTGTGTAGTCGAAGTGGTTGCGGAAAAGCACGAGCTGGCTATGGCCGCCGGAGACGATGATGGCTAGCATGGGGAAGGTGGGGGAAGTTGTCCGTAGGCTGTAATCTGTAGCCAGTCGGTCCGCGGCTTCGGTGAGGAAGTTGGCGTAAACATGGCCTTCGACGTGGTTGATGGCGTAAAGGGGTTTGTCGAGGGCGATAGCCAGGGTGCGGGCGGTCATGACGCCGATGAGCAGGCTGCCGCCCAGGCCGGCGCCGTACGTCACGGCGATGGCGTCAATGTCGTCCCAGGTGCAATCAGCTTCGTCTAGCGCCTGATGGATCACCGGCAGAATAACCTCGATATGACTGCGGGCGGCGATCTCCGGTACGACGCCGCCGTACTGGACGTGCAGATCCATGCTGGAGGCCACGACATTACTCAGCAAGCGCTGGCCGTCTTCAACCACCGCGGCCGCGGTTTCATCGCAACTGGTTTCGATGCCTAGAACTTTCATAATTGGTTTGGATTCCAGCCTGCGCTGGCATGACTATCTCCTAATTGTCATCCCAAGCTTGATTTGGGATCCAGTCAATAAGGAAATTCCCCTTGTTTTTCTGGATTCCGGATCAAGTCTGGAACGACAGGCTTACTGATTGAGTAGACGTTTAGTACAGTATACTTAGAAGGATGAATTTTCGGAAAACGGTTAAGAAGTTGATTCCCAGTAAGCTGTTTATGGCCATCGAGCCATATGGGCATTTCGCGGAAGCAGTGGTTGAGAATATTTTGTATGGTTTTCCGGCGCGCAAGCTACAAGTCATTGGCGTGACTGGTACGGCCGGCAAAACCACGACCTGCACGCTGATCACGCACATGCTGAGGGAAAGTGGCTACAAGGTGGCCATGATGACGACCGTGGCCGTCGATTACGGAGATGGGCAGGGTGCGCAGCACAACGATACGCGCATGACTTCGCTCGGTTCGCTCAAGCTATTGCAGGCTGTCAAAAGAATGCGGGGCAACGGCGTTGAATGGCTGGTCTTGGAAACAACGAGCCAGGCTTTGACCCAGCGCCGGGTCTGGGGTGTGCCGTACACCATCGTGGCCTACACCAATCTGGCACATGACAATTTTCACTATCACGGCACGTTCGAAAACTATCGCAAGGCCAAGCTGATGCTGTTCAGGCAGTGTAACCGGAACCGGAAAGGGAAGCGGATCGGTATTGTTAATGCTGATGACGAGAACGGGCACTACTTCGCCGAGGCGATTGCTCATCCAGTCACGTACGGTCTGGACAAGGGAGACTTTCGGGCTGAAAACGTTGAGCTGTCGCCGTCGGGTAGCAACTTCACAACTGTTATCGACGGAGCCACCTACAAGATAAAAAGCCAGCTACCGGGGAAGTTTAACGTCTACAACTGTTTGGCGGCGATAGGTGTGGCGCGAGCCGTCGGGCTGACGCAGGACCAAATTGAGGGTAGTATGGCAACGCTGAAGAGCGTGGAGGGGCGCATGAATAACATCGACGAGGGCCAGGACTTCGGCGTCATCGTTGACTATGCCTGCACACCGGACAGCTTCGAGAAGTTGTATGCCTCTGTTAAGCCGATGGTGAAGGGTCGGATTATCTCTGTCTTCGGCTCACCGGGGCGGCGCGATACCTTGAAGCGGGCTATACAGGGAGAAATCGCTGGCCGGGAGTCGGATGTCGTGATTCTGACCGAAGAAGACGATCGTGACGAGGACGGCGCGGCTATTCTAGATGAGATCGCCGGCGGGGTGGAGAAGACGGGCAAGGTCCGCGACAAAGATTTACTCCTAATTCACCAGCGCGAGGACGCGGTGCAGAAAGCCGTTGATCTAGCCCAGAAAGATGACATGGTGCTGCTGCTCGGTAAGGGCGAAGAGACAGTCATCATCACCAATAAACCCGGCTTCAAACCCTCGCCCGGCCACATCTTCAACGAAGATACTGATACTATCCGGCGACATTATAATGAGACTGAGGCGGCACGGGCGGCGCTCAAGAAACGTCTAGGTAAGAGCTAAAGTCGCCAAAAATGACGAACAAACCTTAACCGAACATTGATAAAATAACAAATCTGTGCTATAATAAAACAGATGTCTGAACGTATTCCTGAACAGGCAACACCGGTTGAAGTCATTAATGAAGCGGATCGATTCGAGTACCGCTTGTTAAAAGGTCACCCCCGAACCGATGGCAGTTGGAAAACAGACCGACAGCTGCGCATGGAATATCTTCAGTTAACTGATGGGCTAATACATAAAATGACTGACGGTGTGGATGTTGTAGATCCGATTACTGAGGAGAGGCGTAAAGAGGTGCCAGATGTAGTTGTTTGGCTGGATAAGTCAGCCCGACCAGTTTCATGGCTGACACGGGATCTTTGGTCTAAGATGGCCGCCGACCCTGTGACCGGCAAAGTGCCGCCTATGCCGAGCTTCAAATTTGTGAATATTGACCGTCAGCAGTGGGTTAATTCCTTGGACCCGGAGGGAGCGGGCATTATGGATATTGACCGCGTCGATCAAAGTATTATCAGAAGCTTACGCTCCGTATTTGTTGAGCCAAAATTTAAAACGCATGGCCTGACACAAGCAATAGACGCGGCCCCCTCGGAGCTCGATAATAAAACTGTCATGATTGTTGATGAAGTGTATAGCTCAGGGCGTACGTTACAGTATGCGTCCGCCTTCTTTCGTCGGGCATTTCCTACGGCGCGCATAGGCTCGGCATATTGGATGCACGGTGTGACCATGAAAAAAGGGTCAAAGGGTAACGCCGACCTGCCGGTATGGTACAAGGAAAAGGACGTGCGCGGCCGCGGGGTGGATACTCGTAACGATAGTTTATCCGGTAAATCCAAGAACACCACCCAGCGCTTAGGACGATTCTTCTTGAGTACACGATTACGTGAGCCTGATCCTAAATCGCGTCAATTGCGCGAAGAACTGCATCAACTGGCGACGAATCCTGACGTGCCGGTAATGCCTTCTGTACAGCGCGCTGACCGTGAAGATCGAAGGACTCGAATGTCTGCGTATAACGGCGGCATGGCTGTTGAAGAAGTTATAGCTGCAAAAAACGCGATAAAAGCCGAGCGTTAAACGTTGTTAAGGGTCAGGGTGGTGCAGCGGATGTAGCCGCCGCCTTTGGCTAGTTCGGTGATTTCGGGGGTGATGACTTTGAAGCCGCGCTGCTCCAACTCGTGTGTAAATACGGGGGCGTGGGCACTCATGACCACAGTTTCGCCGGTGGAGACGAGGTTGCAGGCGAAGGCTTTTTTGGCTTCTGCGAAGGAGACCTCGATCTTTTCGACGTCGTCGAGGGCGCGCAGTTTCTCGCGGCTCTCGGGCAGAAAAGCGTCGGGGCACCAGGCGATGAGGCCTTTTTGGCCGTCGGACGGGCCGCGCAGAACAGATAGGGCTAGGTCGATATCATAGAAAAAGCTGTCGGGCCAGCCGGAGTCGTGGTTGCGCACGGGGCGGCCGAACCAGTTGCGTTTGGGAACGGTTTGCAGGCCGACGACCTGGTAGCCGAGGGTGGCGGCTACAAAGTCGTGGGCTGGCTTTTCGGTGCGGTAGCCGGTGCCGATGAAGAGCAGGTCGCCGCAGGGTAGGG
>CAZHJG010000046.1:0-5675 GCA_964533425.1 uncultured Candidatus Saccharibacteria bacterium | reverse complement strand
TTACCAGTAGCTACTGAGCCACCTTTTCGTAGTAAGCCGCTTGAGC
This sequence comes from uncultured Candidatus Saccharibacteria bacterium, assembly GCA_964533425.1. Classification (GTDB taxonomy): domain Bacteria; phylum Patescibacteriota; class Saccharimonadia; order Saccharimonadales; family UBA4665; genus CAZHJG01. The sequence continues at coordinate 5,629 of CAZHJG010000046.1, read as the reverse complement.
CGGTGCATCAACAATAGTGTTAGTGGTAGTAACGGGAACGTTTTCATATTCTGGCGCATTCCATTCCTGTACACCACCATGCCATGAACAGGCTCCGCGGCCGGTTGCACATGATGGTGAATAAGTACCGTCATTACACAAAGTACAATATCCTGTCACTTTCTTTTGATATGTGGTAACAGTATCGGTATGCGTTTTTTCTGCTACTGCCGGGTGATAAACATAGGTGCTGTAATTGACCCCTTCAAGTTCACAATCAGAGGTTATAGTAGTGCCGTCACAGACTGGCTTGGCCTTTTGTGCAGTTGGAGTCTTGATTTGCGTAGGCTGAGTGCTGTTTAAGCTTTTAGTATTATTCAGCTTGGCGGGCTGAGGAATATTATTAGCACCGATGATAATCGCAAGTAGTAAAACCCCAGATGATGCAAGACCAGTAAAGGTTCGCTTGTTCATTTACGCGAATAATATATCAAAATAGTTGTGCTTACAATAAGTATAAAAATCACAATGCTCCCAATCTAGGGAGCTTTTCTGGGTGTCATCTTGGTGCGAGTGAAGAGACTCTAACTCTCGACCTCTTCCTTGGCAAGGAAGCGCTCTAAACAACTGAGCTACACTCGCGCGTGCACAATGTGCAGGGAAAATTGTAGCAAAACACCGGTGAAATGAAAAGCGCGCGGGCCCGAAGACCCGCGCAACTCTCTTTTAAGTTTTAGAGTTTACCTATTGCTATTCGGCGTACCGTGGCCGTTCACGTTGTGTTGGACCCAGCTGACACAATCTCCCTGGTTCTTGAAGGTCGGATTGTTGAAGCTCTTCCAGTCGTTGTTCTTACACTGATCGGCATTGCTTGGGCTGGTCTGGATGGGACCGGAGCTCAAAGAAAGATTATCGATCAGGAAGCCCTTGCCGGCATCGGCAGCGTTGGCATCGCCGCTCTCACGGAAGAGGACTGTCTTAACGATGCGAGGGCTTTGTTCTGCCGAAGATTCACTATCGTAGCGGTAGTAGTTCTCCCAGCTGGTGCCAGTATGAACTAGCGTGCCATCGATCCAGACCTTTACAACATCATTTGAAGGACCGTCTAAAGTATCTAAGGTCAATTTCACGGTGTGCGGTACTGTGCGGTTAAGGCCGCTAGCTATTTGCGTCTCTACGAAATTAGCCGGATTGGTAGTGCCTTGAACGTCATCGAAGAAGACATCAATACCACTTGTGCCATCCTCAAAACGTAAATAACTCATACGTGAGCCGTCGCCGCGGTCCGGCGATACAGAAGTGTGCATTCCCGGCTGCTGAGCATTTGGTGTGGTTGAAGCTATGTCAAACTGTGTTTCAAAATGCCGCTGTAGCGTGCCCTTAGAGTAGCTTCCAGCGGTGGAATCTACTTCACCAACCGCATTGACTAACGGCTTGGCAAACGCTTGATCGCCAAAACAGCCACTCGTAACGGCGTCAGAAAGCCTGAAGCTTTGACCGCCAAAACTACTGTAACCATAGGTATTAGCAACCACTCCTTCGTCATACGTAGCGCAGCCGTTGCCGGCCGAGCCCGTGGCCGTCCAGCCGTCTTGGCCGTCAATTACACCGGTGTGGTAGGTGGGATTTTCAAAGGTTATATTGTTGGCGTCAGCACCAGCTAGTCCGGGCACGAAACCCAAACTTAGGCCTACGCCCGCCACGCCTAAACTGACTGCTGTTAATACCAGCGCGGCTCTAGTCTTAACCTTCTTCACTCCTCGAGTAAAACTATATTTATAATACTTTAGCTTCATACACACCCTCCTCATTAATCTTTCCAGTATACACCTGCTGAAAGCTGCGATCATAAAATAGACTACTCGTACGAGGAGTGCTCCAGACAAAACCAGTCTGACGCGACTCTTATTCTAATCTGATTTGCCACAGAGCGTTTATGCTTTTATACTATTTCTGGAACGATTCTCAATAAATATGGCACAAAGATTACCAACACCTGGTGGAGACGACGGTACCTGGGGAGATGTCCTCAATGCGTTTCTTGAGGTCGCTCACAATTCTGACGGTAGCTTGCTGTCGAGTGCGGTTACGGCCGCTGGCGCCTACAGCAAACCAGGCTCCGGTATTCCCCTCAGCGATCTGGACAACTCGACGCAAACTACCATCAATGCAGTGGCTGCGAAGTATACCAAGCCAGTTGGTGGCATTCCGTCCAGCGATCTAGATAATGCCACGCAAACCACTTTAACTTCGGTTGCTGGCAAATATACCAAGCCGGTTGGCGGCATACCAAGCAGTGATCTGGATAATTCAACGCAAACTACCATCAGCTCGGTTGCCGGTAAGTACACTAAACCAATTGGCGGCATTCCAGCCACCGACTTGGACAACTCGACGCAAACCACGCTTACCTCTGTTTCTGGCAAGTACACCCTGCCCGGCGGCGGCATACCCAAAACCGACTTGGCTGCTGCGGTGCAGACTTCTTTAACGGCAGCCGATAACGCCGTCCAGTTAGCCGGCGACTTAGGTGGCACGGCCTCCACTCCAACCCTCGCGAAAATACAAGGTATAACCGTTAATGGTAGCAGTCCGGGCGACGGGCAAGTGCTAACGTACTCCCAAGGTGGCAATACCTGGCTGCCCAGTACGGTATCCAGCACCACGGTCAGCGATGCTACCAACGCCACCAAGGGCATAGTTGAACTCACAGGCGATTTAGGCGGCACAGCCTCCAGCCCCACCGTGCCAACCGTCAAGGGCGGCAAAACCCCGCTGACGGCCGATCAGAACTTGGCTGATGTAGCCCTACCCGGTACGGCCCGCTCCAATCTGGGATTGGGTACCGCAGCGACACAGAACAAGGTGGCGGCTGGCAACGCTGGTGTGCTGGACGCTACTGACGCCACCACGACCAACTCACGCGCGCCAACTGGTTCGGCTGGTGGCGACTTAAGCGGTACCTATCCGAATCCGACGGTGGCCAAAGTTAACGGCGTCAGCGTGTCAGGTACACCAGCTAATAACAAGGCTATAGTGGCTACCAGCGCGACTACCGCTGTTTGGACCGGCCTGCCGTCTTCTACCGGGCTGGTAGGCTACAGAGACGTAACCCAGTCTCCATACAATGTCGATAACACCGGCACCACCACCGACACCTCGCAGATCGGACAAGCCTGCCTTGATGCGTCTAGTGCCGGCGGCGGAGTAGTTTATTTGCCCCCTGGAACCTATAAAAAGAATTACATGGTGCAAGTACCCTCAAATGTTAAGCTGGTCGGCGCTCACAAGGAAGCCACCACAATCGTAGATACGACAGACCTGGGGGGAGGCGTTCCGAGTATAGTGACTCTCGAAGACGGCAACTCAGTCAAGTATCCCAGTGTGGAGGACCTGACACTGCAAGGACCCGGTTCGGCGGCTTTCAGCGCCGGCACCGTACCCTGTAACATGCCGGGTTTGTGGATCAACGGCGACGCGCAGGTACACCGGCTAAACGTCCGCGGCTATAACCAAGGCATCCTGATCCAAAGCAACCACCAATCAATTGTGGAGTGCCGCTGCTATGGCAACTATTACGGCGTCTACTTCGCCGGCGGCGGCTCGTCGTTCGACAACCAGTACTTCTACAAATGCGAGTTTGTCTCCAACAATATGGCCGGCATCGGCATTCACGGCGATAACCGCATTTGCGCCGCTCAACTCATCGCCGTGCACCTCGGTTTTGAGCCATATGGCATCTATAAGGAAAATACCGGGACGTATTCCAAGGATATCGTCACTGATTCGGTTCTCGACACCGTCTGGTTTGAGTCGGTTGGCAACGCTGCTATTTTTGACCAGGGCGGTACCAAGGGCGTGTACAACAACACTTGGGGCGACACCTACATCCTGCCCAACGCCACCTATCGGTACAACACCAACAACCATGACTACTCTGTCGTATGCGGGGTATTTAACAATAACGTCATCGGCTCCTGGGTAAACGCCGGAGTCAGTCCTTTTGGTGCTGTCGGGCTGTTTAATACGGCACAGGCTTCCAACAACGTGATCCAGAGTGGCGGCTCATACCTTATTTCCAATCACTCTGGCGGTCTAAAGTTCTTTAACGACACTAATGATGTCGAGGGCTTCAATATTATTACCGACAAGGGGGCCAAAGCTTCAATGAGACTGGTGACCGGCGCGACCAACCCAAGTATCAGCGACGTCATGTACCTGGCGACCGGCCAAGGTGACTGGGCGGTGGCCAAAGATCCGACCGCAACCGGCGGCTCCGATATACCGGTTGGCGTGCTGCAATCATGGGGTTTCGCCTCGACTGGCTCCGGACATTGGGCGCCAGTCGTGGTTGAGGGCTATACCGTCGTTAACACCCAATCAAATATCGGCTCGAACAAGTACGCCAAAGCCGACACCACCAATCGCGGCTATGTAATTGCCGGCTCAGGACAAACAGACGCCCCAATCCTCGGTATGGGCCGGGGAGTTAATGCCTCGACCGCCATCATTCAGGTCACCACTGGAGCTGGTTAGTACTGCAAAATAGCTCGATTAAAGTTCGGCACACTTAAAAACCCAGCGCCAGGCTGGGTTTTCTTATAACGATACCTTGGTACTACTGGCTGGGAGTCGAAAGAAAAATTTCTTCTGGTCGACTCCCAGCCGTGCCACGCGTTGCGCACCCGAGGGTACGTCAGGTCGTGGTCGTCACCAACTCTGCCGGTTGAACGACGGGCATGGTGAGCGTTGGTTGCTCTCTCCTGTCGGCGCCGATGGCGATCAGCTCGTCGATGAAGGCGAGCGCGGCGGCGTGGGTTTGGTCGGTGTGGTACTTGATGGACAAGGCAGCGAACCTGCCGGCATTGTCGGGACCCCCGTAAACGGGCTTGTCCCACAGCCACCAGATCCTGCGCAGCATGCGCGGACGTTTGAGCCCTCGCATTTGGCAACCCCACGCTATGCACCGACGCTCCCGTGCCAGCTCGATTCCGAGCTTTACCCGAGTGCCGACGGCCTTCGAGGCATAGGCGTAGAGGTCCTGGCGCCGCTTGTTGTCGATCGAGTCGTTGTATTTGCGCATGAACGCGGCGATGACCGGACAAACGCTGCGCGGGTGATCGGTGAACTCCTCACCGGCGAGCATGGACGAAAGCTCCATGACGCAAACTCCGTGTTCCGGAGATTTATGGGACCCCGCGCTGAGGTCAACCGTCTGATGTGACGTGATCACAACAAACACCTTTCACTAGCCCGCGATTACTGGCTTGGAGCCAGATTCCCAACCAACCATAGGATGAGAGCGGAAGCCAATGCTTGCGTGGAGAAGCATACGCTTCCGCTCTAATCGTTTGTTAAAGTACGCTCGTTATAATAGGATATTTTAAGAGTGTTGTCAATAAATGAGGTCTGTCTCAAGTTGTCATTCCCGGCCTGATCGGGAATCCAGACAGTCCATTAAGAAAGGTCTTCTTTTCCGGATCCCCAGTCAAGCTGAGGATGACAGTGGAGATTTTGGACGTCCATAGATAGGCTGTTTGGCTTAAGTGCATATGCAAGCTCTCATATGAAAAAATCCCAGCCAAACTGGGATCCTTTTGTGGTGGCGCCTCCCAGACTCGAACTGGGGACACAAGGCTCTTCAGGCCTC
>CAZHJG010000045.1:0-5802 GCA_964533425.1 uncultured Candidatus Saccharibacteria bacterium | reverse complement strand
GATCCAACCGATAAAGTCCAACGTCGAGCTTAAAATTCAGCCCCGTACTACTATTATAACAAATTACTGATGAAAATGCTAGTGCTTGGCCTCAGTTTTCAGCCGCGTAAATGGTGAAGTAATAATAGCCAGCCGTCAGAATATTCAGAAAAATGAAAGCCATCAACCAAAAGAGACGTTGCTCCAGAGGGATCCGACTATTTATTGGTAAAGTTCCAGAACATCCAGAGCCAGAAAGCCAGGAGTAATACCGAAACCACAATAGTGACAAGTTGCGCTACAGTCATATCTACTGTCTATTTTAACGCGAATTTAGATGAAGAGCTCGCTAAAGTCCCAGTGGGTGATCGCATGCGCCAGGCTTACCCGGGCGACAGATAACGTGATGTAATCGTTGCAACCCAGAGATGAGTTGGAGCAGCTGATCGTCACCCATACGTGCAAATTCCGGACCAAGGTTTCGCCGCAAAATAGCAGTGGCGGCTTCTGTCAGTTGCATACCCAGCGTTGTAGGTGCCGTAATGTGCTTGCGCCGGTTCTGACTATCCGGCTTGGTTACCAATAAGCCCTTGTTTTGTAATAACTTAATCTGACGGCTAATACTAGCTTCGGTCTGGCCAAGACTTTCGGCAATGCTGCGCTGTTGCACGCGGGGATTCCACTCCAGCACCATGAGAATTTTGTACTGACTATACCCAATACCGAGTTGTTCCTGCAGTACCTGATCGGACTGCTTGCCCATGACCGCAGAGAGATGTTGCAACAGATAATTTAGATTACTCGTCGGCCCCATACCCCATAGTGTAATAGGTAATACTTAACGTATCAAGCATTAGCAAAAAATACTTGGTACAGTTGGTGCCATTCATCTAGACTGAGTGTTTGGGCTCTTCGGGCAGGGTCTATGCTGGCGTCCAGGCTTTTAACTCTGACTTCGTCTTTGCCCAGATGGAGTCCGCTGCTTAACGTGTTAAGCAAAGTCTTTCGCTTCTGCGCGAAAGCAACTCGCACCAGCCTGAAGAACTGGCGTTCGTCGACATCTGGAAACAGTATGTTTGCTCGCCGTTTAAGTATCAGGATTTGCGAATCTACTTTGGGCGCGGGCTCAAATAGCTCAGCCGGTACTACCAGCCCGAGCTCAACTTGCCAGAAAAATTGCACAGACACACTGAGAAGTGACATATTGCCGGGACCAGCAGCCGCCCGCTCGGCAACTTCTTTTTGCATGAGTAGCGCCGCTATTAATGGCGGGTTTGGCGTTTCCGTGATGGTACGTAGTAAGTTGCTCGTCAAATAATATGGAATGTTGGCGACTAATTTATAGTCTGGCGGCAAAGTAGTGAAGTCAAAGCTTAAGATGTCCTGCTGAATTACTTGCAAATTGTTGACGCCGAGCCGCTGTGTCAGCTGACCGGCCAGCTGAGCATCAAACTCCACAGCCAGTACTTGCTTGGCCCGCCCCGTTAATTGCCTGGTAAGCGTGCCGAGCCCGGGTCCGATCTCTAGCACAACGTCAGACTGGTTCACTTCTGCCGCCTCACACATAGCTTCTAGACTAGCCTCGTCTTTTAGCCAGTGTTGACCCAACGATTTTTTGGCTATGGGTTTGCTCATCAGACTTTCCGCGTTTACCAGTTATGATTAGCGACCCAATGTGAATAGGCATTGGCCCAGCCACCATAATGGGCAGAGGCATAGCCGGAGCACCAGCGCAATTGTGTAATCGGATTCGTTGCCCAGTCGCCGCCGGCGCTGGCCATCTTGCTACCGGGCGTGGACTGGCAAAGGCCATAGCCACCATACGAAGGGACATAGCCGGCGTACGGCGGGCAGCCGCCATACTGGCCCTGGGCTTTGGTCGGACACCAGCCGGATTCGTGACTTATGATGTAGTCGGCGTACTGGTAATCGCCAGGCGCGATGCCTGCCAGCGCCATGTCGCCCTTGATACCACTCAAGCTGGTACCGATGACCACGATTTGGGTTACGGGTTGCTGCGTCACAACTGTCTGAATAGGTGTGCGGCCGACCACAATGCCGTTTCGGAGAATATCTTGATAGGTCGTGACCTGCTGCCCCGGCGCCCCCTGCTGACGGACGGCGTTAGTACCATAAGCCAAGCTGGCATCGTTAATCGCTTGGATGGGCATTGGAATGTCGCTGGTCACTGTCTCGATCTTGGTACCGTTGCGGGCAATAGTCACCTGAGCATTCTCAGTCAGCGGCGTGTTTTCGGCCGGAGTAATCTGATCATCTTTAGCCAAATGAATATGTTTTTGCCGGATCAAATCTCCAACTGTCGGAGCATGCGTACGAATCGGCAGCGGCGTGCCATACAGATTAAGTAGCACCGGTTTGGCACGCTCGATAACCACTTGCTCGCCAATCGTGCCTTGCTCGACAAAGTTCTGTGTCGGAGTAGTATCAACACCGTCTTCTGGATACACTTTTTGACCTGTTTGTTGAGCAATGGCCCGCGGCGTCGTGGCAGCGCTGAAGGTAAAAGTTGCTTGGCCACCGTCGACGATTTCCACCGGCACCGCGCGATAAATATTAATACGGAATTCATCTTGGTCAATTGGTGTGTTTGCTGCCGGTTCAACTGTATCACCCTGATTCAAAGTAAGGTGAAGCTTGGCGAGCAGCGCGCCAACGGTTGGTTCTTTGCTGGGCACGATTTGCTGCTGATGATCGTGCGAAATGATAACAATTTTGGCGTCCTGCGGTAGCGGTAAATGATTTGTCTGACGCGCGACGAAATACGTGCCCACCGTCAGCACAAGTAATACGCTAAACGTAATAACCGGTACCGCGAACGGATGCCGGCTCATAATTCTAAGTTTGCGAATGCGCCGCGGAAGCCGAACTCGGCGATAACGAATTGCTCTTAACTTCAGCCTCTGTAATTTTTCGCGCATACCAGAGCCTCCATTGTAGCAAAAACAGTGGTCGGACGGTAGCTAGTGAATGAAACTCAAGCTGATTGCAGGCTATTTACTGCCCTACGAAGCTCTGCTGCGAGTGCATTTTCTTCTTCAATACTACACGGAGTTTTTGACGGCATTAAGTTTTCCTCTGTTGTGGAGGAGAGGCTTAGGAGCTTGCTATCTGCACCTGGGGCGTGAAGTACTGCCCATCGATAGTTCTGCGCTACTACCGTCCTTTGGCTTTTGTGTGTAATACCAGTGAGCAGTAAAGCAACGTCGGCTAAACGACGCTTAGCGCCAGTTCGCCATCTATGAATTTCCTCATACACCAGTCGGGAATCCAAGGTCATATTGTCATGGCCGAAGGATTCATACGGTGACGAAACAAGAGCGGGCATTTGTGCATGAACCATTAAAGAATCACCTCCTGTTACCCTGCGGACTAGGCTCTCGCCCATGTCTACAATGCCTCGAGTAATTCTTGTTTCCACTCCTATTTCGGGAAACAGATTAACTGCTTCGGTTACAGCCGCTTCCACATCTGCATGTCGTTGCGCTTCAGTTGTCATTGCTTCTAAGTCGTAGACGCTTGTTAGTAATTCGCCCGCTTTCATAATCCTCACTAATCTCAATAGTTTACGATATCATTACATTATTATTAAATAAAGTCAATGAATCGTTAAAGTTTCTCGAGCGGCGCGAAGCTGATGTTGAGTTTTCGGGCGCCCTTGCCTTTGAAATAGACTACGGCATTGTCGCCTTCGATTTCCATGACGGTGCCGGTGCCGAAGATTTGGTGGCGCACACTGTCGCCTTCGTTCAATTCTGGCACATAGCGTGGTTCGTTGGAGATGCTGTTTTGGATGGATTGATCGACGCCGGGGGAATACGCGTTCCCGAAAGATGAGCCCTGAAAACCAAATGTGTCGATTGATGCCTGAAACTCACCGTCGATTTCCGACAAAAAGCGGCTCGGCGGGTTGTGCTGCACGCCGCCATACAGCAGCCGGCTGGCAGCATAGATCATGTACAGTTCCTGACGAGCACGGGTCATGCCGACGTAGCACAGTCGGCGCTCTTCTTCCATTTCGTGCTGGTCGTACAGGGCGCGGGAATGGGGAAAAATCGATTCCTCGAGTCCCGCCATAAAGACCACTGGGAATTCAAGACCTTTAGCGGCATGCAGGGTCATTAAAGTCACGGCGTCACCCGAAAAATCGGCGCTGTCCAAATCACTTACCAGCGCCACTTCTTCCAAAAAACCGTCGAGCCCGGCATCGTGGTACTCCTGGGCTACGCTAAGCAGTTCGCGGACGTTTTCCTGGCGGGCTTCGCCCTGTGGGGTGCCGTCATTCAGATAATGCAGATAATCGATCCGGCGTAACAATGAGTCGATGAGCCCGGATACGCTGGCATCCAAGCTGACATTGCGCAAACTTATCAGCATATCCCCGAGTTCGCTAAAGTTCTTACGGGCTTTGGGTGTCAGGCCGGCGCAGTTTTCTGCCTGCTGCAGCGCTTGTAGGAGGGTCAACCGCTCAGTCTGTTGCCAGCTCAAAAATGTTTGCACGCTTTTGACGCCAATACCCCGGGTAGGCACATTCACGATTCGCTCAAAACTAACATGGTCTTCTGGTTGAAATATTAGCCTCAGATAGGCCAGTACATCCTTGATTTCTTTGCGGTCATAAAAGCGCACGCCGCCAACAACACGATACGGTATGCCGTGGTGAATAAAGGCTTCTTCTATAGATCGGCTCTGCGCGTTGGTACGATACAGCACCGCGTAGTCATGATAGCGGCGACGGCCAGTATCCAGACCATTGCGCACCCGGCGGATGATGGCTTCGCCCTCTGCTCGCTCGTTCCCGACCGGCACAATTTGCACCGGCAGCCCATCGCCGGCGTCGGTCCATAGTCGTTTGTCGCTACGCTGAGCATTCTTACTAATTACGGCATAGGCAGCATCGAGAATGTTCTTGGTCGAGCGGTAATTTTGCTCCAGTTTGATAATGATGGCATTCTTAAAATCGGTTTCGAAACGCAGGATATTACGATAGTCAGCCCCGCGCCAGCTATAAATACTCTGCCAGTCATCCCCGACCACCGCGATGTTTTGTTGGTCATTAGTTAACATGTTAACTAATTGATACTGGGCAGCATTAGTATCCTGATACTCGTCTATCATGATGTACTTGAATTGTGTCTGCCATTTCTTGCGAATTTCCGGTTGAGTTTTGAGCAGATTGACAGTGCGGTTTATCAAGTCATCAAAATCAAGTGCCGAAGCTTCCCGCAATGACTGTTCATAAAGCGGGTATACCTTAGCCGCCGCCTGCTGAGCCGGTGTACTAGCTAAGCCCGCATACTCCTCGGGCGTAAACATATCGTTCTTTGCACTACTGATGAGCCCGCTTAAAGCACGGGCCGGAAAGGCTTTTTCGTCGATCATCAACTGCTTCGATACCTGCTTTACGGCAGCTTGCCGATCTGATTCATCAAAAATCACAAAGCTGCGCGGGATGCCGAGATGCTCGCCGTCCTGCCGGAGCAACCGCACGCAAATACCATGGAAAGTGCCCATGTATGGCATAAAACCACGGTTTTCGGCATTCTCCCCGAGGAGCCGGGCTACCCGTTCGCGCATTTCTTTGGCGGCCTTATTTGTAAAGGTTACAGCCAGAATGTTAAACGGCGTAGCTTTATTGATGGCGATAAGATAGGCGATACGGTGTGTCAGCGTTTTAGTTTTGCCAGAACCGGCGCCAGCCTGAATCAGCAACGGTCCTTCCGTTGCCTCCACCGCCCGTCTTTGCTCGGGATTTAGCCCCTCCAGTAAGCGTTCTACCACTTATACCATTCTAGCAAACGAAAA
>CAZHJG010000044.1:0-6051 GCA_964533425.1 uncultured Candidatus Saccharibacteria bacterium | reverse complement strand
TCCACGGCGTGGGTGTAGGCTCGCCCGCCGATGCCAAACATCTTGGTGCCTTGTACGCCGCCGTCGTTGATCACGGCTATGTCGGTGGTGCCGCCACCGACGTCCATTAGGATGGCGCTGAGATTCTGATTGGGGTTGTTGCCGATCACGGCGCGGGCCACGGCGAAGGGTTCGGCGGCCACGGCTAACAGATCAAGATCCAGCTCCGATGCGGTCTTTTCGAGCGCGCCGATGTGAATCATGGGCGCAAAAGCGGTGTACAGCTGCACCACGACGTCTTTGCCCTGGAAGCCAATCGGGTTGGTCACGGGATAGCCGTCAATCTCGATACTCACCAGCGCGCTGTTCACTAGCCGCACTTCAACTTCTTTGCCGCCTAGCTCCCAGGCCAGCTGTTGCTTAGCCTTGTTCTGAGCCCTGTCTTGCACCAAGTTGATTATCTTCTCCATCTCGATGATGTCCAGCGCTTTAGTTGGCGTTTTGCGGGCTACACGCACCGTGGTGGTGGTGCCTTTCACGAGTTCGCCGGCAATGCCAATGATGGCCGTGCGTACACTGACGCCAGCCTGTTCTTCGGCCTGATTCAAGGCCTTATCACAGTTTTCAACAACCGCCGCAATATCGGCAATGGCACCGGCCTGCATATCTGTTAGGGCTTGATGTGAGCGGCCGACGCCAATGATTTCTACGTCACCTTGATCATCAGCCACCTTACCGACCAGCGCCTTCACAAATTCGGTGCCCACGTCGAGCGCTACCAGGTATTGGTCACCCTGTTTGCCAGACCGGTCGCGCACATTAGCCGTAGCCTTCTCAGCCCCGGCCCGGGCTTGCTGCGCCACTTTCAATCCGGCGCTCTTAAATTTTTCAAGCATATGCACTATTTTAGCATATTGACACCTGAAAATAAGCTGTATGTGAGCTCATTCTACTCGAGAACGGCTTTGACTCTCCTGATACCAGCTGACGAAGATTCTTCTTTGGTGATCTTGAATTTTTTGCCGCCTTCGGCCAGTTGACCGGTGTGGTCGACGTGGGGGCCGCCGCAGATTTCGAAGCTGAACGGCTTGTCGGCGCCTTCAGCTTGCATGCGGTAAACCTTCACCGCATCGCCGTAACGATCACCGAACTGTCCCAAAGCGCCTTTTTCTTCGATGGCTACTTTGGTCGAATACTCTTCAAATGTTACTTTCAGATCATTTTTAATCTGTTCGTTAACGATGTCTTCGACCTTTTTGATCTCTTCCGGCGTCATCTTCTGTGGATGGCTGAAGTCAAATCTAAGCCGTTCTTCGGTGATGTTTGAGCCATGCTGGACGACGTGATCACCCAAAACATCCCTGAGCGCCTGATACATCAAATGCGTTGCCGTGTGATACTTCTTGTGCTGCATGGTGTGACCGCCGAGGCCGCCTTTGAACGTGCCTTTGGCCGCGGTTTGAGAGCGTTGGCGCTGTTCCTCCATCTTGGTGTCAAATTGCTCGCGCCATTTCGGATCGAGATCAATACCCCGTTTGAAAGCCTCTTCGGTACTTAGTTCCACCGGAAAGCCGTAGGTGTCATAGAGAATAAATAGGGCTTCACCCGTCGTCATCCCAGACTTGGTCTGGGATCCAATCGATTGAGGCATGCCGTCAGCCGCAGGTTTTTTGGATTGGATTCCAGCCTGCGCTGGAATGACGTCAGCGGAAAATAGACGTTCGAATTCGCGAAGGCCTTTGCGTAATGTCTGGCGAAAGGCCTTTTCTTCTTTAACCAAAACCTCGACAACTTCATCCCGCTTCGCGGCGACTTCCGGAAAGTCAGCTTGATACAAATCGGCGATGACGGGTACGATTTCTTCGAGGAAGTTCTGTTCTACACCCAGTTCGAAGGCGAAACGAATGGCGCGGCGGACCAGGCGGCGCATAACGTAGCCTTGCTCCTTGTTGCTCGGTTTGACGCCGTCGACGGCCAGGAAAGCGGCAGCCCGTAGGTGGTCGGCGATGACACGCATGCTCTCGGTGTGGCTGTCGTAGTTTTTGCCGGAGATTGCCTCCAGTTTTTCGATAATTGGCTTGATTAGACTGATTTTGAAAACGTCCGGGTCGTCGATAGCCGCCACAGCGATACGCTCTAGCCCACCACCAAAGTCGACGTTGGGCTTAGCGAGCGGCTCAAAACCGCCACCAGTACGCTTGTAAGCCATAAACACGCTATTAGCGATCTCCACAAAGCGGCCGCAGTCGCAGTTCAGATGGCAGTTTTTACCCCACTTCGGGTCGTGTTGAATGTGGTCAAACTCAAAAAATACTTCGGTGTCAGGGCCACAGGGATCGCCCACCGGCGTGTCGGCTTCGGCGCCGCTGCGGCTCCACCAATTTTTCTTGCCATCGTAGAAAAAGATACGTTCCGTTGGCTTGATACCGCGTTCGTAGCCATTGGACTCGGAGCCGATCTCGGCGCTCACCGCTTCAATATAGTGCTTGGCAAAGAGCCCCTTCCAAATCAGCGCCGACTCTTCGTCTTTGGGAATGTCCAGTTCTTCGTTACCGCTGTAGCATGTCACATACAAGCGCTTGGGATCCAAGCCGACTTTTTCGGTCAAAAACTCAAACAGCCACGGTATCTGTTCTTTCTTGAAATAATCGCCGAGTGACCAGTTGCCAAGCATCTCAAAGAATGTCGTATGGCGGTTATCGCCCACTTCTTCGATATCCTGAGCTCGCAAACAAGTCTGGCTGTCCACCAGGCGTTTGCCGGCCGGATGTGGCTCACCCAACAGATACGGAATAAGCGGCTGCATACCTGAACCCGTGAAAAGCGTCGTTGGATCGTTATACGGCACCAACTTGGCCCGCGGAATCCCTTTGTGACCGCGCTCTTCAAAAAATTCTAGGTAGGCTTTACGAATGTCCTGAGCTGTCATCGCCTCTATTGTAACAGATAGGCGGGGCTGTAGCTCAAGAGTGATAGGCATGTATTGTCATCCTGAACTTGGTTCAGGATCCACGCATGAGCTGTGCTGTATAGATCCTGAACCAAGTTCAGGATGACAACAGTTGGTGGTATTTTGACGTAATGTATTTAAAATTATATAATTCACCCCAGTTCGTCAAGACTCGACCCGCGAAGGGAGTTCGTTAACAGTGAACAAACGAAGTGACCTTCCCTATTCCTTCGGCCTCATCACGCTGGTGCTGCTCGCCTGTACAGTGGTTCTCCGCTTGCATGGGTGGAAGCATCACCAGACGATAACCATGTGGTTTGGCGTGGTTTCTTTGGCCATGTTGGGCCTCACATTTAGCAGCGCCATCCTCCCTCGCCTGAGGGACTGGGCTAACAGGAATGAGTAGTGATGCATCAAGTACCACTTTACATTCTAACCAGCGCTGCTTGTGCTCTTAGCCTGTACGCCGAGTTGTTTTGGATGACGAAGAGTCGCAAGCGGGCGGCCAAGGTCTTGTTGGCCACGCTGGCGTTGTTCGCGGTACCGATAGCTATTCTATACTTTATTGCTCACCCGCACACCTTCCAGTTCTTTCAGGACTGGATGACCAGGCAGTTCGATAAGCTGCTTGGCTGACCACTCGGTGGATAACAATATTGACCACCGAGTCACCGGGTCTTGAGATTTGACGAATTTTTGCCGCAGTAAGTTACCAGTGATGTTGATCTTACCAGATCATTCCCACTTCAATGACTTACCGCGGCTTTTTCATGTATCAGTCTCGTGTCATCCTCAGCTTGACTGGGGATCCAGAAAAGAAAAAAAGTACTGTTATTATCTAGATTCCCGATCGGGTCGGAAATGACAAGATTAAAAACCGGGTAGGAAGAACTTTGATTTTTAAAAGAATTAATGGTTTAATTATAATATGCGCAGTTGGGAAAAAGCTCATGCTTTATCATTGGACGAAGCCTATGCTGTCGCGGATAATCTTAAGGCCAAAAGTCGTGGCGGTATGCTCACCGGCGATACGGTCTTAAGTCGCTCGCGTAATCGTTACGAGCGAACGGCCCGGCGCATTGAGGCCCAAATTGACGGCCGCCAGGAGACGACCAACTACCTGCCCATATCACTAAGCCCCGTGCAGCGGTGGCTCAGTCAGCGGGCCCTGGAGTGGTCGGTAAAGTTTCCCGCCGGGGTCGTTGGTCAAATGATCGAGAGCGGACAGCACCCAGAAATCAAGGCCGACTATTTCTCTCATGAGGAACCTGTTTATTTACTACCGGCTGGTAGCCGGGCGCACAACGCGGTTACGCTGGCAGCTCACGTACTCGACAAGCTAAGCCGTGCCGCCGATAATCCCGCCGCCGAGCACCTCGTCACCGCGGTAGAGCACAGCTGATTGGCCGGCCGCCAGGCCACGCTGCTCTTCTTTGAGTAGCAGTGTATTATCTTTCAAGTTGCAAGGAACGAGCGGGCCGCGGTAGCGAAGCCTGACGGCTAGGGATAAGTCGCGAGTCGCGGAATCCGAATCGCGGTTGATCCAATGCAAGTCTTCTAGCGTCACTTCTTTGGTCCAGAGGTTTGTGTCGTCGAGGTTGGTCGTCACGTACACCGTATTAGTCTTCATATCTTTGCGGGTGACGTAGTACGGCAAGCCGCCACCGACGTTCAGGCCGTGGCGCTGACCGATGGTGTAGAAGATGGCGCCGTCGTGCTCGCCGATCTCCCTGCCTTTTTGATCAACGATTGGCCCGAGCGCTTGCGGCCCCAACTCGTGCAACAGAAACTCCTTGATGCCGACTTTGCCGACAAAGCAAATGCCTTGGCTGTCTTTCTTCTCGGCGGTGGCCAGCCCCAATTTTTTGGCCAGCTGGCGCACCTCAGTTTTTTCAAGCTCACCGATGGGCATCAGGCTCTTTTGCAGCGCTTCCCTGGTGACGCGATACAAGAAATACGACTGGTCTTTAGCCTGGTCTAGCCCGGCAAAGAGGCAGCCGTCTTTGAGCCGCGAATAATGCCCGGTGGCGATCAGATCAGCCCCGACTTCGAGCGCCGCCTCCAGGAATAGTTTAAATTTCACCTCTTGATTGCACATGATGTCCGGGTTTGGCGTGCGACCGGCGCGATATTCACGCACCATATAGTCGACAACCTTCTGCCGATACTCCGTTTCGAAGTCATACATCTTAAAATCAATGCCCAGCTGCACAGCCACGCGCTTTGCGTCCTGAAAATCCTCTTTCCACGGGCAAGTAAAGCCTGGCAAATCCTGACTCCAGTTCTTCATGTACACGCCTGTGACGTCATAGCCTTGCTCTTTCAAGAGAGCAGCCGTAACCGACGAATCCACGCCGCCGGACATGCCGACGAATACTTTTTTTGCCATATATGTATTATTTTAGCAAAATACTGATTTTGGTTATAGGGGTTTGGGGGTTTACCGTTTATGGTTTGTAGTTTATGGAGTCAGCCTGCCTCTAGTGATAAGAACACTGTTAACTTCCACTTAAAGTCCGAGCTCTCAAAGGCTCCATAAACCACGCACTACAAACCACAAACTACAAACCATAAACTCCCTAAGCCCTCTCCTCGTCCCGACTAGCTTCCAACCGTTTGCGCAGCGTATACAGTTCGTGGCGGCGGCCGATCCAGAACATGGCAAAGAGCAGTGGCAGCATGGCCACGGCCGGCCACCAGAGGACGTCGTGCTCAATGACAGCGTTAGCGCTGCCGCCTTTGGCATTGTTTTGGATGGCACCGGTGGCTTGCCCGACGAGCTGGAGGAAGGCGGTGCCGCCGTTTTTATCGGTGGCCTTGACGATGATTTTGTATATTCCAGCTGTTTTATACGTGTGCTTTATGGTAAACGTTCCGGTGCTGGCCAAACTTATCAGATCGGTTGGCGAGCCATCGCCCCAGTCCACGCTGATGGCGTACGGGCCATTGCCGCCGCTGAGTAAAATCGGCCAGTCTATTTCCTGGCCCGGTGGCGCGCCGCGTTCGGCAAAAGTGCTGCTGAGCTGCACATGGGTGCCAAACTGTAGGAATTGCGCATCGTTAAAGGTTACGGTGACAATATTGGAGTCGGGGCCAGCTTGATCCAGCGCATCATATACCCG
>CAZHJG010000043.1:0-6117 GCA_964533425.1 uncultured Candidatus Saccharibacteria bacterium | reverse complement strand
AGAGGGTGGGGTCTGGGGTAGGGTGGACGAGGTCCCTCGCGGGGCTCGGGATGACAGGAGGATGTAGCCCGGTAGACCATACCACCAAAAATGACGCATGCTACAATAAAGCATGGACGTGCAGACCGAGACCCTCCTGATAATCGATTACGGCTCACAATACACTCAGCTTATCGCCCGCCGGGCCCGCGAGCTGGGTGTTTTTAGTTTGATCGTGCCGTTTACCATTTCGCTCGATGAGGTCAGGGAACTCAAGCCTAAGGGGATTATCCTGTCCGGCGGCCCGAACTCGGTCTACGAAAAGCATGCGCCCGATCTCGATGTGAAGCTACTGGCGCTCGGCGTACCGGTGCTAGGCATCTGCTATGGCTTGCAACTTATCACCAAGCACCTGAAGGGCAGCGTCGAAGCCTCATCGACCCGCGAATACGGCTTGGCCGAGATTACTTTGAGCGGCAATAGCCGCTTGCTCAGCAAAAAGATCAATAGCAGTCCAGTCTGGATGAGTCACGGCGACCACGTCAAAACGCCACCCGACAAGTTCGTGGTGACGGCCATGAGCGGCGAGATTATTTGTGGCATCGAAGACGTCAAGCGTCGCATTTACGGCATCCAATTTCACCCCGAAGTCACGCACACCGAGTTTGGCCGCCTGATCCTGGAGACCTTTCTACGAAAAATCTGCGCCTTCACACGCCACTGGCAGCCAACCTCGATCATCAACAGCCAGGTCGCGCACATCAAGCAAACCGTTGGCAAGGCCCATGTCATTTGTGCGCTGAGTGGCGGCGTTGACTCCTCAATTGCCGCCACGCTCGTTGACCGAGCCATCGGCAAGCAGCAAACCTGCATTTTTGTGGACAATGGGCTGCTCCGGCAAAACGAGTACGAAGAAGTGCTAGCGGTCTATAAAAAGAGTGGCCTAAACGTTAAGCCGATCCACGCCAGCCAGCATTTCCTAAGCCGCCTGAAAGGCGTGACAGACCCCGAGCAAAAGCGCAAAATTATCGGGCATGAGTTCATCAATATTTTTGAAGCCGAGGCCAAGAAAATACCGGGCGTGAAATTCCTGGTGCAGGGTACGCTCTATCCCGACGTCATTGAATCGGTCTCCGTGAAAGGGCCGTCGGCCGTTATTAAATCCCACCACAACGTCGGCGGCTTGCCGGAAAAGATGAAGCTCAAGCTGATCGAACCTTTGCGCGACGTGTTTAAAGACGAGGTACGGGCTATAGGCCGCGAGCTGGGCTTACCCAAAATCATTGTCGAGCGCCAGGCGTATCCGGGGCCGGGGCTGGCTGTCCGTGTGGTCGGCGAAATCACCGAAGAGCGGCTGGACCTGTTGCGCCGCTCCGACGCCATCGTGCGCGAAGAAATCGAAGCTCTGCCGGAGGTTCGCCAGGAGCTGTATCAATACTTTGCCATCATGCTCCCGATCAAATCCGTCGGCGTCATGGGCGACGGCCGCACCTACGAACAAGCTATCTGCGTCAAAGCCTTTCACTCCCACGACGTTATGACCGCCGACTGGGCGCGCTTGCCATACGACCTGCTAGCCCGTATTTCCAGCCGCATTGTCAGTGAGGTCCGTGGCATTAATCGTGTCGTCTACGAGATTACCACCAAGCCGCCGGCTACGATAGAATGGGAGTAAAGTGATGCGACACGTCTTATCGGTCGAGGAATTTGACCACCAGCAATTAGTGAAGCTCTTCAAGCGGGCCGACGCCTTGCGGGCGCAGGTTGCTAATCCTAAACAACGCCTGGCGCTGGCTTCACTGCACCAGGGCAGGCAGCTGTGCAGCCTGTTTTACGAACCTTCGACCCGTACCAGGACCAGCTTTGAAAAGGCCGCGCTGAATTTTGGCATGGGCGTGGTCAGCACCGAGAACGCCCGCGAATTTTCGTCGGCGGCCAAGGGCGAAACTATCGAGGACACCATGGGCGTGCTCAACGAATACGGCTTTGACATTATCGTGATGCGCCACCACGAAACCGGCGCCGCCGCACGGGCAGCAGCCGCCAGTCAGACGCCGATTATCAATGCCGGCGACGGAGCGGGCGAGCACCCC
Organism: uncultured Candidatus Saccharibacteria bacterium; assembly: GCA_964533425.1. Taxonomy (GTDB): domain Bacteria; phylum Patescibacteriota; class Saccharimonadia; order Saccharimonadales; family UBA4665; genus CAZHJG01. The sequence continues at coordinate 4,045 of CAZHJG010000043.1, read as the reverse complement.
ACCCAGTCGCTGTTGGATGCCTACACGATTTACCAAAGTTTCGGACGGCTCGATAATCTTAAGCTTGTCATGGGCGGAGATTTGAAGCATGGGCGTACCGTGCGCTCATTGAGCCAGTTGCTGGGGCGCTACGAGGGTAATCACATTAATTTCGTCTCTATACCGGAGTTGCAAATCGGCGAGGACATTAAGATGAAGCTTAAGGAGCACGGCACCAGCTTCAGCGAAACCGCCGAAATGTATGATGCACTCCGGGACGCCGATGTGGTCTATTGGACCCGGCTGCAAAAGGAACGCTTGCAAAACCCCAAAGCCGTGCCGAAAGATGGCTTTAAGCTTGGTCCCACCGCGCTCGAAGTCATGCCGAAGCAGACGATTATTATGCATCCCTTGCCGCGCGTCGACGAAATCGACCCAGCCATCGACAGCGACAAGCGCGCCACCTATTTCCGCCAAGCCGGCAATGGTCTGTACATGCGCATGGCACTCATCGACACTATTCTGACAGTATAAAAAGTTAATTATTAGGTGATATATTTTACAGCTTGTAAAAGTATGCCAGCACATAATGGGCTCGTTGATCTTAAAAAAGGAGGGTAAGCGTATGGCAGATTTGTCGGGCAAACGGGTAGCAATTTTAGTTGATGATTATTTCGAAGAGGCGGAATTTACTGGGCCACTAGAAGATCTAAGAAAGGCTGGCGCCAAGGTGGATGTGATCGCGCCCAAAGCAGGCAAGATTCATGCCTTGCATCATGTAGAACCAGCCGATACGTACGAAGCCAATAAATCACTTGATGACGTCAGAATAGACGAATACGATGCGCTGGTGCTGCCGGGCGGGGCTGTCAATGCCGACCATTTACGGGTTAACGAAGAGGCTAAGATCTGGATTAAGCGTTTTATGGAAATGGGCCGGCCCATCGCCGCCATCTGTCACGCACCCTGGGCTTTGGTCTCGGCCGGTGTAGCCAATGGGCGTCGTATGACCAGCTTCTTTACGATCCAGGATGATATGCGCAACGCCGGCGCCACCTGGGTGGATGAGGAGGTTGTGGTGGACAATAACCTGATTACCAGCCGCAAGCCCGACGACATACCGGCCTTCGATAACGCCCTCATCGAAATGCTGGCCGCCTAAAAACACTTCTCATACCGCTCACGCTTGGTACAATAAGAGCATGAGCGGTCTTCATTTTGTTCTGGCGTCCGGCTGGGAAGAGGGCATTGCCGATCTGACACACTGTCTGGTGGACAGGCTACGACAGGGGCAGAAAGTCCTGTGGCTCTTAAGTGGTGGCTCCAATATCGCCGCCAGCGTGGAAGTGATGAACAGCGTCACGCCCAGTCTCAGTCAAGGCCTGAGCGTGATGCTAATTGACGAACGCTACGGGCCCGAGGGTCATGCGGATTCAAACTGGACCCAGCTCATCGGTGAAGGCTTCCAGCCCAAGCAGGCAACGACGCTGCCGGTGCTTAAAGACCACGACAGCTTTCAGCAAACCCTGGCGAGGTACGGCAAAATCACGAAGCAGGCGTTCGCCAGCCACGACCTCATAGTCGGGCAGTTAGGCATTGGCGCCGACGGGCACATCGCCGGCATTTTACCGGAATCACCGGCAGCCGCCGAAAAAACGGAGCTGGTCGCTGGCTATGAAGACAAGAAATTCACCCGCCTGACGCTGACCTTCCCCGCATTAAGGCGACTCGACAAGGCGTACGTTTTTGCGTTTGGCCTGACCAAGCGGCAGGCAATGGAAACACTCCGCGATAAAAAATTGCCGTTAGTCGAGCAACCAGCGCAAATCCTTAAGCAATTATCGGCGGCTTGCGTTTATAATGATGTTGTTGAGTCTTAGTTGTCATAGTCTCTTCAGTTACAGATGAAGGAGGAGTCCGGTATGAAAATAGCAATCCAGGGCCTCGGCCGCATGGGCATGCAAATCGCCCGCAAGTTGAGTGAGGACGGTCACACCGTCATCGCCCACAACCGCAGCCCGGAACCAGTTGATGAGGCCATCGGCTACGGCGCGATCGGCACCAAAACCAAAGAAGACGTCATCCAAGCCTTCGAGGGCGACAAGGCCGTCATTTGGATTATGCTACCGGCTGACATCGTGGATGCCCAAGTTGACGAGTGGCTGGCGCTGGTTGGTGAAGACAGTATCATCGTCGACGGCGGCAACTCCGATTACCGCCTCACGCAAAAATTGAACGAGACCATTAAAGCCCGCGGCAGCCATCTGATAGACGTCGGCACCAGCGGCGGGGTATGGGGCTATCAAAACGGCTTTTCCATGATGGCCGGCAGCGACAGCGAAGCAGCTTTTAAAACGCTCGAGCCGGCGCTGCAAACTCTGGCCAAGCCCGAAGGCGCCTATCATCACTTCGGCCCCAGCGGCAGTGGCCACTTCGTCAAAATGGTGCACAATGCCATTGAATACGGCATGATGGAATCGCTGGCGGAGGGTTATCGCGTACTCCAGGAAGGCCCCTACAAAGGGTTGGATCTGGCGGCTGCCGGCGAAGTCTGGCAACACCACAGCGTCGTTACATCTTGGCTGAACGAGCTGAGCCGTGACGCGCTGCGCGAAAACCCGACTTTGGAAGGCATTGACGGCTACGTAGCCGAGAGCGGTGAGGCCCGCTGGACCCTGGAAACAGCCCAACAGCTCGGTATCCCATTGCCCAGCATCCAAGCCGCTTTTGACGTTCGCTTAGCCTCGCAAAAAGGCGAGGTTACCTTCGCCACCAAGCTGCTGGCGGCCATGCGTAACAAATTTGGTGGGCACCACCTAAACAAATGACACATAAGTTATCTGTTATCAGTTGTCAGTTGTCTGTTGGTATCTGGAAGGGCGTACAGGCAACTGATTACAGATTACGGATTACTGCGATTACGCACCCGAAAGGGCCCTCATGAGTCAATCCCAACCGCTCGACCCAGCCATTATTGTCATCTTCGGTATCACCGGTGATCTCTCGCAGCGCTACTTGCTGCCAGCGTTGTATCACCTCATGAAAGACGGCCTGCTACACGAGCAGACGGAGATTATCGGGGTCAGTCGGCGGGACATCTCCAGCGCTGAACTGTTCGAAAAAGTCGAGCTGTGCGTCAACGAAGCCGACAAAACGTGCGACCCCGTCATTCTCAAAAAGTTGCATGACCGCACGCGAATGGTGCAGATGAATCTGACAGACGCCGAAGCTTACAAACACCTGAGAGTCACGCTGGATGGCATCGAAGAAGAGAAGGGCATGTGCATGAACCGATTGTACTATCTGTCGATTCCGCCGACCATTTATGGCGCCATTATTTCGCTCCTGGGCCACGGCGACCTCAACACCAGCTGCCAGCACAACGTCGCCGAAACGCGCCTGCTGATCGAAAAACCCTTTGGGTACGACCTGACTTCAGCCCGCCAGCTCATCAGTGATATCAGCCAGGTTTTCACCGAAGAGCAGGTCTTCCGCATCGACCACTACCTGGCCAAGGAGACGGTCCAGAACATCCTGACATTCCGCTTTCAAAACCCGATTTTTGAAAGTATCTGGAACCACGAGCACATTGCCCGGATCGAAATCTTGGCCAGCGAAAAGATCGGCATCGAGGGCCGGGCGGTGTTCTACGAGCCGCTGGGCGCGCTGCGTGATTTCATCCAAAGCCATTTGGTGCAACTGCTGGCCATCGTCACCATGGACAAGCCCAAAACCCTGGACAGCACGCATATCCACAACAGCAAACAGCGCTTGCTTGAGCAGGTGCTGGCTGTGCCGGCATCTGAAGTTGGAGCCGAAACCGTTCGCGGTCAGTATGAGGGCTACCGGCAGGAGGTAGCCAACGAGCATTCCGAGACTGAGACGTTTGCTGGCGTACGGGTGCGTATCGACAGCGACCGCTGGCACGACGTGCCGGTGACCCTCTGGACGGGCAAAGGCCTGGACGAAAAACGGACTGAGGTCGTGGTGTGCTTTAAGGGCAGCGAGGGGGCGGCCGCGAACCGTTTACGCTTCCGCATTCAACCCAACGAGGGTATCGAGCTCG
>CAZHJG010000042.1:0-6806 GCA_964533425.1 uncultured Candidatus Saccharibacteria bacterium | reverse complement strand
GGCCCAGGCTGAGCATATTCCCGCTTACCTTATTGCTCACAACACGGCGCTGGAGGCAGTTGCTGCTCGGCCACCAGCCACGGCCGCTCAGCTGCTGGCCGTACCGGGTTTCGGCAGCCGGAAGGTCGAAGCATATGGTACGGATATTCTGGCTATCGTGGCGGCGCACCAAGCGGCTTCTTAAAAATTGCTTAAACGCCCGCATCCTCTTACGCGTCCTGATTAACGGGGGTAAAAAGGGAAAATCTACATAACAAAGTTCGTTTGTTGCTGAATTAACTTGCCAAAAAATTTGACCGCCTCGAAGCCGGCTGCCATGCTGAAAACCTGTTAATCACAGGAGGAACCATGCATCGGACCAATAGCTACAGAGTCATCGGTCGGGCTGTTTTAGCAACGGCCGCGGTCGCCATCACGCTCACCGGTGTGACATTTGCCATTTTGCAAAGCCAGCAAATCAAGCTGACGGGCAACACTATTCAAACCGCGACCGCTAATCTCCAAATCAGCGCGGACGGCGTCAGTTATGCCAATTCACAGGCCGGTTTCACTTTTTCGAACCTGGTGCCCGGCGGCTCACCGACGCCCGTCGGTGGCCGTAGCTTCTTCTTGAAAAACGCTGGTGGCGCGCCGCTAACGCTGAAGCTGGCCTTGACCAGCCCGGTCAGTAATCCGGATAATGTCGATCTTAGCAAAGTCAGCGTGATCGTAACACCCAGCGTTGGCACGCCACAAACCTTCAGCCTCAGTGCACTCATAGCTGCCGCCAACGGTGGTGGCCTCAGCCTGACTTCACCGAGCCAGCTAAATCCCAATGTCGCTCAGCAGTTCACCATTCAGGCGCAGATGGCCGCCGATGCGGTCAGCGGCTCCAGCGCCACGCTTGGCAATATTGACCTGGCCTTTACCGGTGAGGCGGTCGCTAATTAAAGGGGTTTGGCTGGCCCGGCAGGCGGCCCGAGGCTTGGCGGGTGCGCTGCTGGTGTCGTTCCTGATGTTTGCTGCCTGGCTGACGGTGCTCCGGGCCGAGGGCGAGCGGCTGCTCAGCGTGCAATCGGCCAGCATGGCACCGGTATTCCAGCCGGGCGACGCACTACTCATCAAGCCGGTGGAAGCCACGCAGCTACATGTGGGCGACATCATAAGCTACCACAGCTCGGTCAATCCACGTCTGATTATTTCGCATCGCCTGGTCGGCATCAGCTTCCGGCACGACAGGTTAGTTACGGCCGGTGACGTCACCGGGTTCAAAGACGCGCCAATTACAGCCAGCACGGTTGACGGCCGGGTAAGTGCGATAGCACCTCATTTGGGCCATGTTCTTGATGGCTTACAACACCCAATCTTGCTCAGCGTGCTGGTTGGTGTGCCAGCCGCGGTAGTACTACAGACCGAGTTCACCAGGCTGAGCCGGCACTTTAGACAACCACTGTATCGGGCTCGGGGTTACAGTAGGGAGTCGGGAGGCGTATAATGTACCTATGGCAGCATCGTCGGAGCAGGCACAACGCCCTGGATTTATCGAGCGCGCCAGCCACAGCCTAAGAAATTTCTTTCTGGGGACACTCGCCGTCGAAGGCGTGGCGGAACTACTGCTGCCTGTAGTGAGTTTTCCGGCCCGGCTGATCGGTGGTGAAGCCTTGCTGGCATTAGGCGCCGACATCGTTTATCAATCAGAAAAAGACCGCCACAACCCTTAAGGAGTGATACACTAGTTTTATGAAAAAATGGGTCAAAAAGAAACCCAACACCTACGCTTTTATCGACAGCCAAAACTTAAACCTCGGTATCCAGCGCAACGGCTGGAAAATGGACTGGCGGCGTTTCCGCCAGCAGCTCAAGGATAAGCACGGTGTCACCAAAGCGTACATGTTTATTGGGTATATGGTGGGCAACGAATCCTTATACGAATACATGCACGAGCTTGGGTACCTGGTCGTCTTGAAGCCGACGGTTGATGTCAGCGCCTCGCGTGATCAGCCGACGAGCGGCAATGGCGAGGCCAAGACCAGCGACGAAAAGCCTTCGGTGAAAGGCAATGTCGACGCCGAACTGGTGCTGTACGCCATGAAAGAGCTGCCGAACTACGACCGAGCCATCATTGTTTCCGGTGACGGCGACTTCTTCAGCTTGGCCGAGTATCTCGACGAGCAGCACAAGCTGGCATCAATCATGGTGCCGAACTGGCAATATTCCAGCCTGCTCAAACCATTCGAACACCGTATTATCCGCCTGGACCAGCAGCGCAAGCAGCTGGCTTACCACGACCGCAAAAAGAAATAAAACCATACGGCCAAATACCGGCCGGCGGCGTATAATGACAAGCGAAACCAAGACTCTCTAAAAGCTATCAAAGGTAACGTAAAGCTATGTGAGGAGGGTGCTATGTTAGGAGATGCTAATTGCGGGCCGGCTATCGCTGTCAGCGATATCGAAGCGGCCAAGAAATTTTATCAAGATGTGCTGGGGTTGAAGCAGCTCAAAGAAAGCCCGGGGGGCGTGTCATATCAATCAGGCGAGAGCCAGATTTTTGTCTATCCCTCGAGCTTTGCCGGCACCAACAAAGCCACCTATGCCGGCTGGACGGTTGATGACGTGCCAGCGGTGGCCGAAGCGCTGAAGGCCAAGGGTGTTGCGCTGGAACACTATCCAGACATGCCCGGCGTAACGCTAGAAGGCGACGTGCACAGTATGGGCGACCTCAAGGCCATCTGGTTTAAAGACCCCTCAGGCAACGTTTTGTCGGTCGCTAATCAGATGGGATAAGACCGTGGCAGACAAAGATTGGGACTTTTCAGGGCTGAAGGCCATCTACTTCAATGGGACGCTTACTAAGTCACCGGAGCCAAGTCACACCGACCTGCTGATCCAAGTCAGCACCAGCATCATGCAGAAACATGGTGTGAAAACGGAAGTGATCCGGACGATCGATCACCCGGACATTGCCACCGGCGTGTGGCCCGACATGCGTGAGCACGGTTGGGCAAAGGACGAGTGGCCGGAAATATATAAGCGGGTGCAGGCCGCGGACATTCTGGTTTTAGCTGGCCCCATTTGGCTCGGCGACAATAGCTCGCAAACCAAGAAGATCATCGAGCGCCTCTATGCTTGCAGCAGCGTGCTCAACGACCAGGGCCAGTACGCCTTCTATGGCAAAGTCGGTGGCGCTCTGCTGACCGGCAATGAGGACGGCATCAAGCATTGCGCCATGAATATTTTGTACAGCCTGCAACACGTGGGTTACGCTATCCCACCCCAGGCGGACGCCGGCTGGATCGGCGAGGCTGGCCCCGGCCCGAGCTACGGTGATGACGACGGCAAAGGCGGCAAGATCGGCCTCGACAACGACTTCACCAAGCGCAACACCACCTTCATGACGTGGAACCTGATGCACTTTGCCAAGCTGCTCAAAGCCAATGGCGGCATACCGGCTCACGGCAACCAGCGCTCCGAGTGGGACCAGGGCATGCGTTTTGACTACATGAATCCCGAATACCGCTAACATCGGCCAGCAACAGTTGATTATTTTACAGCCAGGCAATTCCATTTGCTGGTATAAATTACTGATCTACCTAAAGGAGAAAATCACCCATGAGAATCACCAAGTTTGTCCATTCTTGCTTGATGGTGGAAATGCCAGCGCCCGTTAACCGAACCGTCATCTTTGATCCCGGTGGCATGAGTGAGGCCGCGCTTGATGTCGACAAGCTGCAATTTCTCGACGACATCGTCATTACCCACGTACACGGCGACCACGTCAGCGTGCCATTGCTCAAAAAAATGCTGGCCAAGTTTCCAACGGTTCGCATCACCACGACCAATGAAGTAGTGAAGTACTTAGCGACCGAAGGCATCAAAGCTACGACCTCACTGCCGCAGGGTATGGAATTATTTGAATCGCCGCACGAAAAGGTCGAGCCCTTATTCCCCCAGCCGGAAGAAATCGGCGTACATTACCTCGACAAGTTCACGCATCCCGGCGACAGCCACAGTTTCACGGGGACCAAACCAATTCTGGCGCTGCCCATCACGGCGCCATGGGGGGCCACCATTAAAGCTATCAACTTGGCGATTGAACTAAAACCACAGTACGTGCTGCCGATTCATGACTGGCACTGGAGCGACGCAGCCCGCGAACAGATGTACGGAATATGCGAAAAAGCACTCAGCGAGCACGATATAACCTTCGTCAAGCTGGAGACGGGCAAGCCCGTGGTGCTTGAGGTGTGAGTTGAAGACACGCAAGCTGAACACAGGGGCAAACATCCCGGCTATCGGCTTTGGCACGTGGGAAATTACGCCGGATGAAAGCGCTAAACGAGCGACGCTGGCGGCGCTCGAGGCCGGCTACCGGCTGATCGACACAGCCCGCATTTACGGCAATGAGCAAGGGGTCGGTGAGGCGATCCGAGAGTCGGGCATTGCACGCGAGGAGCTTTTCGTGACCACTAAACTGTGGAATGACGATCAGGGTTATGGCCGCGTCTCTCACGCTTGTCAAGCCTCCCTGGAGCGACTCGGCCTCGATTATCTCGACCTCTATCTGATCCACTGGCCGGCCACCAAAAAACGCCACGACACCTGGCGGGCGTTCGAAAAGCTGGCGCAGGAGGGTACCATCAAGGCCGCTGGTGTCAGTAACTACACGATCGAACATCTGGATGAGCTATTGCAGCGTAGTGAGTTCGTGCCGGCCGTCAACCAGGTGGAATTCCACCCCTTTATTTACAGCGAGCAAGACGAGTTGCTCAACTACTGCGCCGAGAAAAACATCACGGTCGAAGCCTACAGCCCCATCAGCCGCCTCGGCAGCACCGCCCATCCGCAGCTGGACCAAATCGCCAAACGCCTCGGCAAAACGCAGCCGCAAGTGGTGCTGCGGTGGTGCCTGCAGCACGGCACCGTACCATTACCCAGGTCCGAAAACCCCGACCACATCCGCGCTAACCTCGACGTCTTCGACTTCGAGCTGACCGACGACGACATGCACGAGCTCGACATGATGAGCGACGGCGAACGCGTCACTTGGGACCCCGCCGGCATGGGCTAATGGGACATTTTACCATTTGCGGTTAGCTGTTTACCGTGTATTAACCCTTAGCCGTTTACAATGTGCAGTGAACGCTGCGCCTCCTGAGAAACGGTAAACGGTAACCGGTAAAAGCGTGGTAAATAGTCAACGGTAAACTGTAAAAGGATAAGCTGCGTTGCGAATGACATATAATAAAGCCAGTATGTCTAGGTTACAGCCGAAAGTGGTGGTGATCGGTGGGGGCACCGGCAGTTTTACGATTCTGCAGGCGCTCAAAGCGGAGCCGTTAGAGATCACGGCGCTCGTCAATATGGCCGACGACGGCGGTTCGACTGGTCGTTTGCGCGACGAACTGGGGGTGTTGCCGCCTGGTGACATCCGACAGTGTTTGGTGGCGCTCAGCGACGCCCCAGCCGAGCTGCGTGAACTCTTCAATTTTCGCTTCCCGAGCGGGGCGCTGGAGGGCCATTCCTTCGGCAATATCTTCTTAAGCGCCGTGGAGAGCATGACCCACGACTTTAATGAAGCCGTGCGTATGGCCAGCGACATTCTCCGCATCCGCGGCCGGGTGCTGCCAATTACTACTGCCAACTGTCAGCTGGTAATGGAAGTTGACGGCCACATAACTCATGGGGAAGACAACATCGGCAAGGCCAGGCTGGCTCCCGGCACGCAGCCCAAGCTTCACTTGGAGCCGCACGCTCAGCTGACAGCCGAAGCCCGGCAGGCCGTCCTGAAAGCCGACCTGGTCATCATCGCCCCGGGCGACCTCTATACCTCGCTGGCACCGGCCTTGCTGGTAGACGGCTTGCCTCTGACGCTGGCCGAGACGGCTGCACCCATCGCTTACATCTGTAATTTAGTAAACAAACCGGCCCAAACACCGAAATTCGCTGTCCACGACTACGCAAGAGAAATCGAGCGGATAATCGGCCAACCGTTCATTGACTATGTACTTTATAACACCGATCCGCCAACACCAGAGCTGCTAAAGCGCTATGCGACCGAAGGTGAATATCCGGTGAGTATCAACGAGCATGAACTGTTAACGGCCACGTACGAAAGCATCCCTGGGCACTTTCTCTCCCACGAAACCGGCCACCATCCTCGCCATGCCCACCAGGCCAGCCGGTCACTCATACGTCACGACGGTGCCGCTATCGCCAGCAGCCTGAGGCGATTGCTACAAAGAATCCAAACCGCGGACGACAGGGCATAAGTGCCATAACATTGACAAATTAGACATTTTTTGCTAGTATAATACTTGTATGCTAGCAAAAACAAAAAAAGTCAAAACAACGACTGAAAAGCTGGGCGAAGTCAGCCAGCAGATCGGTATTTTGCTGATGACCACCGCCGCCACCGTTGGTATGCTGGAGCTGCCCGACCACCAGGGGGCGAAAATCGTACTGCCAAATCAGCCGATTTTCGCTAAAGTAACAGAGAACGAGGACTTCGCTAACCCCCTGCGCCGCGAACGGGAAGAGTCCGCCCCTCACTACATCAGCTATTCAGAAGTCCAAAGGACGCCAAGCCGCTCAGGCAAGCATTAATAAGGAGCACACCATGGCCGAACTTTTCCTATCAAAATTTCCATCAGAAGTAGTGACCCGTCCAGTGGACGCGGAGCGCGATAAGCTGTTGCGAGATTGGGAGCCAAGTCGTCGTGAGCGCTTGGAGCAGCGCTGGGACAAGGTGATGCAAGAAAGGAAGAGCACACCTCTTAACTACATTCACCGCACATTATATCGTATGGCCTCCTAGTGGTGAAAAA
>CAZHJG010000041.1:1745-6815 GCA_964533425.1 uncultured Candidatus Saccharibacteria bacterium | reverse complement strand
TCGAGCATCATGGCTTCTTCGTCGCCGGCGTCGCGCATGTTTTGCTGTTCTTTGAAGCGGGCCAATTGATCTAGCGGATCATTCAGCTCAGAAAAGCCGTTGCCGAGTTCGCTGCCAGCAACAATGGGCTGAAAACGTTGCACCGTTTCGGGTCGATCAATGTTGGTTTTGGACAGTGGGCTAATGAAAGTTGGTGTATTCACGAGCCACACCGGCCCGGCGACATCTTTGCGGATGTTTTTCCAGAGCTTGTCTATCCCGCGTGCTTTATTCTCCGTCTGCTCGACCTCAAGATGATGAGCAGCAAGAGCCTCCTTGACCACTTCAAGCGAAGCGTCCAACGGGTTAAATCCATAGTGCTTCTGAATAGTCTCCACATAGTCCCACTCCTCCCATTCCTTACTGAGGTCAACTTCGAAATTTCCAAGTTTGAACTTTAGTGTACCGAACGTATTTTGCAGGACTTCGCGGTACATGTCTGTCATAAATTTCATGCCGTCCCGCCAGTCGGCGTAGGCCCAGTACCACTCCATGGCGACGTGTTCGGGCAGGTGTTCGTCGGAGTAGTTTTCGTTGCGGAAGCGGGAGCCGATGTCGTAGACTTTTTCGAAGCCGGCGCCCAATAGACGTTTTAACGGTAATTCGTGGCTGATTCGCAAATAAAAGTCCTGATCGAGCGCGTCCATGTGCGTGACGAACGGATTGGCGTCCGCGCCACCAGTGGTGTGCTCCAGAACCGGAATGTTAACTTCGGTGAAACCGTTTTTATTTAAATAATCACGAGTGGCTTGCCAAAACTTGCTGCGGCGCACGAAGCGGTCACGGACGTCGAGGTTGACGTTCATATCGACATAGCGGCGGCGCAGGCGCTCTTCTTTGTTGGTGAAGCCCTCTTGGGGCAGCGGCATAGGCCTAAGCGATTTGGTAAGTAACCTGAGTGAGTGTACTTCTACGGATACTTCGCCGGTCTGCGTTTTAATCACCGGTCCGTGAGCCTCGATGAAGTCGCCAGTATCAAGCAGCGGTAACTGGTCAAAGCCAAGCTGGCTCGTGGCGGCATCAAGACCGGCCACTTTATCCTGTCCGAGGAACAGCTGTACTTGCCCGCTCTGGTCGCGAACCACCACAAACGCGATCTTGCCAAACTTGCGGATATTCATAACGCGGCCGACCACAGTGGCCTCCTGCCCTTGCAACTCGTCAAATTTGGCCGTGATGTCACCAAGCACATGCGTGCGCTGAGCTTCCGCCGGGTACGGATTCACGCCCAGCTTTTTCAGCTCCTCTAATTTTCTCAGCCGCTCATCACGGAGTTCTTTCAGCGTAGCCATATGCCTTAGAGTATACAGTATGCCGTTGTCAGCCGACAGATTGATTGACGGAGTGGCTGACGCACTCTACCTATATGCGATCGGTCAGACCAGCTATTGCTGGATTGAGTTCAGGATTCTGCGAAGCGATCACAAATTCATGGGCAATTCGCTCCGTAATCGGCAACGACTCCTTGAAGCGATCTATCTGATTTTCTCGACGAATAAAGCGAATAATATTTAATGGGTTGAAATAGTTAGAAGCCGTCCATAAATTATCCACTGACGGGACTTCGACTAGTTCTGTCTGCGCAGCTCGCGCACCCCAAGCCTCTGCTTGGGGCGAAGATTGTATGCTAGTAATAGCTTTTTCATTGACCGGCTGGACAGCTGTTCTATAAGCTCTTATGGCTTTTCCATCAGTCGTAGACACTACCCTCTCTACCACCCCGACCTTAGGCGTAGCCGTTTGCCCATCCTCAAGAACAATCCATGGACTTTAGAAAAGCGCCACACGGAGTGAAATGTTTCTCTGTACGATAGTTCCGGCTCGTTCAGCGTTATTTGCTGGCTCTTGACCCTGTCTTTGATGCCAAAGGCAGAGCCAAGCGCGATAACACTGTCGAGTGCGCCTCTGATGCTGGCTATTCTCAGGCCCAGAGCGAGAATGTCTTCTCTTTCGTGCAAACGTGAGCTTTCGTGGTGTGCCATAGTTTCTCCTCATGTGATCCATCTAATGTGCACGCATAGATACTTTTTTGCAAGCATGAGTTATTTGGCTGGAGATATGCCGTTATGAAATGTCGACAACTTTGTAGGTAGTGGTGTCGGCCGGCGTGACGATGTCTACTTTGTCGCCCACCTTCTTGCCGAGCAGCGCCTGGCCGATCGGTGATTCGTCGCTGATTTTGCCGTTCAATGGATCGGCCTCAACTGTGCCGACCACTTGGAATTCCTTGGCCTTGCCGTCGCCCTTCAGCTTCACCGACGAGCCCAGCTGCACCTTGCTGTCGCCGCGAGGCTTTTTGATGATTTCCACGTTCAGCAAGATGTTCTCAATCTCCGAAATCCGGCTTTCATTGCGGTCCTGCTCGGCGCGGGCTGACTGATATTCGGCATTCTCGGTGAGGTCACCGAGTTCGCGGGCATTCTTAATAGCTTCAGCGATGCCTGCCCGCTTGGCGGTCAGTGTCTGAAGCTCAGCGCTGAGCTCGTCAACGCCTGCCTGTGTCAGTCGAAATAATTTCTTCATGGCACTCCCTCCTTAACTCCTTAATTACTCTCGCCTGTTCTTGGTCAAGTTTCTTGGTCAAATTGGAATGAGTTGGCTATATTATAGCAAACTTTAGTTAATTTTATTCAGTCTACTTGTTAATTCTTCAGGGGTCACCTGCTCGGGTTGGTCGCTTTGACGCCCTTTAAGTTCATACATACCCGCGGTGGCCGTTTTATCGCTTACTACGACGCGGTACGGGATGCCGAGCAGATCAGCGTCAGCGAATTTTTCGCCCGGCCGCATATCTCGGTCGTCATATAATACCGCAGTACCATCAGCTGTCAAGCGGTCGTAGAGTTCGTCGGCTTGCTTGACGACTTCATCGCTACTGCCGAGCCGCGCCAGATACACCTTGGCCGGCGCGATGTTAAGCGGCCAAACCAGCCCTTTTTCGTCAGCCAGCTTTTCGGCGATCACCCCCATCACCCGCGTGATACCAATGCCATACGACCCCAGATGCACGAACTGCTTCTGTCCAGCTTCGCTAGTGAAGGCGAAATCCATCTGCTCGGACTTCTCGGTGCCGAAATTGAACACGTTGCCAACTTCGCTACTCTTAACTTCTTCGAGTTCTTCACGCTTGACGCCTAGCTTGGCCAGGCTTTCGTCGTCGAGCACTTCCTCGTTGATCGCCATGTTCTTGCCACGATGCAGATAAATGACATCTTCGCCGGCCTCGCAAATGGTCTGGAACTCATGGCTGAACTTGGTAAACGCCCCGCCGCTGGCGAATGTCACATACGTGTCCTGGCCGATACCGAGGCGATCGTAGACCTTCTTATAGGCTTCAATCACCGAGTTGTAGTAGGCGTCGTGCTGCGCGGCGTCGATGCTCATGGAGTACATGTCTTTCATGACAAACTCGCGGCCGCGCATGATGCCGCTCTTGGCCCGCAGCTCATTCCGGAGCTTGGTCTGGAACTGATAGACGCTGATTGGCAGATCTTTGTAGCTGCTGACGTACTGGCGCATCATTTCGATAATGGCTTCTTCGTGCGACCAAGCCAGCCCGACTTCCTGACCATCCTTGAGATGCGTTTTGAACCAGATGTCCACGACCTTGTCGTCCCAGCGGCCGGTCCGTTCCCAAGGTGCGCGGTGCTGCAAGTTGGTCATAATCAGCTCCTGTCCTTGCACGGCGTTCATCTCTTCGCGCACGATCTGCTTGATGTTCTCGACCACCCGCAAACCAAGCGGCGTGTAGGCATACACCCCGGCCATCACCTTGTAAATGAAACCGGCCTGAATCAGCAGCTGGGCGTTCTTGGCCGTTTCGTCAGCCGGTACGGTTTTACTGGTCTTGGTGAATAGCTGCGATAGTCTCATTACTCAGGGTATTCTACTATGTTTTGCGGCTTTTTTAGAGCGTAAAACGGCTATTGAGCGATAAAACGGGTGCCGGCCCGGCCAGCGATAACGTCAGTAGGAGCGGCTTCGGCGTGCGCAATGTGCGCCTCGATACCACCCCTCGTGGCACGTAAAGCCGCCTCGACCTTAGTAATCATTCCGCCATTGCTGATGTGGGCGTCCGTAACGGCATAGCGTGCCAGCCGTATTGCTTCGGCTTCGTCCCCAGACTGCACTTCCCGTATGACGGAGCGGTTTTCGTCAAGCAAGCCGTCAATATCTGTCATTAAGCAGAGCTGCCGGGCACCGAGCAGCCTCGCCACGTAAGAAGCCAGTCCGTCGTTGTCGCCGCCGTATTTGTAGGTGGCGACCTCCTCGTCACTGAGTGCGTCGTTCTCGTTGACGACATTGATGACGCCGGCCTGCATGCTGTCTTCCATCACCCGCTTCAGCATCGGGCGCTCCAGCTGGTCGTCCATCTCGTGATGGGTAACCAGAATCTGGCCAGCTAATACGCCGTGGGCGCGGAAAGCGCGCTGCCAGACATTGAAGGCCTGCCCGCTGCCTATGGTTGCCAATGTCTGGTCACTGGGAGCCGGCGCCTCGCTGCCATGAGCCGACTCCCAGAGTGCTTTACCGACGACAATCGAACCGGAACTGACGACGACAATCTGATACCCCGCGCGTAGGCTGGCGAGTTCAGCCACATAGCCCTCGACCAAGCCAGCGTCCATGCCCTGACCGTTGGTGACCGTCCCAGAGCCGTATTTAACAACTAAAATATCTTCTGCTTCACTCATAAGCGACTGCCTTAGTAGGCTATTTATAGCATTATTTCACATGTAGTACAAAAAGCGCTACGAAGGCTACGCCGTTTTTGACGGCATGCAAGGTCATGCTGGCCCACAGCCCATTGGTTTTTTCACGCAAATAAATTAAAAACAGGCTCAGCACGAAGGTATCGAGCGCGCCGATCCACAGCGGGCCGGCTGCGCCGCCTTCCGGCAAGTGCGCGCTGGCGAAGATAGCGCTGGTCAGCACCACGGCGCCAAACAACGGCATGGCCTTTTTAAGCGTGCTATACAAAAAGCCGCGCACCATGATCTCTTCGGCAATCGGCGGCAGAATAACCAGGCT
>CAZHJG010000041.1:0-1735 GCA_964533425.1 uncultured Candidatus Saccharibacteria bacterium | reverse complement strand
GGACGTACACGCTTTCCCTCCACGTCGCTCTTCCGATCTAACCAGGCTGATAAATGTCATGATCAGCTGGGCCGCACCGTGTACATTGGTAAATCCGATCTGTTGCTGCTGATTGACGTTGAGGCCTTTGACGTATTGGCTGACCACGCCGACGGTTAACAGATACACAATGTAGTAAACTGGCGCGGCCAGCAGCCCATAGCCCAGATCGGACCAGCGCGGCTTTCTTAGCCCAATACCGCTGAAACGCTGCTTGTAATGCCTCATGAACAGCAAGATGGCACCGACGGCAAAGCTCTCGGCCAGCAGAATAAACACGAACTGCGCCGGTACTGAGTTATCGAGCCAGTTATTTGCCTGCGCCGACGTCCAATGCCTAAGGGCCGGATAAATAGAGATCAGTATGCCGGCGAAAAACTGCGAACCGTAGTACACGAGCACCAAAAATACGACTCCCAACCACGGGTTCCAGGAAACGGCAGGAGTCGCCGGTTCGGCTTCAGAATGTTCGGGCTTGGTTTGCATAATGCTATTTCATTCTAGCAAGAAGCGGAGTGGGGGGTTAGTTTTCAATTTACAATTTGGCAATTTTCATTCAATTTTCAAATATACAAAGACTCAATTTTCAAATTCACATGGGTTATAGCCCCCGGAACGTTTGAAAATTTGGATTTTAAAGTATTGGATCTTGAATGAAAATTGCCAAATTGCAAATTGAAAATTCTAAAGGAACCGCTGCACATCAACAATGGTCACCAAAATGACCAGACCGATCAAAACCGCAAAGCCGGTAGCGTTAATTAGTTCTTCCTTCTGGGCGCTCAGCGGCCGTTTCAGCCACCGCGTGACGAGCATCAGCCACAGCCGTCCACCATCTAGCGCCGGGATAGGCAGGATGTTCATAATCGCCAACGTCAACGAGATGATGGCGATGATAAACAGCATGAATTGGTAGCCCAGTAGACTGCCGTCTTTAAGGATCACGAAAATCCCCACTGGTCCCGCCACCTGCGACGTCGCCGAAGCCTGTCCGTTCTGCCGAGCCGTGGTATTGCCGGTGACCGCACCAGCGATCAAGCTGCCAAGGCCACCTAGCGCATGGCCCAGTCCCTGAAAGGTTAGTGCCGTCACCTGAGCGCTCAGGCCCACGGCCACTAGCGGCGCCGACCACGTCGAACGCTGCACGGTGAACTGCGTTGGCGAGATGCCTAGATAGCCCTTCGGGTTATTGGTTTTGAGGCTGGCGTTCACTTCGCTGGCCGTGCGCAGCGTCAACTGCGTTTCGCGGTGTTGCCCCGCCCGCTCGTAAAAGACAATTACTCGTTTGCCGGCAAAATCCTTGGTCACTGTCGGCAATTTGTCGGCAGTGTTGACCGCTACCGGACTGTAACCCGGCAGACTGATATCGGTTATTTCGTCTTCCGCTTTGAGCCCAGCTTTTTCAGCTGGCGAGTTCGGCTCCACATAACTGATAAGCACGTTCTGCGAGACGAGTTGCGTATCGCGCTTGACAGTGAATTGATTCGGTACGAGCTGTGGCATGCCCACCACGGCCAAAATGCTCAGCAGCACTAGCGCCACCAGCAGGTTCATGCCCACGCCGGCCGCCATAATCTTGGTCTTGGCCCAAGTGGTGGCCGCGCCGAAACTACCCTTTTCGGTGTCGCTGTCGTGCTCACCCTTCAGCTTTACAAAACCGCCGAGCGGCAAGGCGTTAATGCTGAAGATCCAGCCG
>CAZHJG010000040.1:0-7028 GCA_964533425.1 uncultured Candidatus Saccharibacteria bacterium | reverse complement strand
CTCGAACCCCCGACCTCAGCAATGTGAATGCTGCGCTCTAGCCAACTGAGCTAATTACCCTCGTAACAGGGTGATTATACCATCTGCGTGTCATCCCAGCGAAGGCTGGGATCCATGCGAATAAAGAGTCGTCTTCTTTTATTCTGATTTTGACTTTATAAACCTAGCGCGTCCGGCCGGAACTTATTAAGGTTTGGATCCCAGCCGGAGTTTACCCCAGCGAAGGCTGGGGCTGGGATGACAAGGGAGAAGTGCCAAAAAAGAGAGATGACGCCTGGTTTATTCCGGTCGATCAACGTAATCCAAACAGAACCGTTCAAACACCGCATTCGTCCAGCCGAAGCCGGTTTGCGAAGGATAAACGCCTTTGAGTGGTGGCTTATCCGGAGCGACGACATTGTACTTCTCTAGAAAGACATGCTGCTCATTAAACCAGGCCAGGTTAGTTTTGAGCCATTTCATGGCGATGCGGCGGGCATCCTGATGATAGCCGTAGCGTTCCAGAGCTTTGACAACGATAAAATGTAACGGCGCCCAGCCGTTTGGATACGCCCACTGGGTGGGCATGCTACCGATGACAAATTGGCCGAGGGGCAGGGCGTCGGTGGTGGCTACACCGCCCTTGTTTTCGAAGCGCCGGAGGGCCTTGACCAGGTTGGCGGCTTGCTTTTCGTCGACCAGGCCGGCCCACATCGGGAAGAATGTCGCTAAGCTGCTAATGTTACCTCGACGTTCCTTTTTATAGTTGTAGTCATAGTACAGGCCACGGATACGGTCCCACATCAGTTTGTCCATGGTGGCCTTGCGAACTTTGGCGGCGTCATCCCACTTGGCTTCTTCGCGCTTGTCACCGAAAATCTTGGCAGCTCGAGCAAAATCGGCTTCGTATTTGTAGAGCAGCGCGTTCAGATCAACTGGCAAAAAGTTCAGCGCCCGCCGGTCAAAGCGCGGTGTCATATCCCAACCGCTTTCGGCTTCGGCCAGATCGTGTAAATGATTAATGTCGTAGTAGCGGCTCAGGCCTTTGTACACCTGGCGCTCATTCGGCTTTTTCACGCCCATCCAGACAGTCTCGTATTCCTGCTTGGCAACATCGATCATCCGCTTCAGCCAGGCTTCATCACGATCATATGCCTGATAGATGTCAAAGATGAAGCTTGTCAGCAGTGGCGGTTGTGACCGGCCAGTAAGGTAGGTGCGGGAAGCATTGGGAATGCACTTGAAACGCTCAAAGAGCGCCACCAGATTATCAAGAATACCGCTCACCAGCTCTTCGTGCTCAGCATCAAGCATACCTTGCACCATGAAGTAACTGTCCCAGTAATACAGTTCATTATAGTCAAAGCCCGTTTTCTCACGGTACGACGGCACCAGGTAAGGTTTAGGGAGGCCGAGCAAGCTTTCATCGTCTTTCGGATGGAACCGCTGCACTTTTGACCAGTAACCACCGATGTAATCCCGGGCCAGTCGAACGTCTTCGGGCGTCAGCTCTTTGTCGGTGCGAAACGACAATTTAATGGTCTTGGTAACCAATTCTTTCGCTTTATCGAATGCCATATGCTATCCAGCCTACCGGTTACTCACCGACGGGGTCAAGTTAATAAACATGTTTTATTTTTAGAATTTAGCTCTGTTCAGTGGCTCAGCTGTAAACCGGGATGGTTGCCAAGCCCAAGGTCAAAAGTGCCGTGAAGAGCATAGTGAGTTTTGATAGTTTCTTCAACATACTTTGTATCTTGATGTACCGCTTTAAGCTTATGCTTGGATTTCGGAGGTGTCAAGGCACGACTACGTCTGCTTATCTTGGCAAGAAAAATGAGCAGCCAAGAGACTGCTCATTTCATCTTACGTCTATCTCTAGTAACGACTGTTATCAAAAGACTGACGAGGACGCTCTTCGCGTGGGCGGGCTTCGCTCACGACGATCGGACGACCATCAAGGTCTTTGCCGTTCAGCTGATCGACTGCTGCCTTAGCTTCTTCGTCCGAAGACATTTCGACGAAGCCAAAGCCTTTGCTGCGATTGGTTTCGCGGTCAAAGATGACGTTAGCTGACACAACGGTGCCGGCGCTGGCGAAGAAATCGCGCAGGCTGTCATCGGTGGTTGCCCAAGCAAGGGAACCGACAAACAATTTGGTTGCCATTTACTCTCCTAACGGTCCGAGGTACCTGGCAAACCAGCTAGCTGCTCCTCAGAAAACACGTACTTATTAACTAATGTAACTCTAGAACCTAACTTACGTTATTGGCAGCTTTTCTAGTGACGTCAGTATAACAGCTTACCAAACCCGGCGCAAGGAGTTTGACATCTTACGCGCCGGCTTATTAAAACTACCTTAACCGTGCCGTTTTCTTTTGTCCTTGTCCGGATCGTAGTTAACTACGGCATTACCGGCATTGGGCTCTTCTGCTCCGGCTGCTTCAGCCAGCCCCTCCTCATACACATCTTCTTGCTGAATGTCGTCGTCGGTTACGGGGTGCGTGCTCGACAGGTGTTCGGCCCGGGCGTCTTCTGGGTCTTTGGACTCATCGTCTCGAATTGGGCCGCCCGCGCTAAATGGCGTCGTACCTTCGTCTCCTGGCAACTCTTCTTCTCTTTCCTCATCGTTCGGTTCGTCTGGTGGTAGTGGCATAATTCCTCCTTTAAAAGATACAGTATGTCGCTTTTGGCAGTCTTACTCAGTGAGATAGGCCACTGCCGGAATCAAACCTATCACAAAATATTGAGACGTGTGAAAGTGCGTAGTACAATATAAGTATTAACAATTTGAAACACACAGAAAGGGGGTAATCCATTGAAAAGTCCTAGATCTAACGGGCAGGCAATGCAAGCTTACGCGCGGGAGGTACGCGCCTAAGCCAAGCCCCCTCACCATGATCCATCCACGGATCAAGAATCTTTACAAATGAGTGTAGTTTGGGAAGAAAAGCGAGTACTGAATGGAGGCGTACTAGAAGTACGGCGGAGTGAAGCACGCAGTTTTTCACCCAAAAAGTGCTATTTGTAGAGATTCCAAATCTAGATTTCGTTGCCTGTCTACGTAGGCCGAATGCCTTAAGCCGCTCTGAACAATGCAGAGCGGCTTTTCGTTTGCAGTCAGTACGATTATTCTTCGTTCGCTAATGCCATGACGTCTTTGTGCACTTCCAGCGCCGTGACTACGACCAGCGTACCGAATATCAGAGCGTATAGACCCAACACCCACACAAAGGCTACGCCACCGGCTACCGGCTGGAGCAATACAATGATACCGGCTATCACTGCAGCGATGCCCACGAAAAACATCAGTGTCCGTTGCCCGGCCCGCATTCCCGTGCCGAGTAAGGCTGCAAAGAAATCAATGATGCCACGGAAAATCAGCGTGATACCGATAACCAGTATGAAGGTCGCGAAGGTAACGTGTGGGTGTCGAATGAGGTACACGCCAACGCCAAGGCCCACCAAGCCGAACAGCAACGTCATCCACCACGTGCTGCGGCTACCAATGCTCAGTAGCCCGTGCACCATTTCAATCAGTCCCCACGCTAGCACGTAGGCGCTGAAAAGATACACCAACGTCACCAGCGTAAGTCCCGGCCAAAAAATAGCTAAAATCCCAAAGAGCACACCCACCACCCCTTGCAGCATCAGCAGCCACCAGGCATCCTTGAGCATCTCCCTATTTTGCCGTTCAATTGTTCTTGCCATTACTCTCCCCCTTCTTATTGAGCGTTTGGAAAGGGCGGAGGGACTCGTGCGTCGTAGTGTCTGCCATCAGACTTAGCAAGCGCGGTCATCACGTCAGCTATCCAGCTCACTATACGTTTACAACCTAAAGATATGTCCGGGCCAAACCCTTTGTCTGTGAGAATTATTGCAGTTGTGCGTCAGCTAGTATTGATTACTGCACGGCAACCAACTGGACTTCAAACACCAGTACAGAATTGGGTGGTATCGAGCCTTGGCCGGTTGCGCCATAGCCAACCGTTGGCGGAACGATCAGCAGGCGTGTGCCGCCGACCTTCATACCAGTCAGCCCTTGCTCCCAGCCAGGAATGACTTGATGCGCCCCATCGGTAAACACAAAGGGCTGCAACTTGCCGTCACTGCCGGTATGCGACTCATCGAATAATTGGCCATTAGTCAGCCAGCCCTTATAAACAACTTCGGCCTGGTGATTCTCGGCCAACTCAGCACCGCTGCCTACCTGGATATCTCCAAATAGCGCATTGGTGTCCGCTTTGTACTTGTCGTACTGGCTGAAGGTCGATGGATCAAGCCCTTGGTTAGAACCGGAGCCGGAAGACGTGGGGGCGCCTTGCCCGGTGGGGTTACCGCCTGATGATTGCTGGCTCGACCCGAGCTGACCAAGATTGGTGGCTTGTGAAGACGAAGAAACATTTAAGCTGGAGCTGTCTGAATTTGAGGTGGATGGCGTAGGGGTGGCGTCGGCATTGATTGATGCCGCACCCAGGCTCAAGCCTTTCGCTTTATGAACATGTACCACTAAGACCGTGCCAACAGCAAGACCAATGATTACCACCAGCCCAACACCAATGTCCACGTATTTGTTTTTCATGATTTCTTTATTATAGCCTATCGAGAGACTAGAATTGTCCGTTACGGCTTTTCCTGGCGCCGGATGGTAATAGAGCCCAGCACGAGAGCGGCAATAGCATAGCCAATAACAATCAGCAGATCTTTCGTGTGTGTGACGGTCCAGACCGGACTATTGGTCACTTGCTTCATGGCGTCGACACTGTATGTGAGCGGCATAACGTCCGAAAACCACTGTAACACCTTGGCCATGTGCTCTCTGGCTACGAAGAGGCCGCAAACAAGCAGCTGCGGGAACAAAAACGCTGGCATAAATTGGACGGCTTGGAACTCACTGGCAGCGAAAGCACTAACGAATAGGCCAAGCGCTGTGCCCAAGAAAGCCGCTGCCACTGCGCCCACCAGTGTTGCTAAAGTGCCGCCCATCACCGCAACATTTAACAAGTCAAGCATCACAAAACCAGTGATAACCGCTTGCACAAAAGCCACGAGTGAAAAGGCGATGGCGTAGCCAAGAATGAAGTCAAGCTTGCTGACGGGCATGGTCAGCAATCTGGCCAATGTACCGTTTGTCCTTTCACGGAGCGTAGCAATAGAAGTAATCAAAAACATGAGAATCATGGGAAAGATACCGAGCAACATCGGCGCGAAGCTGTTGAAAGCCAGGCCACCATCGTTAAAGACGTACTTTAGCAACGTCAGTAACACCGGAGGCACCACAAACAGCATGGCCAGCGTACGTGGGTCATGACCGAGCTGCGTTAAAACACGTCTGGCAGTGGCCAGTGTTTTATCCGGGCTCATTCGGCACCTCCAGCCAGTTTCAGAAAGCCTTCTTCGATCGTTTCACTACCGGTCCGCTTAAGAAATACTTTTGGCGAGCTATGGGCCACCACTTGGCCGCCGCGGATCAGCACCAGATCATCGCAACGGCCGGCTTCATCCATGGAATGGCTGGAAATTATCAGCGTAGTGCCGCGCTTACTTAACTCGTTAAATAGTTTCCATAGTTTGTCGCGCAGTACTGGGTCGAGGCCGACTGTTGGTTCATCGAGTACCATCAGCTTTGGCGAGCCAATCAGCGCTACGGCCAACGACATACGCTGTTTTTGCCCACCCGAAAGGTTGCGTACCAAAATATCAGCTCTCTCACGCAAATCAACTATATGCAAAATGTCTTCGGCAATCATCGAGGCATGCTTACGGGGCTGCTCCGCCATAACAACGAAGTATTTCAGATTCTCTCTTACAGTCAGGTCGGGATATACTGACAACTCCTGACTCATATAGGTCACGTCTTTTCGTAGCCCCTGAGTGCCTGCCGCTTGCCCGAGTACCGTAACACTGTCCTTCGGCACCTCTAAACGACCAACAATACTTTTAATAAGTGTCGTCTTCCCCGCACCCGACGGCCCGATCACGCCGATCGTCTTCCCCGCCGGCAGTTCCAGGCTGACATCTTTGAGCGCTTGCACCTGACCACCGAGCGTCACTGATAAACTATGTATTTTAACCGCGGCTTCCATTTACTTAATCATAGCAAACAGCTTATGTTTGGGCGATAAGGGACAAGGATGTGAATGTAACCTGCTACCAACTCAGAACAATTGTGCGTAAGGCTACTTGGCCATGATAGCTTGTAACGCCTGGTTGTGTTTCCGGGTGGACTGCCGCTAACGAGTAGCCGATTATAGCGGTGCCGTTCCAGCGTACTTTCGCGTTTAAGCCACGCTTTAGAAAGATTCCGGCTGCAACATTCAGGGCTTCGCTATGTTTGTCCAGATGCTCTCGCCTCTCTGTTGTAATCGGATAATTGTAATAAGCTTCCGTTCTCCCCGCCCCTGACTCTTTTTCAATTTTTTCTTCGGCAACATCAATTATAGCGTTTGTTAGGTGCGCTATATCATAGTCCCAAGCATATTGTGTCGATGACGACGCCTCTGCTGTTCGTTCTTGCAGTTCTCTTAAATAATCTGGCATACCCAAAGGCTCCTAAATTATTCACATCTTAAAATTACGCTCATCTTACCGCCAGTTTTTATCATAAGCAAGCATGAGCAAAACAAAAAAGCACCAGCCTTAGCTGATGCGTTTTTGGTGGAGCTGGTGGGTACTGCCCCCACGTCCGCCGGTTTATCTTGATTGGTCTTCTACAGGCTTAGTCCGTTTTAAAATCTTAGGCAGTAGGTATCTAAGCGGACAAACATTCTACTGCAGCGGTCCAAAGTCTTAGCAACTAGCTAGGACAGTTCTAGTCGAGCGTCCAGAAAATATAGCGCGCCTTTGCGATATCTGGCGTCCCGCGCGGCACGGTTTAAGTTATGAAGCTTAAACTGTTGCGAAAGACAAGGTCTTCGGGCCAACTAATTCAGCGAAAGCTGAACCAGCGTTAACCAAAGCAGTCTTTACGCGATCTGTAAGTGTTGCACTTATAGAAATGTGTCTATACGCTGACAAGCGACCTGCTGATCCAACCGATAAAGTCCAACG
>CAZHJG010000039.1:5973-7128 GCA_964533425.1 uncultured Candidatus Saccharibacteria bacterium | reverse complement strand
ACGGTAAAGAACTCGGCGGCCGTAAGCTTATGGTCAACGAAGCTCGTCCGCAAGAGGATCGACGCCCCGGTGGCGGCGGCGGTAATTTCCGCCGTTCTTACTAAGATAAGTTTAATCGAACAACTAAGGCCTAGGGGCTTGGCAACAAGCCCCTAGGTTGTTATGGCAATGAAAATCAATAAACACATCGTGATTGTTCGTTCTAGCGTTGGCCGGCTCACTTCAATGGGCACCAGGTCTAGCAATGCTATTTATGCGGTTTTGGCCAAGCATTTCTCTAGAGTTGGAGTTACCACCGTAGACAGCTACGCGGATTTAGAGAGCTTGACTGCCCTTCAGCCAGACTTGGTTTTTCTTGGCATGAAGTTTGTGCCCGCAGAAGCTGGCACCGGTAAAGTTTGGCTTAGCGAATATCT
This sequence comes from uncultured Candidatus Saccharibacteria bacterium, assembly GCA_964533425.1. Classification (GTDB taxonomy): domain Bacteria; phylum Patescibacteriota; class Saccharimonadia; order Saccharimonadales; family UBA4665; genus CAZHJG01. The sequence goes on along the minus strand of CAZHJG010000039.1, from coordinate 6,712 downwards.
AGACGAACAGGGTATTGTCTACACCGGCTCGGCGCGAACAGCTATAGAACTTGAGTTTTCTAAGCCGAAAGCCAAACAGCACATTCTAGATGCAGGTCTTGAAACCTCGCCATTTCTTGTTGTTGAGCAAGGCAATCTGCTAGGTGACAGCTCGAATATGGAATTTCCGCTATTTATAAAGCCTACGGATAGAGGTGGCGGAACGGGTATCGATAAGCACTCAGTAGCTAATAATTTTCTCGAGCTGACCGCTAAAATCGCGATGATTTCCAACAATCTAAAATCGGACTCTTTGGTAGAAGAGTACCTACCAGGGCGTGAATTTAGCGTATCCATATTAAAAGATGAGCTCTCTGACAAGCTGATAATTATGCCGCTTGAGTTGATTGCCCCAGCAGATGCGTCAGGGGCGCGTTTTTTGAGCCAAGAAGTGAAATCATCCGATACCGAGCAGGCTGTAGAAATATTCGATCCGGTCCTTAAGCATAGGGTCAGCCTTCTAGCTCAAAAAGTCTTTAACAGTCTAGGAGCACGTGATTATGGCCGTATTGATATAAGACTAGACAAAAAAGGTACGCCGCATTTTCTTGAAGCTAACTTACTGCCCAGTCTTACATCCGGTTATGGGAATTTCCCTAAGTCTTGCGCCTTGATGTTAAAGCTCAATCACGAATCGATGATTTTACATATAGATCGGAAGAGAGTCGAGTAGTGAAAGAGTGAACGTCGTGGTGTAGCA
>CAZHJG010000039.1:0-5963 GCA_964533425.1 uncultured Candidatus Saccharibacteria bacterium | reverse complement strand
TAACACGCGACATAAACATACTTGAGGAAGTCTTTGAGCCAATCGAGGGGGATACACTCTTACCGTCCCTTACACCAGCCCTCGAATCAATTTAATAAACCCTGCTGGGCTTGTGGGTCTGGTACCTGCTTTGCTCTGTTTCAAACATTCCGGCCTAACACCTTAGAATAAGTCAACACAAAACGCCCATGCTTGCAGTATTAAATATAGGCGGCTACCCTATAGTTAATTCATATAAGGGGCATCCTTCAGATGGCTGAGCAAAACCTAGAGGCTTTCGAATTTCCAACACCAGAAACAAGACCTCATTATCGTAGTGCGGTTGACCCAAACAGTGGGCGCTATAGTGAAAGAGACATTGAACTGCACTTTTCCGAAGAGACTAGAGTCGGTTATCAGGCTTATGTAGAGGCTGCTCTAGCCCATACTTATGCTGATTTCGGTAAATGTCGACGAGAGGTTGCGCTGGAGATTGAAGCGGCTAGCAGAGATATTAGCGCAGAGGAAGTTGAGGCCCGCGAAAAAGGCAGGGGTGAATTCAAAGATAAGGGCACCGGTCATGATATTGTTGCCTTGACCGACGCCATAACATTCAGAGTTAGCGATGAGGCCAAACCTTGGGTGCACGCAGCAGCAACCTCCTATGACATTATTTCAACAGCTAACTCGCTGCAGCTGAAGGAAGGCATGCGTGTGCTAGTTATACCAAGAGCTATAGTGCTAGGGGATGTAATCGCTGGTTTAACTGATAGATATGCTAATACGGCCCAGGTAGGACGGACTCATGGTCAACATGGTGTGCCAATTACCTTTGGCTTTACTGCCTCACGGTATCTCGGAAGGCTCGGAGAGTCTCTCATAGAAGCTAATCAACGTGCGCGTGCTCTACAAGGTAAGTTCTCAGGTGCTGTTGGCGGTTATAATGCCTCTGCCCTGATCAATCAAGATCCTAAGGCGTTCGAACTAGCGTTTCTAGCTAAGCTAGGTCTTGAGCCTTGCGGACATGCAACGCAAATAGTTCCAGCGGAAAATACGCTTCGTTTACTTGCTGAACTTGCCAATACCTCGGGCATTATGGCTCAAATTGGCGAAGATATGCGCAATTTACAGCGTACCGAAATCGCCGAAGTCGGAGAACAATTTGATGCTAAAAATCAAAGGGGCTCTTCGGCTATGCCGCAAAAACGCAATCCGATCAATTTCGAAAATGCGGCAGGTATGCATAGAGAAGTGCTCGGCCAACTCTTCAATGCTTACCAGAATTTGGTCAGCGATCATCAGCGCGACCTGCGCGATTCGGCATCAATGAGGTTTTACGGAACAATACCGTCTATGGTCGCCCGAACCGCACAAAGCCTTACCAAAACACTATCCAAGCTTGAAGTTCATGAACCAAACTTACAAAGAAATTTAAGATTGACTGACGGCGCGATTGCCAGCGAAGCGTTGCAGGTAATTCTTCGCGACCGTGGGAATGTAGGAGCATACGGCATAGCCAAGAGGTTAGTTGAAGAAGCCCAAGAGAGTGGCAAGCCATTTAGAGAGGTTGTTGCAGCAGATAGCGAAACAGCCACTTTGCTCGACGTAATCCCCGATCATCAACGTGAAGCACTTATCAATCCAGAAGAATATTACTTAGGACTAACAACAGATGAAGCTAGACGCCAGATTGACTTGTGGGAAGAAGCCAAACACTTGCTAGGCACTAATTATTTTGGTTAAGCTTGCTTCGAAATAACTGCTGAAGCATACTCGGAGCATGATTAGCGCTGACCTAGAACTTTATTGGATTCGACATGGTGAGGCTAAGACAAATCTTGAGACGACTTTTAGCGGTAGGAGCAATGAGGCGCCATTAACGCCGGAAGGTGTCGAGCAATCAAAAAGACTTGGGTACTTTTTATCGAGACAAGGTATTTTTCCCTCAATCGTCCATGTATCTCCATCAGTTAGGACGATACAGACGGCGGAGTACTGTTTGGCCGAGATGGGACTCGACATAGAACCATTGATTCACGATGCTTTGCAGGAGTTAGACCAGGGCGACTGGGTCGGGCGAGTTCGAAAGGAAGTCTATGCTGATGAGTTGGTGATAGCAGAAATGGAAAGGCTGGGCAAAGACTTCAAGCAAGGAGGTGCTGAATCGCCATCCGATGCTGCTCTACGGGGTCTTGAGTGGATGTCAGAGACTTTTGACCACCACATACCCGATGTCTATCCAGACAGAAGGTTAGTATTTAGCCATGGAGTTCTAATTGGAAGCATAGCTTCACATTTACAGGGATGGCCTTATCAGGATACTCGGGTGAGGGTGGCGCCTAATGCGTCACTTACTCTCATTGCTAGACGAAACGCCCTTTGGAATCTGGACTATTACGCTCAGGAGCCCGAGCAAATTCCGAATTGATTATAAATGTCTGTTGTCGGGAGCGTGTTGCGAGATTCGCTACACGCTCCCGACCAGACCTTCACTTGCGAGCTTCCGCTAGATCAGCGGGTTGGTGCCGGTGAGGCGTTCAGCGATGTCGCCGTATACCTCGACTGTCTGATCGATCAGCCACTGCGGCATGTCTGGGGCTGGATCCGTCCTGTCCCAGCCGATGCTGTCGTAGTAGTCGCGGACGATCTGCTTGTCCATCGATGCCGGCGGCTTACCGACTTCGTAGGTCTCGGCCGCGACGTAGCGGGAGGAGTCGGGAGTCAGCACCTCGTCACCGAGTGTCAGCCCTCCCGTCTCCGGGTTGATGCCGAACTCGAACTTGGTGTCAACGAGGATGATTCCCCGCTCGAGTGCGTAGGCGGCCCCGGCCTGATACAGCTTGATGGCCTTGCTTCGCACTCGCTCGGCTAGACCCCGGTCGCCCAGGATCAACACCATCCCCTCGAAGTCAATGTTCTCGTCGTGCCCTTCTTCGGCCTTGGTCGCTGGCGTGAAGATCGGATTTGGGAACTTCTCCATCTCCTGCATACCGCTTGGCAGCTCGATACCGCTGACCAGGCCGGTATTGCAGTAGTCCTTCCAGCCGGAGCCGGCCAGGTAACCGCGGATGACGGCCTCGACCTTGAGCATGTCGAGTTTCCGAACGACCATCGTTCGATAGCGCTCTTGGTCATCGAGCCAGAGCGGTGAACTCTGTTCGCGCGATGTGAGCAGGTGGTGCGGCATGACCTGTCCGACGGGCGTAGCTGTCAGCCAGTGCTTCGTCATGTGTGTCAGCACGATGCCCTTGCCGGGGATCAGCTGCGGCAGAACGACGTCGGACACGCTGATGCGGTCGCTGGCGACCACCACCAGCTCATTCGGTTCATTACCGGGATAGGTGTCACGCACCTTGCCTTGATGGAGCATGGCCGGTTTCTTAGCCATCCGTGCCTCCTCTGCAGAGTTGAAGGTCCGATAACAAGTGATTTAAACTTGCATGGCTGAATAATCACACGCTAGTTAACTCTTTGCAAGCATAAGCATTTAAGAAGCTTGCAATAGATAAAGCAATTGCCGATAATGAGTTTTATCAGTTGACTGAGTGGGCAGTCTGCATTAATTGGAGGTACCATGGCTGGACAAGAAAATGCCCTAATCTCAGTTTATAACAAGGATGGAATCGAGGAGTTCGCTGACGGCTTAACCGCCGAAGGCTTTAATATTTACGCTTCCGGGGGCACGGCTAAAACGATCAGTGAAGCTGGTATTCAGGTAACAGACGTAGCCGAGTTAGTTGGAGGCGACTCTATTTTGGACCACAGGGTCGTCACATTATCTCAGGAAGTCTCGGCCGCGCTCTTAGCTCAGAAAACTCCCAAACATCTTGCGGAGCTGAAGCGACTTGGCATACCACTAATTGACCTGGTCGCAGTCGATATGTATCCGCTCCGCGAGGCTATAGCTAATCCTGACAACACTGAACTTGAGGTTATTGAGAAGACCGACATCGGTGGCCCCAATATGTTAAGGGAAGCCGCCAAAGGCCGCAGAATTGTCTTATCTAGAGTTGAGCAAAGACCTGAGGTGCTTAAATGGCTGGCAGACGGCCGGCCTAATGACGAAGAGTTTCGTAGGCAGTTGGCGTATATCGCTGAGCTAGAGGCAGCTGCATACAGCCTTGAATCAGCCATGTATATTGGCCGCGGAGCCGTATTTGGTTTCATAGGCGAGAAGGTTGCCGAACCGCTTTACGGCGAAAACCCTTGGCAGGGGCGGGCTGGCATATACATGGATAATAATGGTAAAAATCCACTAGCCTACAGCCGATTTGAGCAGCACGGCGGGATCGAGACAAGCTACAACAATGTGGTTGAGTTTGCGGAACGTATGACACAGACAATAACCCACATTGCGGCCGGCTTTGAACATAACATTGGCGAAGTTCCAGCGCTAGCGATTGGAGTAAAGCACGGCAACGCCTGCGGTGCAGCCTATGCCGACACGCCACAGGAAGTCATAAAAAAGATGATTGAAGGCGATGAAAGAGCCATATTCGGCGGTTCAGTTATGGTGAACTTTGAGCTGGACAAGGAACTGGCTGAACTACTAGTCGGTCACAATATGCCAGAAGACCGGAAGCGCATACTAGACATTGTGGTCGCCGCAGGCGTTACTAATGAAGCCGAGGAGATATTGCAACGTAAAACTGGTAAGCTAAGGCTTTTGACAAACCCGGCCCTGGCAAACATCGGCGTGCATTCTTTAGACCAAAGACTAAGGTATAGATACATTCCGGATGGCTTTGCTTTACAAGAAAACTATACCTACGTACCAGATATTCAACAGGCCGAAATACTGGCTGGTGATGGGGTAACCCCTGAGCAAGAACGAGATTTAGTATTGGCTTGGGCTGTTGGATCAACTAGCAATAGCAACACAATAACCTTAGTAAAAGACGGAATGGTCATAGGTAATGCTGTGGGGCAACAAGACCGTGTAGGTGCAGCCGAGCTTGCTCTTAAGCGAGCTGAAGAGGCTATGCATGGGTCTAAAATTAATGGTTCCGTGGCTTACAGTGACAGCTTCTTCCCATTTCCAGATGGAGCCGAAACCTTAGCGAACGCGGGAGTAAGTGTAATCTTGGCCTCCAGCGGTTCTGTCAATGATGCAAAAGTCGCAGAGGCACTCAGCGCTACAGGCATACAGAGTTTCTTAACTCTTCCAGATAAGGCAGCCCGCGGTTTCTTCGGGCACTAGAACAAAAGGCGACTTCTATCTATTGTGCGATTAGTAAACTAGATGTGTTGGTCAATGCGGAATATCTATCCAAGTAGCCGGCTCGCTACCTATGACCCATCCATCATGGCCGGGTGGAATAGCCGCCAAATCGCCGGAGTCGTATTCCAATTCTTGGCCACTGTCCATACGCACCCCCATTTTGCCAGACAGCATATAAATAAGATGGTCATCTTGACAACTATCGGTCTTGATCAGCGGCTTAAGATCTACTGACCATCGCCAGCCTGATAGCGTGGTCACTCGGCGAAATTTCTTTCCGTTTATCTCAATAGTCTCGACGGTCATCTTTTCAGTTGGATGCATGACCTCGTCAGCGGAATCAAAGTCCTTTTTAGCTAGTTTGTTCATAGCTTATATTCTATCAAACCTTGGCTGGAGAGGAAGTTCGTTAATGGAACTCTCCTAGACGAGGATATCGGCAACGACGGTGATATTCAAGAGGTACAAGACCTGCTCAAAGAAGCTGAGGAGGAGTCAGGATGATAACCTCCCTTCTCCAAAGGTTTCGAGAACATGCCACCACCGTCGATAACTCTAAGCTCTACGATGAAAATAGTTTCTATACTGCATTTGAGAAAGACTTAAACAAATGTGGCGCTGAACTACTGATTGAAAGTCCGTTTGTGACCAGCCGGAGGGTCGTTAAACTCCTACCTGCTCTGCAGAAACTTAAATCTCGACGAGTTAAAGTTGCGCTAATAACTCGCGATCCGTTCTCTTGTGACAATGATAAAAGCAGAAC
>CAZHJG010000038.1:0-8063 GCA_964533425.1 uncultured Candidatus Saccharibacteria bacterium | reverse complement strand
GTGAGCTCGGCTTTTACGAGATAGCCGTCGGCTTGCTTTTCGATGTCGGCTCGGACGTCTTAGCGCTGTGCGACATTGGTGGTGATGATGATTTTGGCCCGGATCGGTGGCTGGAGCGCTGGGTCACGCAAGGAGCGCAGGATCTCGATGCCGGTGACATTCGGCACCATCAAATCAAGCAGAATGATGTCGTACTGATTGGTTTTGGCCGCGACCAGCGCCTCGACGCCGTCGGCAATCACCGTCGGCTGGTAGCCGCCCTTGGTCAGAGCTCGAGCGTAGAGTTCGCTAATAAAATGTTCATCTTCGATACACAGGACGCTGCGGCCGGCTGGCGGGATTGGTTGGTCTGACATAACTATCTCCTAATGTACCATGTTCCAGGTTGCTCGGTCATGCTTACCGCCGATACAACGAGTGGTTCTTGATCCAGCCGTGGGCGCCGCGGGTGATTTCCTGGCCGTCGGTTTGCTTGAGCTCCTCTGCCAGCTGGCTGTACGGCACCAGCGTGAAGCCAAAGGTGCTCCCCTGGCCTTCCTGGCTTCTGACCCACAGGTTGCCGCCGTGGGCCGCGATAATGGCCTTGCTGAGGTACAGACCCAGCCCGGTGCCGCCAATCTGGGCTCGGTTGCGGTGGTCGCGGTAAAACTTAGTGAACAGATTAGGCATGATGCTGGTGGAAATGCCGACGCCGAAGTCTTGCACCGTGGTTTCCACGAAGCCGTCGTTGGTTAGCCGGGTCTCAACGTTAATCACTTTGCTGTTGCCGCTGTACTTGATGGCGTTATCGACCAGGTTGTTGATAACTTCTTGAATGCTCAGGCGGTCGACGGCCACCGTTGGCAGGTCTGTGCTGAAGCGGCAATGTAGCGCGATGCCGCGGACCTTGGCTTGCAGGCTGAGGGCCTCGATGGAGCTCTTCATCAGGCTATCCCAGCTCTCTTCCTGGAGCCGTAGCGTCAGCTGGTCGTTGTCGACGCGGGCCACGTTGAGGATGTTGTTGACGAAGGCCATGAGCTGCTCGGCCTGGGCATGCATCTTGAGCATGAAATCGGCCAGCTCGCCATCGATTTTGCCGCTGAGCTCTTCCTCGAAGACCTCGATGTAGCCTCGGAGCAGCGTCAGTGGCGTGCGTAGCTCGTGAACGCTCAGCGCGATGAAGCTGATAGCCTGATCGTCCTGGCTGTACTGCTTGGTGTGGTCGAACAGCACTAGCATGGTCTCGATCTTTTCGGGATTGTCACGGTTGTAATATGCCGCCAGGTCAAACAGTAGCGTGGGGTGGTTGTCGCGGACATTCAGACGGACGCGCTCCCAGCTGGAGACGGCGGTGGCGTTTTTGGTTTTAGCCTCCTTGAGCCAGCTGTCGAAGGTGCTTTCGCTCGGGAAGGACATGTCGAGCACCATGTAGACGTTCTTGCCCATCAGGTCTTCGGCTGGCATGCCGATGTACTGGGCGGCGGCTTCGTTGACGAAGGTAATGGTTTCGGTCGGATCAAGCACTAGCAGCGGCAACGGCAGATTCTGCGCGATAAAGTTGCGGTGCAAATCCAGGCTGCTGAGGTGCTCTTTCTCGGCCTGCTGCTGAGCCAGGGTGGTTATCTGATACATCTGGTTGGTCAGGGTGGTCACTAGCTCGCGGCCGATTTTAAGATCTTCGGGCTTCGGCGCGGCGATGCCCTGCTCGGTTGGACTGAGGTGCAGAATGGCCTGCCATAAGGCTTGGGTAGGCTGCACGACCAGATTGCTGATGGTGCGCATGGCCCAGCCGGACAACAGCAGGCTACCGATCACGCACAGCAGGATGTTGTAGTCCAGGGGCACTTTCAGATAGTTGGCCATGGCAAATATCACCAGCAGCGCCATATTGCCTACCAGCACAATGCCTAAAACCCGCTGGCGGATTTCGGATTTGAGTTGTTGCAGGTTGTCCATGGCAGTCGCTACACGTTTTTAGATTATGGCGTGAAGTTGACGTCTTTCTGAGCGCCCACCGCAGTTAGCCAGGTCTGCCCTGTATTGAGCTTGAGGGGTTTACCGCTGGCGTCAGTAAAGGTGAACTGGGTGGCGTTGCTGGCCTTGCTCCACTGCCCGGTTGTCACGGTGCCGTCCTGGAAAACGTACGCCGGCCCGCTGCCTAGCGTGTTGTACTCGGAGTAGTAAGCGCCGCTGCTGTCGAGCGCGCCCAGGCTGTACGGCATCACCAAGACGACAACGACTTTGGGGCTGATCACAGCGTTGGTGTTGGCGTCAAATTGCGGAGCGCCACCTTCGCTACGATTGTAGCTGTTGGTCGCGGCGATGTAGTCGTAGTGCGCGTTGTACGTTGGCCCCGACAGGATGACGTTGATGCTTTTGGCGGTCGGCACTTTGGCTGGCGAGTCGGCTTTGCGGGCGAAACCGGTAAAGGTGCTGGTGGTATAGCCCTTGCTGGTCTCCAGCTGATTGAGTGTGGAGATGGCGGTGTATACGTTGTGAGGCGCCGCGCGGCTGCTAATTCGGTGGTACGAACCGGCGTTGTGGAACTCGTCGAGGTCTTTGACGTTCCAGGCTTTGATATCGGCCAGTCCGTCGGGGCTGCCGCCGACGTGCGCGTAGGCCGCGTCAAACCCAAGTGCCCATTGCTCATAGTATGGCCGAGCGCTACGTACTGGGCCGACGTTACTGGGCGATGAGTCCTGATAGAGCGCTAAAAAGCGGGTGACGCCGCCTTCGGCGATGGCCTCAAAGACGACGCTGGCCTGCCCCAGGCCGGATTGCGGGCGGGCCTGCGGACTGTTCTCGATCATTACGCCGGTCACTGGCAGCTTGTTTATGGACGGATCAACCGGCAGACCGCTGAGTGTCGAGGGCACGGTAGTGGGCTTGGGCGGAGCCTTTGGTTTGGTCGGGGCTGGCCTGGCGGCGTTAGCAACCGGTTTGGAGCCAGTGTGCGTTAGCACGAAGCCGATAATGCTGCCACACACCAGCACGATGACCACCGAAGCGATCCACTCTCTTTTCTTCGGTGGCCAGTGTGGGTGAACGCGGTTTTTGAGGCGCGAAAACCACGAGCCATTGTCGGCTGCTGCTTCGTGAGTTTCTTCGGCCGGATGATCAGTCAAAGTGGCCGGTGCGTGCACGTCGTCATGCGCCGCCACCTCCTCCGGAGTGTGGAAGGTTTCGGGCTGCGGTGTTGGTTTTGGCGCCGGCGAACTGTCTGAACTGGTTTCCACCGACGGATCAGGCCGTTTGACCGGCCGGATGTCGAAATCCATGACCTTTAGTATAACAATGCTTATGCTGTCTGACCACCCTATTCTCGACCCTCGCCCACCCCCCCGTCATCCCGAGCCCCGCGAGGGACCTCGTCCACCCCACCCCAGACCTCCACTCCTATGTCATCCTGAATTCATTTCAGGATCCACACGAACAATCGACGCTCCCTCTTCTCAGGAGGACATACGCCTCACCCTCATACTCCGCCATCTCTTCTTTCTCCCTTACTTTGGCCCGCCAAAGTAACAAAACTCGCCAGACGATACGGAAAACATGACTAAGACAACCAGCATTATTGAGCCGGGCTCGTGCGGAACTCGCCCTAAAGGGCTCAAACAGTCCTCCGCGCTCGGGGGTACTGAACCGCTGCTGTTTAATCAGTTTTCCTCAAGTCTGGCAAAAGCGGCATGCCCTTCGGGCATTCTTTATTGAGGACTACAGGGTGGCGAGTTGGGTGTTGAGTCGGGCGAGGCTGCGGGCTTTGCCGAGGACGGCTAGGCTGTCGGCTAGGCCGGGGCTGGAGGGGGCTTGGGTGGTGGCGATGCGGATGAGGCTGAAGAGGACGGCTGGTTTTTGGGCGGTTTGCTCGAGGAGTTGATTTAGGCGGTTTGTCAGATCGTCGACCGTGAAATCGCTGGCTTCCAGTGTGCTTTTGGCTTGTTCCAGCAGGCTCTTTAGCTCCTCTTGCGACAGTTTCTTGAGCTGTTTGTGCTCACTGATCAGCGACGGGTCAACGGGCAAATCGATGAAGAAGAAGCGGGTCAACTCCGGTAGCTCAGCGAAGTATTTCAACCGCTCCTGCACCAGCCCAAGCACCTGCTTTTTATAGTCATCGCTCGCCTGCTCCGCCTCTGGCGGCCAGTAAGTTTTCACGCGCTCGTACAGATCATCCAGCGGCATTTCACGGATCAAGCTGCCATTGATCCACGACAAACGGCGCTCATCAAAGTGCGCCCCGCTGCGCTGCACGCGTGCCAACTTAAACTTCTCGATCAGTTCCTGGCGCGTGAAAATCTCCTGCTCCGTACCATCATTCCACCCCAGTGTGGCGATGAAGCTGACCAGCGCGTCCGGCAAGTAGCCGTCACGGATGTAATCTAGCACGTCTTTGGCGCCATCACGCTTGGACAGCTTCTTTTTACCGTCGGCTCCGAGAATGTGCGGCAGTGTGGCCATGACCGGTGGCGTTAGCTCGAGCGCTTCGTACAAATTGAGGTAATTTGGGATACTGGCCAAGAATTCTTGGCCGCGCATCACATGACTGATTTCCATCTCGGCGTCGTCGACGACGTGCGCGAAATTGTAGGTCGGAAAACCGTCGGATTTTATGAGAATGAAGTCGTCTATGACTTCCGGGCCGGTGTGCAAATCGCCCATGACTTCGTCGTGCCACTGATACGGCTTGGGGTCGGATTTGAAGCGCAGCGGCTGGCTGTCATCCCAGACTGGCGGCCTGTCGGGCCGGTGATTACGGTACAGAAACGGTTTTTTATCACGCTGTGCCTGTTCACGGAAAGCCTGCACTTCTTCGGGGCTGTACGGATCGGCGTAGGCTCGTTCGGTGTCCACCAGCTTCTGAGCCCACTTTTTATAGCTATCAAGCCGCTCGCTCTGGGTGTACGGCGCGAACGGGCCGCCGATGTCAGGGCCTTCGTCATAGTCCAGCCCGAGCTGATGCAGGCTGTCAATTAAATGCTCGCGAGCTCCTGTCACTTCCCTTTTTTGGTCGGTGTCTTCGAAGCGCAGAATAAATTTGCCGTCAGCGGCCTGCCGGGCGACCAACCACGCAAACAACGCTGTGCGGATGCCGCCAACGTGCAAATAGCCCGTCGGGCTGGGGGCAAAGCGGGTGCGGACCGGTTTCATACCTGTCTATTATACAGATATGCTGTTATCTGTAGTCAGTGATCAGTAACCTGTATGCTAGTCGAAGTCCGCACCGACTGACTGATTACAGATAACTGATAACAGACTACGGCTCACCCGTGGGCGCGGTGCAGGAAAGCTAGCGGGCGGCGGCTTCGTTTGACCGGTGGCTGCTCGTGGCTGTTGGCTCGGTCCAGGGCGCGTTGCAGGAACTCTTCGGTGGTCGGTGGGCGCTTGGGCGACGAGTGGTGAACGGGAATGTGGGCCCGCTCGGGGACAAACTGAGTGGTAATCGGCATGGCTGAGGGCATGGCCGGTTGCGCTTTTGTAAAATGCGTGACCATAGTACTTTTCTTGACGCTTTGGGCGCGGCGGAGGCGATGGCTGTCTAGTTGCTGCACCGAAGATTTTATTTCGGCAAAGGTCATGAGGGGATTGCTAGGTTCGGCTGCGGTCACCACGCGCCACCCGTTGCGCGCTGAGGTTACCGGTTTACGGACGGCCTGTCGCATAAGGGTGCGGGTTGACTGCGTGGGATGATGACGGGTGTGGTTAGCCCGCTTATGATGCCCACTACTGGCGCTATGAGTTGCGTGTTCCATGTCTATATATTGTTTTTGTTTACGCTGATCGCCTTTTGACGGCGATGACGCAGTAGTTCCATAGTAAACCCTCTTATGCTTTGAAGCAAGCCCCTGGTGTAGCGGGCTGCTTTGGGCGGTTGCTCACCTCTCCTTTATACTGGATAGCGATGGATTACTTAGACCCCAAGAAGCAGGCCCAGCATCGGATCATGCTGCTGGTGGGCTACTGCCTGATCGCCATTGCCATCACCTTTGGTACGCTCATCCTGCTCTATCAGGCGTATGGCTTCGGCGTCGGTAAAAACGGCACGGTTATTCAAAATGGCCTGTTGTTCTTCTCCAGCCAGCCAAATCCGGCCAGTATTTACGTTAATGGGACGCTCAACAGCGCTCAGACCAACGCTCGTTTGGTGTTGCCGGAGGGTATTTATCAGATCAAATTGACGCGTGACGGCTACAATCCCTGGCAGCGGCAAGTTGATTTGCTCGGAGGGACGGTCGAGCATTTTGACTACCCGGTACTCATTCCATCCAAGCTGACTACCAAAAAAGTCCAGGCCTACGCCAGCGCGCCCAATCTGATGACCAATAGCCCAGACCACCGCTGGCTGATAGTGCAGACACCTGGTTCGCTCACCAGCTTCGAGGTCTACGATCTGAATAACAACCCGCTCAAAGCGCCGCAAACGATAAGCTTGCCCGCCAACCTGTTGACCAAGCCGGTAAGCAGCGAAAAGTGGCAGCTGGTAGAATGGGCCGACGATAACCGTAACGTTTTGCTGGAGCACGATTTCGACAACAACCATGAGTTTATTCTGGTCGATCGGGCCAACCCCGACCAGTCGGTGAATCTCAATACCACGCTGGCCACCAGCCCGGACAAGCTGACACTGCTTAATAAGAAATACAACCAGTACTATCTCTATAATCAAAGCACCGGCGATTTGCAGACCGCCAGCCTGGCCAGCCCGGCCGTCATCCCTGTTTTGCAGCATGTGCTGGCCTTCCAGTCGTATGGTTCGGACACCATTCTCTACGTTACCGACAATGGCGCGCCTAAGGGTCGGGTGCTGATCAAGATGCAGGTTGGCAGTCAGGCGTACACCTTGCACAGCCTGCCCGCTGGCACCGACTACTTGGTCGATCTCACTAAGTACAGCGGCGTGCTGTACGTGGCTGTCGGCGCCAGCAGCGAGAATAAGATATATATCTATAAAGATCCGGTGGGTCAGCTGGCCGCCGTACCCAAGCAAGCGCTGGTGCCCAGCCAGGTGTTGCACGTCAACCAGCCCAACTACCTCAGTTTTTCGTCGAATACGCAGTTTATCGTGACTGAGAGCGGTACACAGTTTGGGGTTTATGACATTTTAAATGAGAAGGGTTTCAACTACACTTCGCCCCTGCCCCTCGACGCGCCGCAAGCGCATGCCAGCTGGATGGATGGCGACCGTTTGACCTATGTCAGCGGTGGCAAACTGATTGAATTTGACTACGATAACACCAACGTACAACACTTGTCGGCGGCCGATCCGGCGTACCTGCCAGTATTTCCGCCCAACTATCGCTTTGTCTACACGCTGGCTCCCAGCACCACGGTGCCGGGGCAAACGGATTTAACACAGACTTCTTTGCTGGCGCCAAAAGATCAGTAGCTGGAAGTTAGCGAGCTACTAAAGCCCGTTTGGGCTGGTTGATCCAGCGCCAGATGAACCACAGAATGAGCGCTGTAACGGCGACAGCGCTGAGCTTACCCAGCGCGGTGGCCATGTAACGCGACCACAAGGTCGGCCCGTTGCCCGGCAATGACTTGGCGGCTCCGCTTGTGGTGTTGGTGGTGGTCGTGACCGTGCCGGCAGTATTGGTTGAAGGGTCAGGGCTGATTTGCTGCCCAACAACAATCAGCCGGTTCAGGCTGGTGCCCGGCGGATCGCAAGTGATAAGCGTAGCCGTGGCCGTCTGGTTCGGCACCGGACCGAGCACGCTGACGTCGCTCGGGGGCACGATGGTACGGCTAATGACTTTGTACACATAGACCTTGCTGTTGTACGTCAAATAGAAGGTGTCACCGGGCACCAGCGTGTGCAGCAACACGAAGGCGAACTTGTATTTACCCTTATTAAAGATGTTGTTACTGCTGTGGCCGAAGAACGCAGTATTGCCCTGCTGCCCCGGTAGCACGGTCGTTGGATAGTGCACGACACCGCTTTCCAGATCGTTTTCGATGGTGTTTTCGTCGGTCGAGGCTTCGCTGTAGTTAACCGGTAGATCGGAAGAGCGTCGTGGATGGAAAGAGTGTTCCTGCTGGTGTAGCTCTCGGTTGTAGCCGTAACATTAAAAAAAAAGTGGGGGGGGGGG
>CAZHJG010000037.1:0-8138 GCA_964533425.1 uncultured Candidatus Saccharibacteria bacterium | reverse complement strand
TGTTATATACTTCTCGCCGGCTGATATGGACTATCCGATGGGACTCAATCTGTTTGAGTTTAATACGCCAGACCAGAAAGACTTCTTGATCCAGGAAGCTTTAAATATGCTGTACAAGCTGTACGACCCGCAGCACCAGGGTATTATGGGGCCGCGCTATGAGCACTTGTTCCGTAACGCGGCGCTGACCATTATGGCCGATCCGGAGGGCGGGACGTTTGTGGACATCCCGAAGCTGTTTCGCGATCCTGAGTACGTGAAACAGAAGCTCCAGCACGTGACGGACAACACCGTGCTGGAGTTCTGGCAGAAGGAAATGCCGGCCAGTCAGCGTTCCAACGAATTCGGTGATGTGGTGAGTTGGTTCGTGAGTAAGTTCGGTGCGTTCCTGAGCAATGAAATGATGCGCAATATCATCGGTCAGACAACCAGCGCCTTTGACTTGAGGCAGGTGATGGACAATAAGAAAATCCTGCTGGTGAACCTCAGCAAAGGCCGCACCGGTGAACTGAACTCCAAGCTGCTCGGCATGGTGTTCGTAATGAAGTTCCAGGCCGCCGCTATGAGTCGGTCAAACATACCTGAGGAAGAGCGCGTCGACTTCAGTCTGTACGTTGACGAGTTTCAGAACTTTTCGACTGATAGCTTTGCAACCATTGCCTCGGAAGCTCGAAAATATCACTTGAATTTGATTGTGGCCAACCAGTTCACCACGCAGCT
This sequence comes from uncultured Candidatus Saccharibacteria bacterium, assembly GCA_964533425.1. Classification (GTDB taxonomy): domain Bacteria; phylum Patescibacteriota; class Saccharimonadia; order Saccharimonadales; family UBA4665; genus CAZHJG01. Next base: position 7,418 of record CAZHJG010000037.1, on the reverse strand, counting down.
GACGCAGGAAATTCGTGACGCCGTGTTCGGCAACATGGGCACCATCGTTAGCTTCCGTATCGGTCAGAATGATGTGGAGGCCCTGGGTAAGTACTTCCAGCCGATCTTTGATGGCGATGATCTGTTGCGCGTGCCGAACTACAATACTATTGTGCGGACGTTGATTGGTGGTGTGCCGACCCAGCCATTCAGCATGAATACACTGCCACCGCTAGGGACGGCCAATCCACGCCTGTCGGAAGCTTTGAAGCAGCTGACGGCGGCCAAGTATGGGCGGCCTAAGGCCTTGGTTGAAAAGGAGATTAACGAGCGGATGGCAACCAGGGAAGCACCCCGACCAACAGGGAGTGGCTTGGCTCCGTCGCCGTATCAGCCGGGCGGAGGAGCGGGGAATCTCGGCAGCGTTAATCCGTATGCTTCACCGCAAGCTAGCAATCGTCCGGCGCCACCGCCTGCTCCCGGACCGACTGGTACCGGATCTTTCCTGGATGAGTGGCTGAATAAGCGGCGGACAGGCGCGCCACCGCCCTCAGTCGGCGCCTATAGTAGTCCAGCAGCCAGCGCTGCGGCTGTGCCTGATACACCGCCGCCAGCTGCTGTAACGCCACCACCGACGCCATCTGCATCGCAATCGCAGAATCCGCTGACCCCTCCGACGCAGCCAACTTCTGAAAACATTTCTAGCGATGAGCTTTCGCGACAGGAAGTGAACAAGATAGCAGCCGAGTTGAAGGAAGAGCTCAAGGCGCTGGCTCCCAGCTCACAGACTCCAGCTGCACCGCCGGCTCGGCCTCCGGCCAAGCCTCAGAATCCTAAGGAACATACCTTTGACCTAAGCCCGGGCAAGGACGACACCATCTTCATTGATCAGGACGGATCGTTTAAGCAGGTTGATGAGTCCAAAACCTCCTGAACACAAGGCCATTAGCAATTGGCCATTTACCATTCACCATACGTTAGCCATTAACCTGTAGCCGTTGAAGCGCAGTTCAGGTGTGTAAACGGCTAATGGATACTGGTTAATGTATGGCTAATGGCCAATTGCTAACGGCTAAACGAACCGCAGGTGACCATTGTTAACAGAGCCGAAATAGGCTATACTATAAGCAGTGGGAAAAATAAGACTCATAGCAGTCGTAATCTAGAGGTGTATTAGAAAGTGGCAAAAGACAAACAGTCGGATTATTCGGCCGAACAGATTACTGTTTTGGAGGGTTTGGAACCGGTCCGTAAACGGCCGGGTATGTACATCGGCGGCACCGGTGTAGAGGGCCTGCATCACTTGATGTGGGAAATTATCGATAATGGCATCGACGAGGCGCTGGCCGGACACGCCACGGAGGTTTCAGTGACATTGCTAGCTGATGGCGGCGTGCGCGTGTTCGACAATGGTCGCGGCATTCCGACGGACGTGCATCCCAAGACAGGCAAAAGCACCGTTGAAACAGTGTTGACTGTATTGCATGCCGGCGGTAAGTTTGGCAGCGGTGGTTATAAAGTTTCTGGCGGTTTGCACGGCGTGGGTGTGAGCGTGGTGAATGCGCTGTCGACCAAGTTGCATGTCAAAGTTTACCGCGACGGCAAGATCTGGGAGCAAGACTACGAACGTGGCGCGCCTCAGGGCGACCTTAAAGCCACTGGCAAAACCGACATGACCGGTACCGAGATCACGTTTTACGCCGACGAGACAATCTTCGAAACCACCAAGTTTAATTACGAAACCGTGCTCGATCGCTTACGCCACGCGGCGTATCTGACCAAGGGTATTCATACCGACATTACCGACGAGCAGACCGGCGCTCGCTACGGCTTTTACTTCGAGGGCGGCATTCAAAGTTACGTTAAGCATCTCAACATTGGCAAAGAAGTAGTTGATGATGACATCTTCTATGTCGACAAGCTGGTGCAGGACACGCAGGTCGAAATTTCACTGCAATACACCGATGCCTACACTGAAGTTATCAAGGCTTTTGCCAACAACGTGCTCAACCCAGATGGCGGCACGCATCTGACCGGTTTTCGTGCGGCTCTGACTCGGGTTATTAATGACTATGCTCGCAAAAATGGCTTACTCAAGGAGAAGGAAGAAAATTTGACCGGTGAGGACACGCGCGAAGGTTTGACGTGTATCATCTTGGTTAAGCTGCCAGATCCGCAGTTTGAGGGCCAGACCAAGAATAAGCTTGGCAACCCCGAGATTCGCGGCTACGTCGAGCAGGTAATGAACGAGTACTTTAACTACTATTTAGAAGAGCATCCGGCTGTCGCCCGCAAGATCGTCGGCAAGGCCCTGCTGGCTGCCCGCGCTCGAAAAGCTGCGCGCGCCGCCCGGGAGAATATCCTGCGCAAGGGTGTACTCGATGGCGCCAGCATGCCCGGTAAGTTGGCTGACTGTTCGAACAAAGATCCCAAGGATTCTGAGATATATCTGGTGGAGGGCGACAGCGCCGGCGGTTCGGCTAAGTCCGGCCGCGACTCCAAGTCCCAGGCCATTCTACCGCTGCGTGGCAAGGTGCTGAACGTCGAACGAGCCCGGCTGGATAAAATGCTGGCCAACAATGAGATCCTGAGCCTGATCAAGGCGCTGGGGGTTGGTATCGAGGAATCCTTCGACATTAATGGGCTGCGCTATGACCGCGTTATCATCATGACCGATGCCGATGTCGACGGCAGCCACATTAGCACGCTGCTGATGACCTTCTTCTTCCGTTACATGAAGCAGGTGGTGGATGGCGGGCATCTGTACCTGGCCAAGCCGCCGCTGTTCGAGCTGGTCACGCCTGGCAAGAAGGAAAACGTGTATATCTACGATGAAGCCGAACTGGACGTGGTTCTGGACAAAGAAGTTGAACGCCGCAAGAAAGAAGGTCTCAAAGTCAACGCCGATGTGGAGCGTTATAAGCAGGCCGGCTACACCGAGCAGAAGCGTTATAAGGGCCTTGGCGAAATGGACGCCGAGCAGCTGTTCGAGACCACCATGAATCCTGAAAAACGGGTGCTCGTGCAGGTCAGGGTTGAGGACGCCGAGAAAGCTGATGCGATATTTAATAAATTGATGGGCACAGAGGTGGAGCTGCGCAAATCGTTCATTCAAGCGAATGCGAAGTTTGTGAAAGATTTGGATATTTAAGATGGAAATTTTCAATTTTCAATTTACAATTTTCATTCAATTTTCAAATCTTAAGTCTCAATTTTCAAATCACTCTGAGTTGATAGCTAAGAGTTTGAAAGTTGGAGGTTTGAAACATTATTCATTGAATGAAAATTGTAAATTGAAAATTGAAAATTATAGACTAGCGATCCCGGAGAGCTGCTAAATTATGGATGAGAACCAAAACGCCGATTTATTCAATGAAGCTCAAGATGAGCCACGGCTTGAGAATCAGCCGGCGCAGCTGACTATTAGCACCGATCATTCCCGCACGGTCGAGCTCAGGACGGTCGAAGATGTCATGGAGGACAGCTATCTGCGTTATTCCATGAGCGTTATCATTGATCGCGCTTTACCGGATGTGCGTGATGGCCTTAAGCCTGTCCACCGCCGGATTTTGTACAATATGAACGAGTCGGGGCTCCGCAGCACGGCCCGGCACCGCAAAAGCGCCAATGTCGTAGGTGAAGTGATGGGTCGTTATCACCCGCACGGTGATGCTGCCATTTATGATTCCATGGTGCGTATGGCGCAGCCGTGGGCGATGCGCTACATGTTGATTGACGGGCAGGGTAACTTTGGCTCGATGGACGGCGACCCACCGGCCGCCATGCGTTACACCGAGGCCCGGATGGCCCGCCTGGCCGACGAGACGCTGGCGGACATCGATAAAGAGACCGTTGATTTTCGTGACAACTACGACGGCACCCGCGCCGAGCCCACCGTCCTACCGGCCAAACTGCCCAATCTGCTGCTGAACGGTCAGCTAGGCATTGCGGTTGGTATGGCCACCAACATCCCGCCGCATAATCTGAGCGAGTTGATTGAGGCCGAAGTACACATGATTGATCACCCCGATGCCTCGCTCGATGATCTCTTGGAGTACGTCAAAGGTCCAGACTTCCCAACGGGCGGTGTTATTTATGGCAAGGAATCGATCCGCACGGCGTATGCTACTGGCCGGGGCGGCGTTGTTACCCGCGGCGTGGCGGAAATCGTGGAGGGCAAGGCTGGCCGACATCAAATCGTTATCACCGAAATCCCGTACGCCCTGAACAAAGAAACGCTGGTGCTGAAGATAGCCGATCTGGTGCGTGAGAAGAAGCTCACCGGTATCAGCGACTTGCGCGACGAAACTGCGCGTGGTCATGTACGCATTGTTATCGATCTTAAGAAGGATGCTTACCCCAAGAAGTTACTGAATCAGTTGTACAAACTGACGCCATTGCAAACCAGCTTCCACTTCAACATGATGGCGCTGATCGACGGCATTCAGCCGCGGGTGCTGGGCTTGCAAGACATTATTAGCGAGCACATTAAGCACCGCCGAGTGGTGGTGCGTAAGCGTACCGAATTCGAGCTCAGGAAGGCCCAGGAGCGGGCGCACATCCTGGAAGGCTTGAAGACCGCACTCGACCATATAGACGAGGTCATAGTGACCATACGTGCGTCAGAAACAACGGAAGAGGCGCAACTCAATCTCATGAAAAAGTTCAAGCTGACCGACATCCAGGCGCGGGCCATATTGGCTATGCAGCTGCGCACGCTGGCTGGTCTGGAACGCAAGAAGATCGAGGACGAGTTGGCGGAGCTGAAGAAGCTGATTGCCGCGCTGGAAGCCATTCTGGCCGACGAAAAGAAAATCCTGAAGATTATCAAGGACGAATTAGCCGCGCTCAGGAAGCAGTATGGTGATGAACGTCGGACCAGGGTAATACCTAGCGAGCTTGGTAAGATGAGCGACGAGGATCTGATTGCCGACGAACAGGTCGTCGTGACACTAACCGCTGCCAACTACATCAAACGCAGCCCAATCGCTGAATACAAGCGCCAGGGCAGGGGCGGCAAGGGTCGCCGTGGCATGGCCACTCGCGAAGAGGACGTTATCGAGCACGTGGTGAACGCCAGCACCCATGACTTCCTGCTGTTCTTCACCAACAAGGGCCGGGTGTTCCGGATCAAAACCTACGAAGTGCCAACAGTCGGCTTGAATGCTAAAGGCATCGCCATTGTGAACCTTCTGCAGCTGCAGCCGGAAGAAACGGTCAGCAGCGTCATCAACATCAGCAAGGGCGTGGAATGCCAGAATCTCATCATGTGCACGGTCAGAGGTGTTGTGAAGAAGACACCATTTGCGCAGTATCAAAACGTCCGTAGCAGCGGCCTGATTGCTATCAATCTCGACGGCGGTGATGAGCTGAAATGGATTCGCATGACTGGCGGCGATGACGAAGTCGTGATCTCGACTTCACAGGGCCAGGCCATTCGTTTCCACGAGAAGGGTGCTCGCCCAATGGGCCGCGTGGCCCGCGGAGTGCGTGGCATCCGTTTGCGCCCAGGCGACCATGTGATCGGCATGGATATTGTTGAAAAGGGCGCCGACATTTTCGTGATCAGCAAATACGGTTATGGCAAGCGAACCAGCATCGACCAGTTCACGCCCCATGCCCGGGGCGGCGTTGGTATCCGCTCGGCGGTGGTCAATGATAAGACGGGCGAGTTAGTCGGTGTTAAACGATTAGTCGGCGACGACCAGGAGTTGATTATTATCAGCCGGAACGGTCAGACCATTCGCCTAGGCCTCAAGGACATTCCAGCCCTCGGTCGTGCCACCCAGGGCGTCCGCATCATGCGCCTCAATGACGGCGACGAAGTTGTTTCGTTGGCACTCGTTGATAAGGCTGAAGAAATCGAAGATGACGAACCGGAAGCCGCACCTGAGCTGATCAAAGACGAAGCTTAAGTCTCTGATTGCTGGAAATATTGTTCGTGGCCAAGATCCTCCGCAACGCCAGGCGTACGGTTGAGCAACTTGAGACCGGAATGTACGAGTTGCCGAACCGTCTCAATACTAAACCCCAGCTCGTCCGCAATTGCCCGATAGGTATACTCTTGGTCATCAATTAACCCGTAATACATGCGGATAGCCAGACGCTGGTTATCGTCGAGGTACTTCTCCATGACGTTATCAAGCTTTGCGCGGGTGTCGTTCTTGATCACTGTTTCGACTACGTCTGAACCGTCTGACAGCTTTTCGAGTAAGTACGGGGAGTCCGGATCGTCCCCGGTGGGTTTGTCGACTGATGAGGGCTGCATGCGTACTGCCTTTTGGGTGTTCTCCACATCTTGGGGGCTTAATTCGGCGGCCTCAGCCAGTTCCTCAACCGTTGGTTCACGCCCGAGCTTAACGGACAGCTTTGACTCCTCCTTCTTGACCCTGATAACTTGCTGCGTGATGTGAGCAGGGAGACGAATCGTTCGCCCGGAATCAGATAAACCACGCGTGATGGCTTGTTTAATCCACCAGGTTCCATACGTGCTGAACTTAAAGCCTTTGCGCCAATCAAACTTCTCGCTAGCCCGGATTAAGCCGGTCATACCAAGCTGTGCCAGATCATCGTACTCCAGGCCGTAGCCCACATACCTCTTAGCGATTCTTGCCACCAGTCGCAAGTTCCGGCTGATGAGTTCCCGCTTGGCTTCCAGATTGCCGCACTCTATCTGTTTGGAGAGCTCCTTTTCTTCGTCGGCTGTCAGCAGTTTATCGGTATATTCCTTGTCTGCATGCTCGATCATGGCGTCCAAACTGCTGGAGCGACGGTTGTAAACGGTTTTCACCGTGTTGCTATGGACACTGACCGAATCGCTTGTGCCTGATGGAGCTTCTTCGGCGTCCTCAGTCGCATCTGCTTCATCCACCACATCCCAGGCGATAGCCTTTTGATACTCACTGGTGTCAGACTCGTCCAGCTCAGGGATTATTTCACCTTCCTCAACAGCATAAAGAGAAACACGCCCAACCTGCCGTGTGGCAGCAGGAATAACTGGCTGCACCTCATTGATTTCTTTGCCCAAATTGTAGGCCGCCTCTTGAGAACCCATAGCTATACTCTAACACTTTATTCAGGACACAGCAAAGCATAAGAACTGATGTGGGAAAAGCTACGTTTGTGGATATTTTACCCCTTGACCGGCGAACATAAGTGCGATATTATGGTAGGAAGATTTGACGAGGACCCTTTTTGGAGTGTCTCCGAAAATCTTTTGATCGTTAAAAATTGAGTAGTGCAAGTCGGCAGATTTTTCTTCGGAAAAACATGCCGGCAGTTCGCCCTTCACCGGGCGAACTATCAACGTCAGTTCATATCGAAGCCTTCGGGCTGAGATTTTTGAACTATGTTTTTAACAGTAAGTCAGATTCTGACTGAACTGAGGATATAGATTCTACTTTTTTGGAGAGTTTGATCCTGGCTCAGGATGAACGCTG
>CAZHJG010000036.1:0-8337 GCA_964533425.1 uncultured Candidatus Saccharibacteria bacterium | reverse complement strand
CACCAGCTCGTTTTGGCCACTGAACAGATCTACCTGCACCGAATAGCTGCCGCCCGCGCAAACTGTTGAGCCAACAAAAATGTTATTGGAGAAGACCTTCACCAGCAGTCCCGTAGGGCACAGACCGCTGACCGTAATTGGCACATTCGTGAAGATGGCGCCGTTGCCTGGCACGGCGATAGTGGCACCTCGCGTCGGCGGCGCCGTGGAAATCGTACCCTGCAAACCAACTGAACCCGAAGAAGTTTGCGGTGGAAACGGTGAGCCCGCCGAAGCTGTTTTAAATCCAGCAAGTGTCAAGCCAACAGCAAACAAGCAAACTAATGCTACTCGCACCATCAGTCTGGTCCGCTCCTTCATACCTATAAGCATAACCCAAATGGGGGATAAGTTTGTAGTTTTTGGTTTGCAGTTTGTGGAGCCCTCGGAGATTTAATTTCATTATTGAAAACCATTCCTGCAAATCTTAAAAAATGATTAAAGTATTTGATGATTGGTCTCCTGTGACTTACCTTATATTGATGCCGAGCGTATCATTCAAAGATCTTATTGTCTGGCAAAAATCTCTCGATTTGATGCCGGTTTTATATGAGATCGCAAAACAGCTACCAACTTTTGAGCGATATGGGCTTGCTGGTCAACTTCGTCGTGCAGCTGTATCAATCCCTTCGAATATAGCAGAAGGTAGCAGGCGCGGTTCCCCGGCGGCATTCAGGCAATTTTGCACAATTGCTCAAGGCTCGGCTGCAGAGATAGAAACGCAATTATTAGCTGTAGAAAAACTTTATCAAACCGTCGATGTTAAAGACCCCCTCGTACAAGTCTTGCAAATTCAAAAAATGCTCACCGCTCTAATTAACAGTCTGCGCTGACTCTGAAAACTACAAACCAATAACTACAAACTGTTCTAGCGTCGGCCAGCGCGGCGGAGGACGCGCTTATTGTAGGCTTTGATGAGACGCGGCAATCCGAAGACCAGGAAAAGTAGTAGTAATACAACTAGGATAAAGATAATGATGACCGAGTACGGCACTACATAAAATGTCGTGCTGGCGCTGAGCAGCTGCCCACCCGAGCCGTAACCAAAGTTACCCTCGAGCTTATACTGGCCAAAAGAGCCAACCTTATTAAGCGAGACACCGAAGCGACGAATGCTATCCGGCAGCACATTGCTCGGCGGATCGCTGTTATTCAGTTCGTACTGAGCCAGGATTTTGCCGCTGTGGTTGCGCAGCAAGATTTTACCAAATGGTTCTTCTTGAACATTGCCTTCGTTCTGGAGGCGTACGGTGGCCGTGATGTTCTTGTTGCTGGTGAAGAAACTGCTGGCATCACCCTTGTTGTTGCGTACGTCAAAGCTGGCGAGGCTCAGCTTTTCGGTAATGTTACCGGGTACTTTAACCAGGATCAGCGAACCGACGCTGCCGGCTAGGCTAACCGTCTGATTCGGGCCGGACGCCGCGCTCGCTGGGGCAAAACGCACAGCGCCGTAGTAGCCGCCACCTGGAGCGTTAGCGGGAATCGTAACAGTAACCGGTACGGACTTCACTTGACCGGCCGCCAGGCTGAAGTTGGGAATCGGTGAAATATAGCGCTTCAGGCTGTGGCTGGGCGCATACTTGGTCGGATCAAGAATAATCGCCGGGTTGCCGCTTTCGTCGGGGTTGGCCACGAAGTCGTTAACGACGGCCTGGAAAGTGGCCGGAGCGGCAGTCACATTGGTGACATTAATGTTTACGACCTGGCTTTTGCCGGGATTAATGGTGAGATCGGTGCGCACCGGCGAGACACGCAAACCGTTGCCACCAGCGGCGGTGGCCAAGGGCTGTAAGCCGCCAAGCACAGTTAGCAGCGTTACCCCTATCGTCGCAGACATTAGCCGTAAATTGCGGCGCAGCATGTGTGTGTTTCTCATCCCTTTATCACAACCAATATAGCATATGTAGTGAGGAGTTTGTAGTTTTTAGTTTGTAGAGTCAGTTATACCCAAGCAGCACTACCCACCTACATCCAGATCAAGGCAGCTACCAAAAACTACAAACCACAAACTACAAACCTCTAAAAAGTAGCCAACGCAATATACGTCAGCGTACTCACATACACCCCCGGTGCCTGCACATTTGGCACGTTCACAATATAGCTGGCGGTAAATTCGCGCAAATCATCCGGTCCCGGGTTGGAGACCAGCGTGTCGCCGGTGTTAAAACGGTAAAAGTTCGGTTGGTTGTAATTGGCCACAGGGACACCGGTACCCGGGCCGGTTGGGTCGCGGCCGACGGCCGGTGCCGAGTTGGTGCGTAGATTGAAGCCGAACTGGGCGGTGCCGGGTCGTGAGACGTTATTACTAGCAATCGCGGCGATTACATTGTTACCGCTGGTCATGGTCGTGCCGCTGACGGTGATGTTATAGCCGTTGCCGGCGTTAGTGCCCACTAGCATCTGCGACGAGCCACTGCGGGCGCTAGACGTTGAGAGATTGCCTAAATCGATGAAATCTCCCTGAGCGTTGGCGCAGTTAAGCCCGCTGATGGTCACGCCGGTACAAAAGATCAAAAACGGTGGTACGGTGGCGCTGATGGACAAATTATTGAGGATGGCGAAGGCGATGCCGCCGTAGTCGGTGGACGGCCCGGTGGCATCAGCCGACGCGTAGGTCTGCAGGCGTACAAAATATGAGCCGGGTGAATCGGGATTGATAACACCAGTGAAATGGTACTCGCTAGATCCCGGAAGGGCTGCTCCCGGCGTACGTGTCAGCACGATTTCATGAGCGGTTGAACCAGCGCCTATACTGAAGCCCGTCTGCCCGTTTTGGCTGGCCAAGACGGCGCCACTGGCATTAAAACCACTCGGCGTGGTGCAAGGGTTGCCCGGCACTGGGTCGTTGGCGCAAAACTGAATGTCAATCGAACCAAGCGTAGTGGGCGTCACCAAGGTCATAGTCAGCAAATAATCACTGGTAGCGCTGGCCTCGTTATCGCTGAGCTGCAACGCCCGCTGCCCCAGTGGCGCCCCATATGCTGGGCGCGTCAGAAAATGTCCGCCGGCTGCTACCACAATCGACAGCAATAAGATAGCTATAACAACCAGCTTTGGTCCACGGCGCCAGCCACGCAGCTTGCGCTCCGGTCGGCGAGTCGGTACCGAATGCTGGCCACCCATAGCGGGAGCGCTCCTTAGAACGTACCGGTGGCGATCATGGTTAAGTTAGCGGTGTAGATACCGGCTGGAGTGGTCAGTGACGGGGTGGCTGCAAAGCGGTAGTGACTATCGGCGTGGTGAACTGGGGTAGCGGTGGTACCAACGGTGCTACCGAAGGTGGAGTCTACATTGCCGATGTTTGTAGCCGGACTGCCGCCGTTACTAGGCGAGGTGGCAGTGTCCATACCGTAGAAGCAGGGTGGGCTGGCGATGTTGTGCGTGCCATCGTGATAAGCCGAAGCTGGCGTGATACTGCCGACAATACTCGTATCGCCAGTGACTGTGGTCTCAGCATCTTCGCACATACCAAAGGCGGCTGTTCCGGCTGTAATAGCCGATGGTGTCGCGCTGCCGCCGTTATTAGCAGGAATGGCGCACGTTGTACCATTATCAGCACTTAATCCACCACACGAGGTGTTGCTATTGCGCATATCGACCACCGCGCCATGGGTAGCATTGGTAGATACTTGCGAATATACATCGCCGGTGTCGACGCGGCTGGGATCCAATACCGGTTGGCCGGCGCCCACAGCGACACCTAGCGTAACGGTTGGCGGGTTTGAGGTAACGTCTGATGAGCTGCAGTCAAAGGGTGTGCCGGCGCTCCAGCTAGCGGGGTCAAGCTTACTGACGCAGAAGGTTAACTGTTCCTGTACGCGGGCGGTAACCTGAATCACGGCAGCTGTACTGAGAGCGATACCGCCGTAATCGGCGTAGCCGCCGGGGGATGTGGCCGAGCTATAGGCTGTCGTGCCATCCGTAAAGCCAGTGTTAACGAATGTATAAATACGAGCGTAGAAAGTGCCGGTCGTGCTGGGGTTCTTGATACCCGTTAGATCGAACTGCTGGGCGCCTATAGAAGTGGCAGACCCGCTGGCTTTGGCTAGTTTAACCTGAGAGGTTGAGGGTGTGATCGACCAGCCAGCGGAAGTAATGTTACCACCACTAGTCACGCTCGCGATTGCTGCCGTAGAAGCGTCCATGCCAGTCGGACCGGTGCAAGTGTCGCCAATGATCGGGTCTTGGCTGCAGAAGTCGATGACTAAGCTTTGGGCTGCAGTAAAGGTGGTGAAGCTGACGCGATAGGTGACATTAGTACCGCTACCAACGCCACTGGTAATGGAACCGCCACTGGGGCCGGAGTCAGTAATCTGGATACTACGGTTGGATAGCTGATTGGCGGCCAATGCTTTACCGCTACCAAAGAATGGTATACCGGCCACCATAAGTAGCGTGGCCAGCATGGCATAGGCTACTCGCCGGATGGTACGTACATCGATCTTGAACGGGTTATTCATATGAGGAATATGTTTTTGTTTAGAATATACGCAGTAATCGTATCACGCTTATGGTAGGCATGCAAGTATTTTACCGCCCCTGTTATCCACAGCTTTCTAGTTGTCTTAATATGCAAGTCCTCTCATTCTAAAAGCTAATACGTTGACGTGGCGACCAGGACATGTCTGAATTCATACGTGCCGCCAGGGGTGACATTGCTGACGTTGAAGATGTAGGAGATCGTGTAATCCGTCTCGCTGGTGCTGGAGGTGGAGCCGGCGATGGTGTCGCCCTTCACATACTTATAGTTATTGGCCAGGCTGTATTCTGACGTGACGAAGCCGTTGGCGAAGGTGGAGCTCGGCACTTGGACTGGGTCGGCTCCAAGCGTGGTGGGACTGGTGTTGGCAACCAAGTTGATACCGAATTGCTCGGTGCCAGTGGCTGAAGGTGTCTGCAGGCTTGGAGCGTGCATGGTGTAGGTGCCATTGCTTGGCGGATCAGAGGCATTAATGACGGAATAGCCGTGCGACAGATAGGTTTTGACAGAGAAAGTAGCGGTTGTGGTCTGCGTGATAGTGGGCGTCAGGGTGCCGAGGTTGGTGTTGGTATTGCTGACGACGAACTCAATATACGGCTCACGGTTGGTGTTGAAACCGGCTTGAGCCTGATAATTGGCGCTTGATATGCTGCCGACCGCCGTTTCACCAGCGGACTGCTTTGAACAATAGTTGGTCGAACAGGCGTTCAGCTCGCCGCCGGCGCCGAAAAACACTTCATTAACTTGATAATTCGGCGAGGATGACTGCGCCGCCAATGCCACCGCCGGCAGTAAGAGTACTACCGAGATTGCAAGCACAATGTATTTGGCTGTTTGTCTCCACGCAAGCATAACCGTATACAGTATACCGTATACCGTATACCGTTTACCGTAACCAGCTTCCAAGGCTTCCACCTTGGAAGCAATCTCTACATCTAGTATGATAGAAGCAGCAGCAACCATAAGAGTTTTGAAACAGAGATGGCGGAAGAAAACCAGCCTCCCGTGGAAGACCAGGACAACAGCGAGTCCTTGGAAACCCCGGACAGCGAGGTAAGCAGTTCGGGCAGCACCGGCAGTAAGGGCGATGATAACGGCCAGGTTATTGACGCCACCGGCGACACTCCCAAGAGTAAAGCGCCGGCGGCTCCTGCACCCGGACCGCCCAAAGGTGTCAAACAAAAACTCAAGCGCTTCAATCTGTATATTCTGTTATTCGTTTTTATTCTGGTTCTGGCAGGAGGCATTATCGGCATTGCCTATTTTCAGAGTAAAAGTGCCTCGGTGACGAGCACGCTCAAGACGCAGAACCTGACTGAACAGACGCTACAACAAGTTGCTAACAGCGATGCGACCATCGGTAGCTCACAACAGGTGTTGAATGTACAGTCCAGCGCCGTTTTCGCGGGCAAAGTACTAGTCCGGGACGACTTGGAAGTGGCTGGCAGCCTACAGATTGGCGGCACCGTGGCGCTGAATGACATTACAGTTTCCGGTACCAGTCAACTAGGCCAGGTACAGGTCAATAAAAATCTGTCAGTGGCCGGCGACACCGGCATCCAGGGGGCCGTAACCATCGCCAAGAGTTTACAGGTGAGCGGTACAGCCAATTTCAGCGGTGCAGTTAACGCTCCGCAGATTACCACTTTCAATCTTCAGCTCAGCAGTGATCTGGTGCTGACGCATCATATTGTGGTCGGTGGTGGCACGCCTGGGCGCTCCAACGGGCCGGCCCTCGGCGGTGGTGGCACGGCCAGTGTCAGTGGTTCCGATACTAGCGGTAACATCACCGTCAACACCGGCAGCAGCCCAGCAGCTGGCTGCTTCGCGACCATTACCTTCATTACTAAGTTCAACAACACGCCGCACGTCATTATCACCCCTATCGGCTCCAGCGCCGGGGGCCTGGCATACTACGTCAATCGCACGACCACCAGTTTCAGCGTTTGCGACGCCACGGCGCCTCCATCTGGCACTTCTTTTGGTTTTGATTATTTCGTAGTCGATTAGGGTAGTTTATGGTTTGTCGTTGGTAGCGGGCGTCAACTTGTTATAGGTTAGTAGCCTTGATTATTTTTCACTAACCTGACAAACGATCAACGATAAACGGCTCAAACGTCGAGAAAAACGATGGCCCGGTCGGCCTTGACATGCATCAGACCGCCAGAGATGCGGATGCGCTGTTCGCCTTTGTTGACGGTGCGGATAACCAGTTCGCAGGGTAACAGCAGCGAGATGAAGCTGTGGTGCTTTGGTAACACATCAAAGGGACCGGTGGCGTTCTCAGCCGATACGCTGAAGGCCTGATCGTCATAGTACTCGCGAAACGGTGAGTAGATTTTAACGCGCATGCTGAGCTGCCCGTTGTCTTCGAGTTTGCTAAACTCCTCGACCGCTTGCTGAGCCTCTTTCTCTGAGACGGTCTGAGTAGCCTGCTGGCCATCAAGGGCTTTTTGTTCGTCAACCGTCTGATCGCTCATACCACAATCTCTTCGATGCTCTTCAGTGTGTCCTCGCGCGTGAAGAAGTCGCCTGGCACGCCCGTGTGCTTGGTCATGACACTCATGTTCTGGGTGAAGTTTTCGATCAGCTTCTTGGCTTTGGCGTAATCCGAACGGTCGGCTGGCGAAAGCTCGTTTTCACCGATGATGGCGATGATACCTTTGAGCGATTCATACTTCTGCAGCAACGCCTGGACCTGAACGCTAAGCAAGTAGTGACGTTCGCCGACAATTTCCGGCGTCAAGAGACTCGAAGTTGTGACGTTAAGGTCGACGGCCGGGCGGATGCCCTGCTCGGCCACTTTACGGGAAAGCACGATGATGGAGTCCATTTCGTGCTGGATGAACTGCACCGCGGGGTCGGAAATATCGTCAGCCGGCACGTAAATGGTTTGCACGGAAGTGATGGAACCATTCTCATTGGAGCTCAAACGGTCCTGCAGCACCTTTACATCCGAGAAAATAGTCGGTTCGTAACCACCTTCGTTCGGTACTTCATCCAAAATCGTCGCCAGCTCGTTCTTGGCCTGAATATGACGGAACATATTGTCGGCGAAGAACAGAATGTCTTTGTGTTGCTCGTCGCGGAAATACTCAGCGGCGGCCGTGGCCGAGATACCAATTAAAGAACGCTGCACCGGGTTTTCATTCATCTGTGCGAAAAACATGCAGGTGTTCTTGAGCAGATCGTTTTCTTTGAGCGTCATATAGAGTTCGTGGCCTTCACGAATACGCTCGCCAATGCCCGAGAAGAACGACAAACCGGTGCCGCTTTTAGCGATGTTATTGATCAGCTCCATGGTCAGCACCGTCTTACCGACACCGGCGCCACCGATAATGCCGATTTTGCGGCCCTTCACGAATGGCGTAAAGAAGTCGATGACTTTGATGCCGGTTTCTAGGATTTCCGGTTTGGTCACTGAGAAGTTTGTGGTGCGCGGGGGTAGCTTGAGGATGTCCTTGCGTGGGAGGTTGTCGTCACCGATGCTTGCCTGGCCGTCCAGCGGGTCGCCGAGCGCGTTCATAATGCGGCCGATTGTCGCCTCGCCAATGGGAATTTCAATACCCTTATGGGTTCGCTCAACATTCATGCCCTTCACCATTCGTAGATCCGAACGGACGTTGAGACAAAAAGCGATGCCACCCGGCTCCAAATGGTCAACCAGCAGCTGAGTGCCGTGGCCGTTCTGCACTTCAACCAGCTCGTTTAAACTGGGAGTGTCATCTTCGAACTGGGCGCGCACCACCAGGTCTTTGACTGATACTATGACGCCGGCCATTATGACGTCCCTACCTTGGCCTTCTTAATCCCATTGA
>CAZHJG010000035.1:0-8430 GCA_964533425.1 uncultured Candidatus Saccharibacteria bacterium | reverse complement strand
CATAGCGGCTTCCCAGACATTGCCCTCGTCCAGCTCGCCATCACCCATAACCACGTACACCCAGCGGTGTTGCTGCTTGTTCATTCGCAATGCCAGCGTCATGCCGCAGGCCTGACTGAGACCGCAGCCCAGTGGTCCGCTGGTGTTTTCCAGCCCAGGGAGCTTGGTGCGCTCCGGATGACCCTGCAGCCGCGTGCCGAGCTGACGCAAGGTCATCAGCTCTTTTTTATCGAAGTAACCGGCGTGGGCCATGGTAGCGTAGCGCACCGGCACACAGTGGCCGTTGCTGAGTAACAGAATGTCGCGCTCGTCCCAGTCGGGGTTTTTGGGATCGTGCTTCATGACGTCAAAATACAGAGCGGTGAAAATGTCGGCGAGCCCCAAGGGCCCGGCGCTATGCCCGCTGCCGGCATGCTCGAGCATACGAATAATATCCTCACGGATGTCGTTGGCGATGGTCTCCAACTGTTTGAGCGGCAGTTTTTGCATGTTTCTAAGTCTCTATCCGGTTATGTCTTTCAGTTTAGCATAAGCGGCCGCTGGGTCGTCAGCCTTTTGCACGAAACCGCCGGCGTTGAGGACGTCAACTCCCGCTTCAACCAGCTGGCGGGCATTCTGCTCATTCACGCCACCGTCCCAGCCAATTTCGGCTTCCGGATGGTGTTCGCGAACTTTGCGCACCTTATCCAGCAACCCAAGATCAGCCTCACCACCGTGGTAGCCTAAGTGACCGCTAAAAATCAGCACGTGGTCAAAAGAATGCATGATTTGATAGGCGTGCTCAATCGGCGTATCGCGCAAGATAGCCAGACCGGTTTTGATACCCTCTTTGTGCAGCTCGGCCGAGAAATGCATGTGATGCACATTGGCTTCGTTATGAATAATCACCAGCTTAGGTTTGAGCCTGATGAGCTGCTGCAGGTAGTTCATCGGATGCTGGTACATGAGGTGGATGTCGGCCGTCAGCTCGTGCGGCCACCAGACGTGCAGGAGATCCGGCGAGGTGGTCGGCGCGAACTGACCGTCCATAAGGTCAATATGCACCCTCTCGGCAAACGGCGCGACGCGTTCCATCTGCTCGCGGTACTCGTGAGGATTGAAGGCGGTGATGGTTGGGCAAATGACGGCCATGGCAGCTGCCTACCCCAGCTGATCGAGTTCTTTGATGCGGCGAGAGAAACGGGGAGCGCCGGCGAACGCTGTTTTCAAAAAGGTGTCGACAATGGGTTTCGCTTCTTCGATCGATATGTAGCGCGCCGCCAGACACAGCACGTTGGCGTCATCGTCATTGCGCGAGGCGCGGGCTTCGGCTTCGTCCCAGCACAGGCAAGCCCGGATGCCTCGGTAGCGGTTGGCGGCCATGCACATGCCTTGGCCACTGCCGCAAATCAAGATGCCGCGGGCTTCGGGATCATTGGCGCCCAGCAGCTCCACCACCACTTTGGAGGCGAATTGCGGATAGTCATCGGTCGGATTGACGGACACGTCGCCTTCGTCGACTACTTCGTAGCCAGCTTGGCGCAAATACCCCGTAAGCTCGGCCTTGTAATCAAATCCATTGTGGTCGGCGCCAATGAAAATCTTCATGACCAAACACCTTGGGGTAAACGGTTGAGAGTATACGGTATACGGTTATCGCCAGCACGCAACCGTATACTGTTTACCGTATACCCTATACCGTGATCTGTATACTGTTGACTGTATACTGTAAGCTGTTTACTGTTCATGTCCGGCTTTGTGCAGCAGGCGTCCAGTGTCGGCCACGACTTCCACCAACCGGTTGCTGTAGCCCCATTCGTTGTCATACCAAACCATGACCTTTATCATATTGCCGCCAACAACTTTGGTGAGCAGCAGGTCGACAATGCCGGAGTGGCTGTTACCGATGTAGTCGCTGCTGACTAGCGGTTCTTCGCTGACGTCCAGCACGCCCTGATAGAACGGATCCTTGGCAGCCTTTTTGAAAACGGCGTTAACTTCATCAACCGTCACGTCCTTCTTGAGGAGCGCCGTAACGTCACTGAGTGAAACTACTGGGGTGGGAACGCGAATACTTAAACCGTCGAACTTTTCTTTGAGCTGCGGCAAGGTGAGTGTAACCGCGATGGCCGCGCCCGTCGTGGTGGGCACGATGTTTTCGGCGGCATTGCGACCTTCACGTAGGTCTTTGTTCGGCGCGTCTTGTAAGGCTTGACTGGCGGTGTAGCTATGGACGGTGGTCAACAGTGATTTTTCAACACCGAATTCAGCGTCCAGAATAGCCATGACCGCACCGAGCGAGTTGGTCGTACAACTGGCATTGCTAATGACATCGCTAGCGCCTTCCAGTTTGTCCTCGTTGGCACCGAGTACGATGGTATCTACGCCGTCGCTCTTGGACGGGCCAGAAATAACTACACGCTTGGCGCCGGCTTTAATGTGCAGCTCGGCGTCTTCTTTCTTGGTAAAGCGTCCGGTTGATTCGATGACCAAATCGACTTTCATATCGCCCCATGGTAAAGCCGAGGGGTCTTTTTCGGCCGTTACGGCGATGTGCTGGCCGTCGACGATAATACCCTTTTCATCAAAGCCGACTTCCTTGCCGTAGGTGCCGTAGTTACTGTCGTGTTTGAGGAGATAAGCCAGTGTTTTGGTGTCGGTTAGGTCGTTAACAGCCACAATTTCCACATCACTGCGTTCAAAAGCTATCTTGAACGCATTCCTGCCGATGCGTCCAAAACCATTAATTGCCACCCTAGTTTTCATACACGTTCCTTGTTTATGTTTTAAGTTTACTGCTTATGTCTATATTATAGAAGTCTTCGTCGCCTAGCACAACTGTTTCAGCAGGTATTTTTGTAGCTTCTCAAGTGTCGCCGACAATCCAGTATTCAGGCGGTCATCATTAAAGGCGACCCATACCGCATCGTGGATCTCGGCCACCTGACGAGTGACCGCTTTATCGCCTGCCACGAAGACGTACCGGAAGTCGTGGTGATAGTGCTCGGGCTCGCCTTTTTCAGGGCGTGGTTCAATGTAATGCGTCTCGATGTGCAGCGGCACCAAGGGCACATTATCAAGCAGCGACAGATATGACTGTATGCCCACGCCGGTTTCTTCCAGCACCTCGCGTTTCGCCGCTTGCAATGGGTCCCGGTCTTCGGCATCCATGTGCCCGCCGGGCTGCAGCCAGAGGCCCGAAGCTTTATGATGTACGAGCAGAATTTCGGAATGGTCAGGCGACAGGACTATGCCTGCCCCTGTAACATGCCCTCTGAAATTCTTGCGGTCATTGAGTGTTTCCTGGTCGTCCACTTGCCGGGCGAGCAGCGAAAGACCATCGCGTTCCTCGGGGAAAACGGCAAAATATTGCTCGAGGATACCCTGTAGCATTACTGCTGCTTATAGCGTTCGATCGATTCGGCGATGACCTTTTTGGCGGCTTCGACGTCACCCCAGCCCATCACCTTGGTGCTGCCGGGTTTCTTGAGATCTTTGTAGTGCGTAAAGTGCTCGGCAATTTTTTGCTTCCAGCGCTCGCCCAGATCATCTAAAGAGTTGATGCTGTCGCCGGTGTTGCGATCGTCGGCTGGCACCACCACAACCTTGTAATCCATCTCGCCGTCATCTTCAAAGTTTAAGACGCCAACAATTTTCGCTTCTAACCAGACGCCGGTCGGAATAGGTTCGCCACAGACCACCAGCGTGTCGAGCTCGTCACCGTCTTCGTCAAGCGTCTGCGGAATAAAGCCATAATTACACGGCTTGGCGTAAATACTCGGCTCCACTCGGTCAATCATAAACGCCGCGCGCTTCCGATCCCACTCGATCTTCAAAATACTACCTTCGGAAATCTCGACCACGGTGTTCACCGTGCCATTTTGATAATCACCGGGCTCTAAAACTTGATTGAAATCAGGCATTTTCTCCTCCATTTAGATTTACGCTCAGGTCGAAATCCGACAGCCACACCTTTGCGTCATGAACGCGACGCATCAGGTACCGCTCCTCTTCCCATATTAGTTGATAGGCCTGCTCGTCATTCGAGTGGCCCAGGCTGCTCCCCATGGCCAACACCCAGCCGGCTGATGATCGATGAGTGGCCAACTGCGCGTTACGCTTGTCAACCAATTTACGGAGAGTGTGAATGATCCCGTAAAGGTCGCTCTCGGCGAATTCGTTGACCGAAAGTTGCTCACTCATTTATCTGTAGTGTAGCACAAAAACATCGCTCGAGATGTAGTTGCTATGGTGCGAAGCATGAGCTGTTACACTTAATCATATGAAAATCATTGGCCATCGCGGCGCTCGAGGCCTGGTGCCAGAAAATACAATTGCCAGCCTGAAAAAAGGACTCCAGCATCATGTAGATCTATTGGAGTTCGACTTACGCGTCACCAAAGACAACGTCGTCATTCTGCACCACGATCCGCACCTCACCGATGCCGCCGGAAATAAATATGCGATCAGTACCACCGCATACGCTGAGCTCAAAGAGCATAAAGCGGACCTCGCGGCATTTGAAGAGGTTATTAACGACATCGGTGACAAAACGACGCTCTTCGTGGAAATAAAACCGGAGGTAGCTACCGCTCCCATCATAAAAATCATCAAAAAATACTATGGCAAGCAGCTGCGGAATTTTTGGCTGGGCTCAAAAAGTCAATCGATCTTATTAGAACTACACCGAGCCTTTCCCGATGTACCAAAGGTCGTGATTGAGCCGTGGAGCGGCGTGCGAGCTCATCGACGGGCCAGACAAGTTAATACTCATCTGCTTGCCATGAATCAGTTGTGGCTATGGAGCGGGTTCATACGATCAGTTGCACGTGGCGGTAATCAGCTGTACGCCTACACGCTCAACGACCCCAAGAAAGCCGCCAGATGGGCCAAGCATGGCCTCGCGGGCGTCGTGACCGACTATCCTGATCGCTTTGAACACCGGTAATCTGGTAGAATAGTGCGTAATGAAAGCGATTTTGGATCACACCAAAGATGAAGCGGAAAATATTCGCACCTTTTATTTTCGGCCGGAAAAGCCAGTGTATTTCACGGCCGGACAATACGCCGAATGGACGCTCAAACACCCAAATCCCGACGACCGGGGCGTGAAGCGCTGGTTCACTATCTCCTCGTCGCCCACCGAAGAATTTGTCACCATAACTACCAAGTACGCCGGCGACGACAAGTCGAGCTCGTTCAAAAAGGCGCTCTTCGCCATGCAGCCAGACCAGGAGATCCTGATGAGTGATTCGATGGGCGACTTCGTACTGCCCAAGCTGATCCAAACACCACTGGTCTTCGTGGCCGGCGGCATCGGCATCACGCCCTTTCACAGCATCCTCGAGTGGTTAGCGGCCACCAAGGAGGAACGGCCGATCAAGTTCCTCTATGCCGTGCGCAACGAAGACGAGATCGTTTTCCAGGACACCTTTGAGCGAGCCGGTGTGCATGTCACCATTGTGGTCAGCGACCCCACCGCAGCCTGGGGTGGCGAACGCGGCCGCCTAAGCGCCGAAATGATCCTCGGCCTCGAAAAGCCCACCGACGACACCCTCGTCTACGTCTCCGGCCCTGAACCCATGGTCGAAGGCCTAGAAAAAGACCTCAAAAAAGCCGGCCTCGCCAAGCAACAATTCGTCGGTGACTTCTTCCCGAACTACGATAAGAATTATTAGCGCACCGCCTCATAGACGTCGGAAGGTTCGATCTTGCGCATCACGATCTGCCAGAGTTGGATGCGACGGGCCCGGAAGCCGCCAGCGCAGGCTAGCAGGTAGAAGTTCCACATCCGGTAGAAACGCTCGTCGTAATGCTCTTTTATCTCCGGATACTGCTTGACGAAATTGGCGTGCCAGGCCATCAGCGTCTTGTCGTAGTACGGGCCAAAATTATGCACGTCTTCAATGATCAGCTTGCGCTCGACAGCTTTGCTGAGCTGGGCCAGTGAGGGCAGCACGCCGCCAGGAAAAATGTACTTGGTAATCCAGGGCGTGGTGACGTTAAAGGAGTGAAGCTTGCCGATGACATGGTGCAGCATCAAGCCGCCGTCGTTTAACATCTCCTGGCAGCTCTCAAAGAACGTCTTGTAGTTTTTCGGTCCGACGTGCTCCAGCATACCGATTGAAACGATTCTGTCAAACGAACCGACTACTTCACGATAATCCTTTTTCAAGATAGTCACTGGCAAACCCTTGACCCGCTCCGTCGCCAGCTTCACCTGCTCCGTGGCCGGCGAAATGCCAGTGGCGATGACGCCGTACTTTTTCGCGGCATATTCCACAAAACCACCCCAGCCACAGCCGATGTCGAGCAGCGTCATGCCCTTTTTAAGGTGTAATTTGCGGCAAATCAGCTCCAGTTTGGCTTCTTGGGCCTGATCCAGCATGCGAGCATCCTTCCAGTAGGCACAACTGTAAATCATACGTTTGTCGAGCATCCGCTCGTACAGATCATTGCCAATATTGTAATGCGCAGCGGCATTGTGTTTTGCCCGGCCAATCTTTTGTTGATTCCTGATGGTGGACACCACAAACGAGCGGACGAGCGAAGGACTGGGACGGACCTTTCTCCGGAGGTCGGCGCTGAGCAGGCGAGCAATTAGCTCATCAACAGCTTCCGCATCCCACCAACCGTCCATGTACGACTCACCAAACCCCAGCTCACCTTGGCTCAGCACGCGATGATAAAAACGCTCGTCGTGCACCTGAATATCAAACGGCTGCGGGCCATTAAGGCGCACGTCCGCCAAATTAAACAACCCCTCAATCGTGTTTTTAGCACTCATTGGCCCAGTTTATGGCTGGACGGTTATGTTTGTAAGTTGGCTTTTTAACTTATTAATTTTGAACAGGGTGCGGGCGGCCTTCAAGATATTCGCGGATTTTGAGCGCCGCGGTGGCGCCTTCGCCGGCCGCTGAAGCGATTTGCATGGTAGCGCCGGAGCGGATATCGCCGGCAGCAAATACGCCTGGCATGCCGGTTTGCAGGTGTTGATCGGTGGTCACGAAGCCTATTTGATCTAAACGAACAGGGGTGTTTTGTAAAAATTGCGAGTTCGGCATTAAACCGACGAACACGAACACGCCGTCGGTCTCAAACTCGACTTTTTTGCCGTCTTTGCTGCCGATGACCTTGGTCACACCGTTATTCTCGCCGACAATCTCGTCAGTCGCCGTACCCAGATGGACAGTGATTTTACCCTGTTTGACATACTCATCCAGCTCGTGTTGCAAGACATCAGAAGCCTTGATAGTCGAGCGCACCAACAAATCAATGTGCGAAGCGAAGCGGGTCAGGAAGATGCTCTCTTGAATGGCTGAGTTGCCGCCACCGACCACCACCAGCCGCTTATCCCGGTAGAACGCGCCGTCACAAGTGGCGCAATAGTGCACGCCTTTGGCGTAAAATTCTTGCTCGCCGGGCACACCGATCTTCTTATAATCACTACCGGTAGCAATCAACACGGCTTTGGCGTACATATCACCGCTGGTCGTTTCCAGCCGCTTCTGCTGGCCCTCATCATGTATGGCCGTGACTTCACCCAGCTCAATCACGGCGCCGAAGCGTTCCGCTTGCTTTTGCAAGTCGTCAGCCAGCGTCAAACCTTCAATTCCCTCTGGAAAACCCGGATAATTGTCGATTTTGTCCGTCACTGCTGCCAAGCCGCCTACCACACCGCGTTCAAAGAGCAGCGTATCAATATCTTCCCGCGTCGTATAAATCGCCGCCGTCAAGGCTGCCGGACCGGCGCCTACGATAATCACGTCATGCTGTTTTACCTCTTCGGTGTCGCTCATCAGACCTCTATCTTCTCAACTTTAGATGACTTTTTCAATGTCGCCGGCGGCAATGGTGTCATGCTGAATTCATTTCAGCATCCAGGCGAACAGATGCGTTGTATGGATCCTGAAACAAGTTCAGGATGACAACACTCCTTACATGTTTACCTAGGCGACTGCAGGCGCGAGTTTGGCCAAATTGTAGCCAACAATGACTTCTTGCGAATCATCAGTTTTGGTCACCACAGTGACTGGCACGGTCATGGAACCGGACATTTGCAGGGCTTCGGCTTGACGATGAGGGTGTTCGTCGAGGTTTACTTCCTCGTAGGACATGCCTTTGGCTCCCAGATACTTCTTCACCATCTGGCAGTAGCCACAGGTGTTGGTAGTAAAGATAGTGATGTTTTTGACCATATCGGTCCCCCTCATTGAGCGCTTGAAGCACCTCGCCGTGTCTCTCAGGTACGGCTACAGTCGACTTCGATTCAGCGCGTTTTTATGTTTTTTATAGTACTTGTTCAGACCATTTCTGACTGTAAGAAAGATTATATATAGCGCTTCTGCTAAATGCAAGACGCTATATATTGTGCTTTTTAGTACGTTTTGCCCGTCAGCGCCAAGGGCAGATTACTGGCCGATTTTGTGCAGCGTGACGTCAAAAACGAGG
>CAZHJG010000034.1:0-8473 GCA_964533425.1 uncultured Candidatus Saccharibacteria bacterium | reverse complement strand
CACCTTAGCTCAGTTGGCTAGAGCGCCGCTTTCGTAAAGCGGAGGTCTGGGGTTCAAATCCCCAAGGTGGCTCCAGGCTTTGCTAGGGCAAAGCAATTATCAATTTTCAATTGGCAATTTACCATGAAGGCCAGTCTTGCGGCTGAAATATTTAAGAATTCAAAAGCCCATGGCTTTTGGCCGTCATTGATAATTGATAATTGCTACATGATAATTGCTTTTGCGAAGCAAAAGCGAGTGTAGTACACCGGTAGTATGCCAGCTTCCCAAGCTGGAGAAACGGGTTCAATTCCCGTCACTCGCACCACTTTTCCACCTTTTCACAGAGGGACTGTAAAAATTCTTACATACTTGTTGACATAACCAGTTTCCGGGCAGATACTAAGTTTGCAACCTAAAAGTGTGGGTCATAAATTAATAAAATGAAACCTGAAAACCTTGGCACGGAAGCTGCCTTGGACTCTCACGCACTAATACTAACGACTGCTGAAGCAACAGCAAAAATTGAGCTGGATCCTGGTAGTGGAATATTTCTTAGTCTTGTAACGAGTCGAGCTATTGAAAATTGTACCGATGAGCAAAATGCCAACCGTGAAGGTGAAATCTATCGCTTGCAACGCAATCCGGACACGTATGAAATAACGGTCGAAAGCGACGTAACCCTAACTGACTATAAGCGAGTCACCGCAGAAAACTACCCAGAAGACTGGGAATTTATAACCGATCAAGCAGAAACACTGCAAGGCAGTAAATGGGTGTTTATCAATCCGACCATGGAAGGCGGCGGGGTGGCGATGATGCGGCCACCGGCCGTGCATCTTATGAACGAACTGGGCCTGGACGCGCATTGGTATGTTATGGAACCAATTCAAGACACAGCACAAGGTAACCCCTTCAAGTTCACCAAACAAATGCATAATGTCTCCCAGCGTATGAGCGAAGAACGTATCACGGAAGAAGGAAAGGCACTGCATTGGCATTGGGCTGACACAGAAAACGGACCAGTACTTCAACGCCAGGAACCTATTTACGACGCAGATTTTATTGTGATTGACGACCCGCAACCAGCACCGCTCATAGCCCGACTTAAGCAAGTCAATCCAAGCGCGAAATTCATCTGGCGCAATCACATTGACACGAGCAATCGACTAATGTCCGATCCGGCTACGCCACAAGGAGAAATTGCCACGTACTTATTGGAAGCATGTGGCGTCGGTACCGTTGACGCGATAGTAGCGCATCCGGTTTCCGAGTTTATGCATCCTGGTATGGAGGATAAAACATATTTTGCGCCGGCCACATTCGATCACTTTGACAATTTAAACCGCCATCTAAGTGAGGCAGAGGTGGTGGCTGGTATTGAGTTTATTAATGACGAAATTAGAGCCAAGAACGACAGGCTTCTGGCTTCCGGTCATGATCAAAACGATGTTGTGCCAACCCTCAATCTTGATCCGAATACTAAGCGCATCACCTTAATCGCACGTTTTGATCCCTCAAAAGGCATGCATAAAGCAATGGAAATGGGCGTGCTGGCTCGACGTAACATGCGAACTGCCGGCGTGCCGGAGCATGAACTTCCAGAAGTTGTCATCGTCGGCAACGGATCTGTTGATGATCCGGACGGCGTGTGGATGTATCAGGAAATGCTAAAACTGCGCCGGGAACAGTATCCGGACGAAGCCAGCGGCATAATTATTATGCGACTCAAGCATAATTATGACGCCATGAATGCGCTTATGAGTCGTAGCAGTATCATTATGCAAACCTCTGATGCAGAGGGCTTGGAGACGCGCGTAAGCGATGCCATTAAACACGGCAGGCCTGTGGTAGTTTCCAACCGGGGCGGTATCAAAACGCAAGTTGTGGAGAATAGATCAGGCATTATCCTGGACTATGACAAGCCGGGTTGTGAGCTGGATCGCGGTGCCGAATTTATGATGCAGCTATTAATGGACGATGAAGCGTATGCATCAATAGTAGAATCTACAAAAGCAGAAGCTAAAAACTTAAATCTTCGTGAATTCAGCACAGTGGCTAACGTGGCTCGGTTCCTGAATATCGGCAAGCGTTTAAGGGCGGGACGACCGGCTCATAAAACCTGGAAAATGGCTGATCTGGCTGCCGAACACTACGCCAGTGTTGAAGAAATCAACGGCATTGCCGCGTAACAGTCCGTCAAAAACGACCTTTCATTAGGGGTCATAAATGATACAATAGGCGGTAACGTTATGGTCTCCTCGAAGAAATATTTTCATGATCATCTAGTGCTCTTGCTGCTAAGTATTAACGCCTTTCTGGCGATTGGCGGAGCGATTTATATGTTGGTTAGCCTTAGTACCGGGCATAATACCAGCTACATTGTGCAGTGTCGCGACTGCTCCAACCGTGACGCCGTTAATCGCTTTACAAACGGTAGCGTCACGCATCTGCTCAGCCTGGCTGTATTTGCCATCCTAGTACTGGTGGCCTTGGTTTTCTTGAGTTTGCGTACCTACAAAATTCATCGTCAAGTCGCTATCGCTATCTTGTCTCTTGGTCTCGTGCTCCTCATTTTCAATGTCGTGGTCAGCTATCATTTACTGGCAGTCCGCTAGGCCATGACCGATCTGGAAATACCCTTTGAGAAGGACCGCAAAGGCCACTATCGCTTTTTCGAAATCTTACCTGGCGCACTCAGCTGGACATTGCTGTTTCTGCCACTGATCTTAAGCTACGTTAACGTTACCGTAGCGTACCGGCCACTCAATCTAGGCGTCTTTTTTGTGCTGTTCTATCTGTTGATTTTCTTTACTCGGTCAGTTGCTTACTCGATTAGAGGGATTGCTGGTTACCGCGCCATGCGCCAGCAAATGAAGTTAGACTGGAACGGTATGTTGGCTGAAATTGAGGCCGGAGAAGTGACTAGCCACAAAATGACGCGGCCCAAGTGGCATTATTCCAACCTCAAACTACTCGGTAACCGTCAAGTCGCTTTTGCTCCCAGCGAGCTCTACCACGCCGTGATTATCGCCACTGTTAATGAGAGCCGGGAAGTCCTGGAGCCGACCATCCAAGCTGTCCTGAGCGCCGATTACGACTCCAAGAAAATTATCTTAGTCATTGCCTACGAAGGCCGCGCCGGGCAGCCCGCCGAGACCCGTGTCAAAGAGCTGCTCAAGCTGTACAAAGGCAACTTCCACCACGCCATGGCCGTCAAACATCCCGCCGGGCTGCCGGGAGAGGTAATTGGCAAGGGCGGTAACGTAACCTATGCTGGCCGAGAACTGCAAAAATACCTCGAGAAAAAGTCGATCGACCCTCGTAAACTACTGGTCACCACCCTGGATGCCGATAACCGTCCCGACAAGCGCTACTTCGCGGCTCTGAGCTACCTCTTCTGTGTGGTACCCAACCCCTTGCGCGCCTCCTACCAACCATTGCCGATGTTCACCAACAATATCTGGGATGCCCCGACCCTGATGCGCGTCATCGCAACCGGTAACAATCTGTTCTACATCGTTGGCAGCCAACGTCTCCACACCGTACGCAACTTCTCAGCGCACGCCCAACCAATGCAGGCACTCATCGACATGGACTTTTGGAGTACCCGTACTATCGTCGAAGACGGCCACCACTTCTGGCGCTCTTACTTTCGCTACGACGGCGACTATCGCGTCTACCCTCTAAGCATTCCAATCTATCAAGACGCTGTGCTGGCCGAAGGCTACATACGAACCCTCAAGGCTCAGTTCTATCAGCTACGCCGCTGGACCTACGGCGCTTCCGACGTAGCCTACATCGCCGATAAGGGCTTCTGGCACAAAAACAAAGCCCCCAAAACCGATGTGCTCGCCAAACTCCTACGCCTGCTCGAAGGCCACGTCACCTGGGCCACCGGCACACTGCTCATATACTTCGCAGCCTTCATCCCACCACTGTTACACCCGCAAAACATTGCCGCCGAACAGCTCCCGCTTTTCGTCAGCCGTATTCAACGCATCGGCATTGCCGGCTTAATGGTTTCGCTCTACGTCTGCCTGGTCACACTGCCACCACGCCCGGCCCGCTACAAGCGTCATCGCTCGATCCTGATGCTCGTCCAGTGGATTTTCCTCCCCGTTACCAGCATCCTCTATGGTGCCTTTGCGGCCTTCAACTCGCAAACCCGCCTGATGTTTAAGTTGTATCTCAGTAGTTTTGATGTCACGGAAAAAGCCGTAGTAACCGAAAGCGGCAAGACTGTCAGCACAACTGCTGACCCCGCCAAACAGCGAAGCCGCTGGTGGCAACGCCGCAAGCGTATGGGTTTGTAGTTAGTAGTTTTTAGAGTCGGCAAGAGGTCAAGGCCATCAGCAACCCATATCACAGCTCAAACAGTCTCTACAAACTACAAACCATAAACTACAAACTACCCTTGCCGTGAAACGCCGCATAATGCACGCTAGCAGCCTTATCAAAGCGATTTAAAGCTACCTGTGCGGTTTTAGCCATAAAAGCGCTAGAAAGGGCTCCCTGCTGCGCTGGAAGCGCCAATTTGCTCATAACCGTGTCTGTCAGCGCCGCTGCGGTCTTCACTGCGTCCTGACGGTGTCCTAAGCTCTTATACAGGCTGACAAACAACTTGTCCCTCGAGAAGGGCGTAAGCGTTCCATTAGAGGTGCGAACAGCCCAGGAGTTGCCATGCTGCGCACTTTCTTCGGTGGTAAAGATGGCGCCACAACTCAAACACTTCCGGCGCCGCCACACTTGATTCAACCGTCGCTGCGAGCGGGAATTCACCACGCTTGTTTTGCTGCCACAATGTACACAAACCATGTCAACATATTGTCATATGGCTGAAGAAAAAGCCAGTGGAAAGGTGACCCAAAAATAGGGGAAAACCACCTAGAAACTAAAAAACCCAGGAACGTAGAGATTCCTGGGTATTTTGCGACCCATACGCCCGTGCCTTACTTGGCAGTAGGAGTAGAGGTGCGGAGTCTGCGAATGCGGTTATTCTGAGGTTTGGCAGAAATCAGTTCCTCATAGAATAACTTAAAGCCGTCTAACGCGCTTTTGTTACGGATAACAAAACTTCCTCGTTTAACCGAATCAGTATAGGCAATAAAAGCATACTAGTCAATACTTTAACCTAAAGCGCTAGTGCTTATAACAGAGGTGGCGCTTTTCACTTTGGTGAAAAGCAATTGGCTATTAGCTATTAGCGATGACCCCATACAGTAACCAGTAGCCTGCAGCGATTAAGTCGCATCATGGCTAACAGCTAATCGATAATGTATGGCTAACGGTCAATTGCTAACTGATAAAGGCTTTTGCTACGCAAAAGCTGGTGGGCGATAGAGGATTCGAACCTCTCACCTCCACAACGTCAATGTGGCGCTCTAGCCAAATGAGCTAATCGCCCTCGTTTAACGAGGATACCCATCTAAATTACCCCAGTTTTACTTCTTGCGCAAGCTTATGGGGGGTAGGAGGAAGCAAGAAGTAAGAGGCAAGGACCGTTGCGCTTACCCTTACTTCTTGCCCCCCAACGTTTTCAAACATGAAAAAAGGGCTTGAGTGGTCTCGCATGCCATTCAAACCCTTTCGACTCGTTTTGGCGAGGGTAAAACATTCTCGTCAAAACTTCACCTGTGAGAAGTATCATAGCAAGGTTAGTACTATATGGCTAGCCTATTTATGCTGTAATTCCTACATTTTCACATGGGGAAAACTATTTCGGCCTGAACTCACATATGGCGTTAAAATGAAAAATCCGAGCTGCTAATATTTTCCGACGTCGTTTTACAGTGTGCTAGCCCCTTTGCTATACTGAAATTGAGCGTTAGCAGGTGGATTCACCAACCACTGAGCTCCGTAGGTGTGATAACGGCCGGCGAAACAGGTAGTTATAAGAGTAAAAGTCGAGGTGGAACCTCCTCCTTCGCGTAAAGCTTTGGAGGACCGAGACGCTTGATTACATACCGTAGTAGGTACTAATCAGGTGTCTTTTTATATTAATGAGCCTCACATGCCCGAGCAATGTCATCCTGAACTTATTTCAGGATCCAAACGGTAAAATGAGCTCGCTTAGATCCTGAAATAAGTTCAGGATGACAAGGAGTCAAAGATGAGTGAGAAAACTGCCAATCAGGATCAGTTACATGCCATGCGTCACTCTTTGGCGCACATTATGGCCACAGCCATTCAACACCTCTGGCCAGAGGTGAAGTTTGGGGTAGGACCGGTCGTCGAAAACGGCTTTTATTATGATGTTGATCTTGGCGAGACCAAGCTTTCGGAAGAAGACTTTGGCAAGATTGAAGACGAAATGCGCAAAGTTATAGAGGCCGACCAGCCGTTTGAGCGCTTTGAGAAATCAATCGATGAAGCAATTACCTGGGCTCAAGAAGCGAAACAGCCGTATAAGGAAGAGCTGCTGAATGACCTCAAGCGGGCTGGCACGACTGTTGCCAAAGACTTGAGCGCCGATGAGCTGGGGACGATCGCCGAAGGTGATGCAGCCGTCGAAAGCGTGTCTTTTTATAAGAATGGTGACTTTACTGACCTGTGCCGTGGGCCTCATGTAGAGTCGACGGGCAACGTGGGCGCCTTTAAGTTAATGCGCGTGGCTGGGGCGTACTGGCGCGGGAACGAGAAGAATGCGCAGATGCAGCGCTTGTATGGGTTAGCCTTTGCCAGTGAAGATGAGCTGAAAAAGCATTTGGAGATGTTGGAAGAGGCGCGTAAGCGAGATCATCGGAAGCTCGGACAGGAGCTGGATCTGTTCGTGTTCTCTGACATGGTTGGGTCGGGCTTGCCGATGTTTACGCCGCGAGGCACGGTGCTTAGGGAAGAAATAGCAGCCTTTTCTAATCAGCTTCGGGAACGCAATGGTTTCCAGAAGGTATGGGTACCGCATATGACCAAGAAGGATCTGTATGAGACTTCGGGGCACTGGGCCAAGTTTGGTGATGAGCTGTTTTTGGTGAAGAGTCAGGAGACGAGTGATGAGCTGGTGCTGAAGCCGATGAACTGTCCGCACCACACACGGATCTACGCGTCGCAGCCACGCAGTTATCGGGATTTGCCGATTCGTTATGTGGAGACGACCACCGTCTATCGGGATGAGAAGACCGGTGAGCTGGGTGGTTTGAGCCGCGTGCGCTCGATTACGCAAGATGACAGCCATGCGTTTGTGCGGCATGATCAGATCGAAGGCGAGATTAATAATTTACTGGCGGCGGCTAATGAGCTGTATGGCACGCTGGGGATGGCTCTGCATGTGCGGCTGAGCTACCGGGACGAGAGCGATGCTTATCTGGGCGATGAGAAATTGTGGCAGAGCGCTCAGGAGCAGCTTAAGAATGCGGTGGTGGCGAATAAGCTGGAATACTTTGAGCAGGATGGCGAGGCGGCGTTCTATGGGCCGAAGATCGACTTTATGGCTCAGGATGCCATCGGGCGGGAGCACCAAGTGGCGACGGTGCAGCTGGACTTTGTGATGCCGGAGCGATTTGGGCTGGAGTATATCGGCGAGGATGATTCGCGGCAGCGGCCGGTGATGATCCACTGCGCGCTGTTGGGTTCGATTGAGCGGTTTTTGTCGGTGTATATCGAGCACACGGCCGGGCGGTTTCCGGTGTGGCTGGCGCCGGAGCAGATTCGGCTGATTACGGTGAATCAGGAGGAATCGACGGTGGCGTTTGCCGAGGGAGTGCTGGCTCAGGCTAAGGAGCTGGGGCTGCGGCTGGAGATTGATAACTCGAATGAATCGGTGGGCAAGAAAATCCGGACAGCGGAGCTCTGGAAAGTCCCCTACACTGTCGTGATCGGGGAGAAGGAAATCAGCGGCGGGGAAGTGGTGCCACGCATCCGAAAGGATATGGCAGTACAGGACGATGATCAACCAATCGGTATTGAGCAGTTTTTGAAGACGGTGGCACACGAATCCAAGGCGCGGACGCAAAAGACTTCTCTGCAAGGCTAGACGCTTAAGGCTGTATTGCTCGAAGCTGCTATAATTTTTTCATGAGCAAAGAGGTTATTGCCCTCGATGTGGATGAAGTTCTATTTCCGTTTGTTGATCATTTTATCGAGTATGATAAGCAGCGTCACTCAACTGTATTACAACGCGAAGACTTCTTTTGTTACGCTTTTGAACAGATCATGAATGTGACCCTTGAGGAATCATTGCCTCGTGTTTACGACTTCAACGGTTCTAATCACGATCATATTCAACCACTAGAGCGGGCTATAGAGTCGGTACACGCGCTTGCAGAGCGTTTTGAGTTGGTGGCTGTTACTGCGAGGCACCCTCAATTTGAGGTGCATACGAGGCGCTGGCTGGACAATTATCTTGAAGGGGTTTTAACAAGTGTTAAATTAATAGGTTACGCACCGGCTGTAGAAAGTCCTGTCAAAAAAGTCGATGTTTGTCAGGAGCTCGGTGCTATAGCCTTGATTGACGATTCAGTAGGGCACATTGCGGAATGTGCCGCGCAAGGTGTGG
>CAZHJG010000033.1:0-8622 GCA_964533425.1 uncultured Candidatus Saccharibacteria bacterium | reverse complement strand
TTTTCCGTATCGTCTGGCGAGTTTTGTTACTTTGGCGGGCCAAAGTAAGGGAGAAGGAAAGAGATGGTGGAAGAAATGAAGACAAGGCGTTTGTCCTCCTGAGATGGGCTCTTCTGATTGCTCGCATGGATCCTGAAATGAATTCAGGATGACAGGAGAGTGGAGGTCTGGGGTGGGGTGGACGAGGTCCCTCGCGGGGCTCGGGATGACAGGGGGGGACGTTCAGAGGGGTGACAGGGGAAAGAAAACGTCCCTCCGGAGAGGGACGTTTCAAAGTCTAGAACGAATGCCGATTAGGGCTTGGTCGTCGTAGAATTGCTGGTGCTGCTGCCAGCGTTCTGAGCGCTGTTGCCACTGGTGGTGCTGGCGCTGCTGCTCTGATCAGAACACTTCTGACCGTTCGGGTTCTGTTGCTCGAAGGTCTTAACCGCCTTGGCAACCTGACCGCCGTCCTGCAGGTTTTCCCAGAAGGTGACCTGACTACGGTTGATGACCATCTGGTCATACGGTTCGTGAAGTTCACAACCAAGCTTCACTAGCGAAACATTGGTGTTCGCGTTGCTGGTAGTGCTGCTACTGCCGTTAGACGTCTGCAGGTAGTAGATGTTCGTAAGAACAACGTACTTGTCATTCATCTTTTTGACATTGCCAAAGTAAACTTGACCGGTGTTCAGGAAGACTGCCTGAAGTTTGCTGGTGTCTACATACGTACCCTCATTATCGCCACCATTGCCACTGAAGCCGACGGCTACAGTCAAGGCAATCAGCAGTACAACGACTGCGGCGCCAACAGCAAATATGCCCCAACGAGCCCATTTACCGTTTGAATTACTATTTTTCCTGCTCCCCCCGCCCGATGAGCCTGCTGCTGCATGACTAGAGGCGACAGGTTGTGGTTGTGTGCTTCGGTTAGAAAAATCCATACCTTTTACTTCTCCACCCCTTATACTTTTTATGGTTACTGACCTAGTGTAAAGCATCTCCCCCAGGAGCGCAACTCAAAAAGTAAGGCTGTCGACTCTCATCGCTCGCCGTTCACCATTTACCTTTTACCAATCCCTCGGTAGTGAAAATTACCTCAACAAGGCAGGGAAAATGGTACATTGCTAACGCAAGGTAAACAGTAAAAGGCAACTGACAAACGGCGTCTAGCAGCCGCTAAACTGACGACAAGGGTTGACAAGTAAAATATCTACAGAGTATGTTAGGGGTACACTAAACTAATGATAAGAGAGGGAGAGTCATATGGCTTATCAGCACACGAACTCTAAAGGTGTAACCTACTACTTGAATTCCAAGGAAGTTACGCTCCGCGGTGGCAAGAAACAAACTATCTACTACTTCAGCAAGGACAAGCGTCCTGAAGCAACCGACCTGCCATCCGGCATGGAAGTTAACGAAAACCCACGCAACGGTTTCCTGACCGTTAAGCGTAAATAAGTAAGCAAGGCTTTTCCTCCCCGCTTCGGGGACCGCCTGAAAAAAGAGCTCCTGCACTTGGTTGGGAGCTCTTTTGTTTGCTATATTGGTAGCTGTTCATGCCAGAGATAATTGTAAAAGTACAAAACCTCAAAAAGGTTTACGATGACAAGACGGCCGTTAATAGCATTTCCTTTGAGGTTAAGCACGGCGAAATTTTTGGCATACTAGGACCGAACGGCGCCGGAAAAACTACAACACTCGAAATGATCGAAACCATGCGGCCGATTGATGGCGGCAGCGTGACTGTCGACGGCATCGATGTCGCCAGCAAACCAAACGCCATCAAGCAGATTATCGGTGTTCAGCCGCAAACCGCTTCTTTCCAGGACAAGCAAAAGCTCTCAGAGATTATTGAAATGTTTGCAGCTGCTTACGGCGAACGCGTCGACACGCAATCATTTCTCGAGGACGTGCAGCTGGGCGAAAAGGCCGATTCCTTCGTCGAGCAGCTTTCAGGCGGTCAGCGCCAACGACTGAGCATCGCCGCGGCTCTGGTGCACAGCCCCAAGGTCTTTTTCATGGATGAACCGACCACCGGCCTCGACCCACAAGCCCGCCGCAACCTCTGGGACTTGGTCAAGCAGATCAGAGACCGGGGCGTAACGGTTATCATGACCACGCATTACATGGAAGAAGCCGAGCTGCTTTGCGACCGCGTGGCCATCATGGACAAGGGCAATATCGTGACCTTGGACACGCCCAAGAATCTGATCAAACAACTCCTGAAGCGTGGCTTCAAGAAGCAGCAACAAGTCGAGCAAGCTAACCTGGAAGATGTGTTTATCGATCTGACCGGGAAAGGACTTCGGGATCAATGAGCGGCGGTCTGTGGATCATCATTATCGCGGCTGTCATTATCGTTTTGCGGGTATTTAGAAAGCGCGTGCTAGGCAAAGGCGCAAAGCGAAAACCATCCTCGCCGGACCGCCATCAGTTAAAGCCCTGGCAAAAACAGTTACGCACCGTCATGGTTTTCACCAAACTCAGCACCCGGCGCTTCTTCCGCGATCGTCTGGCCCAGTTCTTCGCCATCCTTTTCCCGCTCATCTTCCTGTTTGTGTTCGGCAGCTTCAGCAAGGGCGGCAACAGCATTTCTTTCAATGTCGCGCTCTTCAACCAGTCGCACAGCGCCTTTGCCACAAGTTTCGCGAACGAACTCAAAGCCAGTAAAACGTTCAAAGTGGACGAGGGCGTTACAACCCTGGATCAGGCCAAGGATAAGATGAGCAAGAGCCAGCTCGACGGCATCATCATCCTGCCCAAAGATTTTGGCGCAATGAAACCCGGCCAAAGCTATCCGTCCGGCAACGCCGTGCTGCTGTACAGCCAAAGCAGCTCGCAGACCGGCCAGACTATCACTACTGTTCTTGATGGCGAATTCAAGCAAATCAACGCCAAATTTGTGCATGTCGAACCGCCATTTTCAGTCTCCGGTCAGACGGTGAACAACAAGAGCCTCACCGCCTTCGACTACACCTTCGCCGGCCTACTCGGCTTCTCCATCATCGGCCTCGGCATCTTCGGCCCGGTCAACGTTTTCCCGGAGCTCAAAAAACAAGGCATTCTGCGCCGCTTGCACACCACGCCACTCCGGGTCTGGCAGTACTTCTTGGCAACCATGCTCGGCCAGGCCATAACCGGCGCCATCGCCATCACCATCCAGTTCCTGGTGGCCATCAAGTTTTTCAACCTTAAGATTAATGGTAACTATCTAGAGATCGCCATCTTCACCATCCTGAGCATCTTTCTGATCCTCGGCATCGGTCTGGCCATTGGCGGCTGGGCCAAGAATGAGCGTCAGGCCGCGCCGCTCTCGAACATCGTCGTCTTCCCTATGCTCTTCCTCTCCGGCACCTTCTTCCCGCGTTTCTTGATGCCAGAATGGCTGCAAAAAATAACAAACTTCCTACCACTGACCCCAGTTATCGACGGTCTCCGTTTGCTGACAACCGAAGGCAAGCATCTGATTGATCTTGGCCCACAGCTCGGCCTAATGGCGATTTGGTTCGTTATCATTTACGCTATCGCCTTCAAAGTTTTCGCTTGGGAATAGCATAGAGAAGGAATTTGTGCCGCCTGACAGCATCACCTCCCTCTTGTCGTCCCCGTTAACGCGGGGATCCAGACAAAGGCTCATCATTACACCCTGATCTGGATTCCCGATTAGATTGGGAATGACACAAGGGAAGCGTAAGCGCTATTGCTTATTTTGCATAAGCGTGATATAATAAATACATGAATCCAAATAAAATTAAGGCTGCTCATGTCCAGACCGCATATGATAACTGGAATGATACTGGTTTAAATAAAAGGGGGGAGAAGCAGGCAGTTGACCCAGAAGTCTTGCACGATATTGGTTACCATCTCCCGGAAGATCTTCCCGATGTCATTGCCGATGTGCTTGAACGTCACAACGGGGTGGCAACTCTGGAGACTGAAAGCGGCGACTCTTCGCAAGCAGAAAGGGCGCAACGCTCAAACGGCAGACCAAAACCTGTTGATCCGGCGACCCTGGATGCTCACGAAAAGCGGCGCCGGGACGATGAGCGCCACCGTAAACCAGCGCCTTATGGTACCGCCGATCCGATTATTCTTAATGACCCGGATGCTATCGGTTTAGCTTCCAATACGCCACAAGAAAATGGCCATGCCAAGGTTTTCCCGGCGTCTCGCCCGCCTGAGCCTGAACGGCCACGAGTTGACGTAGAAGATATCTTTGATCGTCCGTTCGACGACGAAGGTTAAGAAGTACGTAATCTTACAGAATAGCGACAGGCGCTTACGTTAAGCTAGTCTTTGTATTGCCGAACGAAACACCTGGGTGTACGACCAAAACAACCATTAAAATGGAAGGAGACATTTTGGGAAGAAGAAGGATCGAACAGGGCGATTTGATGCCGTCTGATCAGCAGGAGTTGCAGGGAAGTCCGCCAACTTCTGATGACGTAATGTCCATAGACGACTCAGGACTACCTTCGCGTGAGCATACCAGCACCCACCTCAACCAGCTCAGACTCAGTGTTGGCCACGTGGCTCGTGTTATGGGCGAGGCCAGGGAAGCTACTCGCCGTAATCGAGTGAACCGCGCCGGCTACCGCTCAGACAGATCTGTTTAAAACGCGCGAAATATTTTATAATTAACACCTATGAGTGTTTACGCCAGCCTGCCGAAACCTTTTTTTATTTTGGCACCCATGGATGATGTGACTGATACGGTTTTTCGCCGGATCGTAGGCGATTGCGCCGCGCCGGATTTATATTTTACGGAGTTCGTGAATGTCGACGGCTTGCAAAGTCCTGGTCGGCCACGGCTGCTGAAGAAACTGCAGTTCACAGCTGATGAGCAGCCCTTGATCGCCCAAATTTGGGGCAGGGAACCGGAAAATTTTTATAAAACGGCCAGGGAAGTGGCCGACGGTACATTCGCTCGCGAACTCGGCTTGCCGGAAGGCGTAAATCCCCGATCGGGGTCGGGGACAGGTTTTGCGGGGGTTGATCTGAACATGGGCTGCCCGGAAAAAACGGCAGTCAAAAACGGCACCTGCTCGGCGCTCATCAAAGACCGACCGCTGGCGCATGAGATCATCGAAGCTGCCCGCGAAGGTCTGAGCGGGAAATTGCCACTGAGCGTCAAAACCCGGTTGGGTTTCAACGAGATCGACATGACATGGATTGAGTTTTTGCTCGGGCACAACCTCGCTGCGCTCACCATCCACGGCCGCACCCGCAAAGAGATGAGTAAGGTACCAGCTCACTGGGATCAGATCGGCGAAGCCAGAGAGTTGCGTGACCGCTTAGCCCCGGAGACGCTGATTATTGGGAACGGTGACGTGCGCGATCGGGATCACGGTCTACAGCTCATCAAAAAACACGGGCTCGACGGCATCATGATCGGCCGTGGCGTTTTTCAGGATCCCTTCGCTTTTTCGGACGATAGCCCGTGGGAAGAGCTGGACGCCGATCAACGTGTTGACCTCTATAAAAAGCACGTCGAACTATTCGCCAAAACCTGGCAACACGGCGAACGCCCTATCCATACGCTGAACAAATTCTGCAAAATCTACATCAACGGCTTCAATGGCGCCAAAGAAATGCGTGAGCGCCTTATGAACGCTCACGCAACCGACGAACTACTGGATATCCTCGCTACTTCAGTTCAAATTCATCAGACTTAAGCAGGCGGTGAACCTCTTTTTCTTGATCCCGGCGCTTACGGTAGTCGCTAAACCAAGCCATGGTCAACTCTCCTGTTTAACCGTATCTATTATCGGTTAAAACAGGGTAATAAGCTGTGAGATTTTCTGACAGGAGATGCTATGCGGCGTATGCTTCAGGCTCATGCTCGTGAGCAAGCAGCCATGCCGCCGCCTCATCTTTTGGCTCGCCGTCCGGGCCTTCTTGAGCGACTATTTCAAGTGCTTTGCGAGCCTTAGCGGCCTGTTTGCCTGTGAGAACAATGGCAGCTTCGGGATCCAGAGTAGCTTTTTTAATGTCTGCATCCAGCTCGTCGAGCAGTTCAGGATCAGGATCCTTTTCTGTTTCAGCTGCCGCAAACACCACTGCACGCCGCACCGTAACAACGTCTTCAAAACCAACTACTTCCAAGGGTTCCGTATCTGCGAGGTGTATAGGGAGTACATGTGCGACCTTTTCAACGAGGTGATGAGTAAGGCGCTCTACCCGAGCTAATTTTGACGGCTTTGGCTCTTCTTGGGAAGATACTTCGCCAGTAACTTCATGGGCTACTATTTCGGCAGCGGCTTTCTGGCTAATTGGTGAGCGAGGGCGGTGCGAGCCCTGAGCTCTTTCGGCATCTTCAGGAGTATATTCATTAGTACCCAGATCCTCTGCAGAATAAAAATGGGCTTCTTCACGAGAAGAATAGTCCGCAGGTGGCCTCTTCAGGCCTGCTTTAACAAGCATACGTTCTGCGATCGGCTGATAAATGGAAGAACCCTGATGGTTAGCGCTGGTTTCCAGAGCGCGTATAATGACAACTGCTTCGTCACCTTCAAACACCCGAGGCTCTTCGCCTTCATCTATACGAATGCTTTCCTGTCGCAATCCCGGGTAAGTAAGGTCCTGCCATCTTTCAGCGCAGACCAGAGGATGAGCTTCTCCTATGGTATCGATAACAGCGGAGGTAGCAGCAACGGCTTCTTCGAAGCTTTCAAATCTAAGACCAAAGGTATTTTCTTCAACGATTGTCATCTGTAAACCTAGCGAGGGCGTTATTTTGGTTATTGGCATGCCTGGTTAATCGAGACATCTCCCAGGCTTTTATAAGCCTGAATCTATTATAACGCCCCTCGTCAACCATATGTGAGGTAAATTAAGTGTAAAATTTCTCACATTTAGTGGATAACTTTGCTATATTATCATATAAATGAGTCAAAGTCAATAACTTGGTTGATGATATGCTAATAAAACATGATCGAAGCCTCAAATCTCTCAAAACGCTTTCGTAAAAAGGTGGCAGTCGAGGATCTGTCATTTAAAGTTTACACCGGTAAAGTGACTGGCTTCTTGGGGCCGAACGGAGCGGGCAAATCAACCACAATGCGCCTAATGCTGGGGCTGGATAATGGACAAGGCCATACAACCTTTGACGGTAAGCCACTACACGAATACAGCCAGCCATCGAAGGCTGTGGGTACTTTGCTGGAGGCAAAAGCTTTTCATCCCACCCGCACGGCCCGCAATCACTTAAAGATTTTGGCTACAGCCGGAAGTGTGTCCCCTAAACGGGTCGATGAAGTGCTTGACATTGTCGGGCTTACAGATGTGGCAAAGAAGCGCCCGGGCAAATTCAGCTTAGGCATGAGCCAACGCCTCGGGATTGCTGCCGCTATCCTCGGCGAACCGAAATATTTGCTGCTTGATGAACCCGCTAACGGCCTGGACCCAGAGGGTATTGCCTGGCTAAGGGAGTTCTTAAAAGACTACGCCGACCAAGGCAACGCTGTCTTTGTGTCATCGCACCTGCTTAGCGAAATGTCACAGATGGCCGACAATATTGTTGTTATTGGCAAGGGTAAGCTGATCGCCGACACCTCGATCGACAAGCTGATCACCGGCAGCGCTCATTCAGGAGTTTTTGTACGTGTGCAGCACCAGGCCAGGCTTGAAGCGGCGCTGAAGCGAGCCAAAGTCACCTTTGAAACATTGGATGGTGGCCTGAAAATAACCGGTGAAAAGACCGATGATATCGGCAAGCTGGCTTTTAAGGCCGGCACGCCGGTGCTGGAACTGGCCAATCAATCGGCTTCGCTGGAAGAGGCCTTCCTGGAACTAACGGCCGGTGCCGAAGAGTACAAGACGGTTAGAGGAGAGAAGCAATGATCCCCGCTCTCAAGGCCGAGCTGCGCAAACTGGTCACCGTCCGTTCGACGTACGTCGTCCTCGGCGTTTGTTTTATACTGGAAATTCTCTTTGCGTTCTATGGCAGCGGTATTAAGGTCGCTGCCGCTGACTTACACAACCCGCATTACCTTGCCAGCCAGGTCACGGGCGCTGTTATGGTCTTATCAACACTCATAGCACTGATCGGCATTCTTCTGGTTACGCATGAGTATCGATACAACACCATCATGTATACGCTAACCTCATCGCGCAGCCGCGCTCAAGTATTGCTGTCCAAGCTGCTGGTGATGTCGGTCTTTGCGATACTGTTTTCGGTAATTTTTGGTGCGTTGTCGCCGCTGATGACGCTACTTGGAGTGCATATTAAGGGACATGTCCTCATGCATCAGGTCATACCAGTTGGGGATTTACTGTGGCGCTCTGCCTTAACTGGCTGGGGCTTTGCCATGTTGGCGCTCATCCTAGCTTTTATAATCCGCATTCAGGTTGGCGCCATCGTGGCGCTTTTTCTGATTCCGGGCACCATCGAACAGTTACTTGGGTTATTACTGAAACACAAGCAGGCCTACTTGCCATTCATGGCTCTTCATAACGTCGCCGATGATAATCCAATGATTCCGCACGGTCGAGCAGCTGCGGTATCGTGCATCTATATTGTGATTGGCTGGATCATAGCTTTGATCCTCTTCCAACGCCGCGACGCCAACTAGGCGATCAGTACGTTCAAATCAGGCTTCAAAAAATTGGTGGGGGTGGATGGAATCGAACCATCTACCA
>CAZHJG010000032.1:0-8685 GCA_964533425.1 uncultured Candidatus Saccharibacteria bacterium | reverse complement strand
GGGCGGCGTACACTAGCGCCAGGTTGTCAAACTCGCGCGGCAGGCCATCGTCATCCATGATGTCAATACTGTGCGCCCGACCCATTTCGAAGAGCGCGAACTCGCCATAGCCGGCCTTGATGTTCGGATGCACCTTATCGAGCAGGCTCGGCAGCAGACTCAAACGGTAATACTGCAGGTCGGGACTGAGTGCGTTGGCCAGCTTGAGCGCCTTCTTAGGATCTTGTCCGGCCTTATCAAGCAGTTCGCCGTGTACGAAACTATACGTCAGCACTTCGTTAGCGCCAGCGTGACTCAGAATGTCGCGCAGGCGAGCCTTCAGGCTCAGCAGCTGGTTTTTGTGCGCCGGCGTCAGGTCGCGCTGGGGCAGCGTTAGCGGCAGGTGATCATAACCGT
This sequence comes from uncultured Candidatus Saccharibacteria bacterium, assembly GCA_964533425.1. Classification (GTDB taxonomy): domain Bacteria; phylum Patescibacteriota; class Saccharimonadia; order Saccharimonadales; family UBA4665; genus CAZHJG01. The sequence goes on along the minus strand of CAZHJG010000032.1, from coordinate 8,289 downwards.
ATAGGCGTCCGATTTCCTCGACCTCGTCTTCACGCAGCTCGATATCGGTCCGCCAGAACGGCGAGCCTACCACCAGCTGTTCTCCCTTGACCTCGACATGGAACTCAACATTTTCCAGCAATTTCTTCATGTCGGCCGCCGTGAGCTTGAGTCCCAGGCGGGTGTTAACGAAATCGGTGGTCACGGTTACCGGTGGGTAAATTGACTGCCGTTGCACGATGGCCTTGCTGACATGATTGACGTCAATCACTTTGGAAGCCACCTTGGCACCCAACTGATCTCGCAGATCTTCAACCAGTTTCGTCAGTACGGCCAGGTTTTGCAGCGGCGATTGACCCTTCGTGAAGCGGGTCACGGCGTCGGTGAACAAGCCGTGCTCCATGGCTGTGCGACGTATCTCGTACATGTCCCAAGTGGCAGCCTCAATAATAATATGCTTGGTGTGCTCATCAACCTCGGTGTCGGTGCCACCCATAACGCCGCCCACACAGATCAGTTTCTGGTCGGTCGCCACCATCATCGCCTCCGGGCGCGGCTCAATCTCTTTGCCGTTCAGCAGCTTGATCTTCTCGCTGGGCTTGGGGTTGCGAACAACCAGCGTCGGCTCGCCCTTGCTCAAAGCTTTGACCTTGTCGTAATCGTACGCATGAATAGGTTGACCAGTTTCCAGCATGTAAAAATTGGTGTAGTCGACGACGTTATTAATCGGCCGAATGCCGGCCTCGGTGAGCACAATCTGTAGCCACACTGGGCTAGGCGCCAGCTTGACGTCGCTCATGGCCACGGCCGTAAAGCGCGGTACCAGGTTTGGCAGCTCATTCTTGACACTCAGCGGCAGCTCCTGACCCTCGGGCTTGGGAGCCTCGGGAGACATCACGTACCATGAGGGACTCTTGAAGGCTTGCTGCTGAATCCCGGCCACTTCGCGGGCGATACCCAAAACACCGAACAGATCCGGCCGATGGGTGAACATTTTATTTTCGATGTCGAGCACGACTTCGCCATCAACCCGATAGGCTTCGGCAAAGCTGGCACCAGGCTTAACGTCGCGGTCAACCTCTAAAATTCCGTCGTGGTGCTCGCTGATCCCCAGCTCCTTGGGACTGGCCAGCATGCCATTGCTGATTTGGCCGCGGATGGGCCGGGCTTCAAGTACGAATGGTTCGTCGGTGCCATAGGTGGCCGGCACCGTGGCCCCCGGCGGCAGCCATACGGCCAGCATACCGGCGTGCACGTTCGGTGCGCCGCAGACCACCTGGACGAACCCCTTATTATCCCGCTTGACATCAGGGGTATTACCACCGTCGTCAATAGTGCATACCTTAAGCTTGTCGGCGTCCGGGTGCGGCTCGCAACTCACGACCTTCACGATAACGGCGCCCGCGAACTGCTCGCCAAACGGAATGACCGCCTCGACGGCGCCCAGCTGCGCCCCAATTTTCTCGACTAGCGCGTCCACGCCATCCGGCACCAGATTAGCCCCAGTGTCGTAGTGCTCGTTTATGAATCGCAGTTTATTAACGCTAACTTTCATGCAAATTGCCTCAAAAAGTCCAATTTGCCGCTCTCGAAGTGGCGGATGTCTTCGATGGCATATTTCATCATCACCAGGCGCTCGATGCCACCGCCCCAGGCGAAACCGGTGTAGACGTTGACGTCGATGCCGGCTTCCCGGAGCACGTTGGGATGGATCATGCCGCAGCCCAGTAGCTCGATCCAGCCGGTTTGGGAGCAAATGTGGCAGCCCTTTTTATCGCAGAACGGACAGCTCAGCGCGAACTCAAAGGACGGCTCGGTGAATGGGAAGTAGAATGGCTGGGTTTTTACTTCAAGTTCCTTGCCGTAGTACGCCTGCAAGAAAGTTTTAAGCGTAGCAATAAGCTGGCCGGCATGAATGCCTTTGTCGACGTAAACACCCTCGAGCTGGTAGAAGGTGTGCTCGTGCCGAGCGTCGAGGTCTTCGTTCCGGAAGACGCGGCCCGGGATGACGGCCGCAATGGGTTTGCCGGTTTGCAGGCCTGGCTTGAGGGCTTTCAGCACGCGGTTCTGCATGGTCGAAGTGTGGGCCGGCGCGATGAACGGCTTGCCGTCCTTGCCGGTTTGGGTGGTGACGAAGGTGTCGTAATCGTCGCGGGCGGGGTGGCCTTCGGGGAAGTTCAGCGAGCTGAACATGTGATAATCGTCGTCAACTTCGCGCGATTCGATGGCCGTGAAACCCATGCGGTAGAAGATGTCGAGCACTTCTTCGAGCTCGGTCATCAGCGGATGCTTGCTGCCATCTTCGGTTGGCAGGAGCGCCGGCCGCTTTTCTGGGGGCGTGTTGACATCGAAAGGCGCGGTCACATCAATGGGCGGCAGCTGTTCGCTGTCGTCCCGGGCCTGCCGGGAAAGCTCCAGCAGTTCTTCGCGCAGGGCGTTGACTTCCTTGCCGAACGCGCCCCGTTCTTCGGGTGGTAACTTCTTAATTTCCTCAAACAGCTCTTTCAGCTCGCTGGAGCGCAAGACCTCGGCTTTGTTGTCCGATTTGGCCAGCCGGTCTTTCAGGGTTTCAGCAACTTTAGCAATGCGCGGGTTTTGATAGTCCATATCATATAAAGTATATCAGCACTAGCACTTTGGGCATACGGTGTTGAGAAAAAGTGGGCTTAGGTCGTCAAAGCCAGCTCTACCAGATCAAGCTCATCATTATCTTCCGGCGGCACCGGGTATGGGTATTCGCCTATGACGCAGCCCATGCACATGTAAGAGCCTATTCGGGCGGGAGTTGATTTATCCACGCGAGCTCTACTTACAGCCTTTTCAACGTTTTCTATCGAATTAAAAGTAACTGAGTCTGCTCCGATTTCTTCGGCAATTTGTTCATTAGTCCTGCCACGAGCCATGAGACGCGACGTGTCGCGCGTGTCCATGCCGCCATAACAAGGGTGCAAATACTCAGGTGCAGCCAGTAGCACATGAACTTCTTTGGCCCCCGCTTCTCTAAACATGGCCACTTGCCCCTTCATGGTGCTGCCTTTAATCAGTGAGTCATCTTTGAGCCAAACGCGCTTACCATTCACCAAGTCGGTATCGACGGTGAATTTTCGACGCAATATATCTTCGCGCTTACCCTGACGTTCAATAAAACTACGCCCAACGTATCGATCATCGATCAATCCACGAACCTGCTTAATGCCGCTGACTCTTTCGTATCCATCGGCAGCATAAAGGCCTGAGCGAGGAACGCCCACGAGCACGTCCTTGTGAATGCCGAGCAGCGAAAGAAGTTTGTTAGCCATGCGACGATGCCTGGGAATTTCTTTGGCTAAATATTCACCCATGTATTCTCGTGCTCTTGCTACATTGATACCGTTAATGGTGCTCTCCGGACGAGCAATATATATATACTCAAACATACACTGACGCAGTGGCTCTTGCCGATCTATAAAAGTGCTTTTAATTGTGCCGGACTTATCGATTGAGACTATCTCTCCAGGCTCGACATCCCGAACAAACTCTGCCTTGAGCGGCTTAAATGCAATATTCTCAGAAGCTATGACGTGACCGCCGTCAGGTAATCTTCCAATACATAGCGGATGCGTCCCCCAAGGGTCACGAGCCCCAAAGATGCGTTCACCGTCGGTTAAGGTGAGACTGTACGCTCCATCAACATGGGGTAGAACTTCTACTAATGCCTCCTCAAGGCTATCCCGCTCAGAAGCTACCTCATCTACTGTGCGGTTCAAGGCATCACTATCGCTTACTACCCCCACCATGTTTACGTGATATCGTTTCGTAACCGGACCGTACTTTTCCCAGTGACCATTGTGGGCGATAGCGCTTCCGTATTTAACCCCAACGAAGGGTTGAGAGGCGTTATTATTCTCAGAAGTGCTGTAGCGCACATGGCCTATAGCCATATCGGCATCACCGGCATCAATGATATTCATCCTACCTGGCTGGGGCACCATATCTGGTACGGCTTTATCTATCAGCCCGTTACCGTTATGCCCCATGATCAGGCGATGCCCTAACGGGTAGGCAACTCCTGCGCCACTCTGCCCTCTATGCTGCAGACATTGCATGCCGTCATAAATGAGATCGCCCACGGGCTGGCCCGGGGCGATAATGGCTATAACGCCGCAGTTATCCTGCGGTTTGTCGTCTTCGTAATTTTCGAGTATTTCTGGTGCGTGAAGACGGGGGTCTTCAACAAACTCAGTAATTGGGGCCCCCTCGCGACTCATTTAATTGTATTGTAACGTTTCATTGTGCTTATGCCAAGTTAATTGGCGTGCGCTTTGTCACAAATTTCTTGAATGATTTACAATAAGATTATGGCGCAGTTTTCGTTTGACGCGGTTTCGGAATACGACAAGGCAGAGATGAACAATGTCTTTGACCAGGTGCAGCGCGAGATTGCTAACCGCTACGATTTTAAAGGCACGCCGGCCGCGCTCGAGTGGTTGGACGGTGACAAGCATGGCTTCAAAGTTACCGGGAGCGGCGACTGGCAGATCGACGCCATACTCGATATTGTTCGCAAGAAATTGGCCGGCCGCAGCCAGAGCCAAAAAGTGCTTGACACCTCAGGCGACGTTACCGAGAGCAATTTGAAAGCGTCAAAGAACGTGCCCTTCGTGCAAGGCTTGAACCAGGATAAGGCCAAGAAAATTACGGCGCTAATTCGCGACAAATTCCCAAAAGTCAAAACTCAGATCCAAGGCGACGCCGTGCGTGTCATGAGCCCAAGTAAGGATGACTTGCAGGCTGTCATGCAGCTACTGCGGGCTGCTGACTTGGACTTTCCGCTCAATTTTACCAATTATCGCTAAGACCAACTTCGAATCGACCAAAAGCCACTTATGCTTGCATCGACGGACGCACTAGCTCGATAATGACTCTTATGGAGACCGTCACGCTTCCGGGGTTCGTCGACCTACACGTGCATTTGCGTGAGCCAAGCACCAATGACAGCGAGACGATTGGCAATGGTTCGCGGGCCGCGCTACTGGGTGGCTTCGCGCTCATCTGTGACATGCCCAACAATCCCGGGCATCCTACCTGGACCGAAGAGCGACTGGACGAGAAAATCGCCATTCGTAACCGCGACGCCTACAATCTCGTCAGGTTTCACGCCGGGGCTCAGCCCGAAGCCGATAACGTCGGCGAGCTGGCCGGCATGGCTAAAAAAGCTGTCGGCTTGAAGCTGTATGGCTCGCCAAACGTCAGCAATTATCAGCCCTATAAGGTCAGTGACTTTGAAGACGCTGTGGCCGAATGGCACCGGGTGGCGCCCGAGAAACCGGTCTTATTCCACCTCGGTGAGAACGACCCGAACGAGGTAATCGACCTGGTAGCCCGCAAGCACCAGCACCGGCTCCACGTCTGTCACGTCAACAGCCCCAAAGAAGTTGAGGTGGTACGCGTAGCGGCCGATCAGGATCAGCTGCAGGTAACCTGCGGCGTCTGCCCGGACCATCTTTTTAAAACGTCCCACGATACTATGAGCCAGGGCTGGTTTGCTCGCCGGCTACCACCTCTAGCTCGTCAGATCGATGCCGAAAAGCTCTGGTCATATTTGGCAGCAGGCAAAATTGACTGCATCGAAACCGACTATGCGCCGCATAGTCGTAATGCTAAATGGGCAGCCGAGACAGCAAACCCCGAAGGACACGGGCACCCGCACTCCACCTGCTATGGCGTGCCGGGCATCGAGCACGTCGTATCGCTGCTGCTCCGGCAGGTCAAACTGGAGCATATCAGTATGAGTCGGTTATTGGACGCCATGTCGAGCAAGCCCTTACGGATCCTGGGCGCTAAGAAACCACCAAAAACGGCGTTCGTGTGGAGGATGCAGGATTTTCGCATCGAAAGCGAAGATGCCGAAGTTGAATCGGGTGCGGAGTGGACGCCCTATCTTGGCATGCTCGGCACGGGGGTACTGCAACACGCTATCATCAATGGCCACACTGTAATTAAAGATGGCAAGCCTAAGCGAGTTACGGGCCTCAATAGCTGAAAAGCCTAGGTGGCAGCTTCGAGCGCTTCAACGTACTGCTCAGCAATTTCAACACTGGTCTGACCGTAGCTTTTGCCGGCTTTTTCACCCTCGATGTACACTGTGGCGCCACTCGTCAGGTCAGCTCCCATTTCAGTCACTCTTGCGTAGACTTCCTGTCCGGTCGTAACACCGAGGCTACTGACCACTTTGATATCTGACGACAAAACTTTTTTAAATTGCGATAGTTGGCGACGTGCAGCAGTTTTGGTGGCGGGGCCGCTTAAACCACCTAGGTTATCGGGGATCTGCAGCGCCGGCTCGGCCAGCTCGGTTAACACCGCTTGGTTGCCGATGGTATTGGAGAGGTTGACGGCGCCACGACCCAATGCGTTAAACAGCTGTGCCGCTTGCGGAATAAGCTGCCTGGTTTCATGTCGGTAGAATGGCAGCTTTCGGATAATCATTACCGCGCGGCCTAGCCGCTCGAATATCGCATCCTCGACGGCCGCTATGGTCTCGATGTCGTAGCCGAGCGGAGTAACCCGGCGGCCACCATCCAGCAGTTTGTTTGGGCAACCATAGTTCACTTCGACCACCGGCGCCCCAGCCTCGGCAAAAGTCTCGACTAGTAGTGGAAACGCCGTCAGTGGTGCCTGATCATGACCAGGTTCAACGCTCGGAATCAGCAACTTTCCGTAATCGTCGGCCACGGGTTTAAGTTCCTGATAGAGTCTGGCAGCCCTCGCCCGTCCGATATTCGGAAGGCCCATGGCATTCACCGTCTGACCGGTGACGGAGTTGTGATAGTACACCGTGCCATACAGAGCTTCGAGCCCGGCATTTTCATTCCAGGTAATAGAGCCCAGCCAGCTCACCCCGGCTGGCGACCGCAGGCAATCGATGGCCTGTTCTTTCAGCAGATCTTGATTCGCGCCGTTCAGCACGCCGGCGGCCGGCCCAAAGGGCACGTCAATCTCGTAGCCGCCAAAGTTTCCCATGACACTCACTATAAGGAGTGCGTAAGAACCTGACAAGCGCAAGCGTTAAGCCTTGGGTTATACTTAGAGGCATGGCGGACACCCCCGATCTACTGACGCAAGCCAAGGCCGTGCTCGAGATGAATGACCGGGGGAGTTATACGCAACCGGCGCATGGGCTGTATCCGCACCAGTGGCTGTGGGACAGCTGCTTTATCGCCATCGGCTGGCGACACCTCGATGTGGAGCGCGCCAAGATGGAACTACTGAGCCTGCTCAGAGGCCAATGGCACAACGGCATGCTGCCGAATATTATCTTTCGCGATGACCCCGATTACCGTACCGACCGCAACCTCTGGCGCAGCTGGCTGAATCCGTATGCCCCAAATAATGTCACCACCTCCGGCATCACCCAGCCGCCGATGTTGGCCGAAGCCGTGGTGCAAGTTGGCAAAAAGCTGGCCTGGCCCGAGCGAAGACAGTGGTACGGCCTGATGTATCCTGCGCTGCTGGCCTATCACGAGTGGCTCTACAAGGAACGTGACCCGCACGGCGAAGGTCTGGTGCTGCAGGTTCACCCCTGGGAAACGGGGCTTGATAACACGCCGCCGTGGATGGCCGAGCTACACGAGCACCTTTTGCCGCTCTGGATCCGCGTGATCGAAAAGCTCAAGCTCGACAGTATAATTAATCTATTTCGACGCGATGCCCGCTCCGTGCCGCTCGACGAACGCTTCTCTTCCATCGAAGCCATCGCCATGTTTGACATTCAGCTGCGGCTGCGGCGCAAAGCCTTCGACATCAATAAAATCCTCGACCACTCGATGTTCGCCATCGAAGATCTGGCCTTCAATAGCATCCTTATCCGGGCCAACCACCACCTGCGTGACATCGCCAAATCGATCCGCGAGGAGCTGCCCGACGAGCTCGACAAGCAGATGCGGAGAGCCGAAAAGGCCTTTGAGCAACTCTGGGATCCTTACTCGGGTCAGTACTATTCGCGGGATTTCATCACGCACCGCTTACTGCAAACACCCAGCATCGCCACGCTCTTGCCACTGTACGCCGGCTGCGTTTCCAAGGACCGGGCCGCCCAGCTAGTGCGGCTGCTGGAAAACGAGCATGCCTTCGGACCGGCGTTCCCGGTACCGAGCGTACCGATCAACTCCTTCTGGTTCAGCCCCAAACGCTACTGGCAGGGTCCGACCTGGGTCAACACCAACTGGCTGATTATCGAGGGCCTCAAACAGTACGGCTTTAAAGATCACGCCGCGGCACTGCGCGAAAGCACGCTGGAAATGGTCGAAAAAGCCGGTTGCTACGAATATT
>CAZHJG010000031.1:0-8872 GCA_964533425.1 uncultured Candidatus Saccharibacteria bacterium | reverse complement strand
AAACAGTCCTCCTCGCTCGGTTAAGTCAGTATCAGTCCTTAATCTGTTTTTCCTCAGTCTGGCAGCAATCGCATCCCGACTGGCGTCGGGATTCTTTACGAAGATCCGAGAACGGAGATCTAAGATCTAGTCTGCGCCGCAGCGCAGACTTCGCAATTGTCTTGGGAGATGAATTCAGTTAGGAACTGGGCGGTGGCGGTGGGCCAGGGTTCGAGGTCGTGGAAGCCGATGAGGTCGGCGGCTTCGCGGAGCAGCCAGCCAAGGCGACCTTGGAAGTGGAAGCGGCCCCAGACTACGGCGGCCCACTGAGGGCCGGCTGGGATGACGGTGACCACAGACTTGGCTACGTAGCTCTTGAACTGCTTGCCTTGCGCCCGGCGCTTCAGATTGCCGGCCACAAATTCCCCATCACGCAGCGCTGTCTGCGCCAGGCCGCTAAATGGTGTGTTGGCGTTATCACCGAGCACAAAGATGCCGTCTTCGGCTTGCAAATACGTGTCGACGGCGACTTTGCCGCGCTTGGTCACGAGGAATTGATTGGCCGAGAAGAACGGGTGATTAGTCACGCCTGCCGTCCAAACCACGGTGTGGCTGCGGATCGGCTTGCCGCTGACGGTTAGTTCGTCGGCGGTTTCGCCCTGCACGACGCTACCCAAGTACAAACGAATACCTAGTTTACGCAGATGGCGTCGAACCGATCGTGAAGTATCTTTCGGTAGGCGTGGCAAGAGGCGCGGTGCGGCCTCAATCAGGTCGATGTGAACTTTCCGCGGCGGCAAACCGTGGTTTTTCATAACACCGGCCAGATAGCCTGGCAGCGCGCCCGCCAGCTCAATCCCAGTCGGTCCGGCGCCAACAATCACATAATTCAGGTCAGGACCATGTTCATCACTTAGCTGCTGGTGCAGATGCGCCTTAAAGCGCTCAGCCTCGGCTTGGGTTTTGATGCTGTAAGCAAACTCCGGTAGCCCGGGGATGTTGAAGAAATTCGTTACGACGCCAAGGGCCAGAATGAGCGTGTCGTAGGCGTGTACCTCGCCTTTATCGGTCGTCACCGTCTTCGCCTTGCGGTCGAGTGTTGCCGCGCTACCTTCCACCACATGCACCGGTTTACCTTTGAAAATCGTAGTCAGAGGGATGCTGGCATTGGCGCGCTTGCCGCCGGTGGCCACGTGGTAGAGCGTTGGATAATAGCGCAAATCGGTGCTGTCACTGAGTAGCGTGACACTGAAGTGCGGGTCGCCAGCCAGTTCCAGCGCCGCTTTCACGCCACCAAAACCACCACCCACGATCAGTACTTGTTCTGTTTTGGACATTCTGCTTATGATTATACCAGATTAAAGCGCTTGTACGACACTAGCTACCAGATCATTCACCACCGCTTGTGAAAACTGCGCTGCGTAGAGCTTTTTCCCCGCTGCACCCAGGGCCGCTAACTCTTTTGGATGTGCTTGCGCCCAGCTAACGGCATCGGCTATGGCCTGGGCATCGGCTTGCGGCACGACCAGGCTGTTTTGCTTGTCAACGAATACGCCGCTAACCTGGTTCTGGCCAATAAGTACCGGTACGCCCAGCGCCAAGAGCTGGTAGGCTTTTCCGGTGATGACATACTGCGACTGCAAGGTGTTGCCGAAGGGCCCGCCGATGCCCAACCCGGCAGTGAGGGCAATCTTGGGTAACTCCTCAAACGGCACCCAGTCTTCAAACAACACATTGGCTCCCTGCTCTGACGCTGCTTGACAGGCTTGCTTCGCGGCTTGACCGCCACCCGCAACGCGAAACCGGATCGACTTGTCTTTCAGCAGCAGAGCGGCGTCGAGGACGTACTGTAACCCGTGCAGTGGCAGCATCGAACCGTAGTAGAACACCGTGAACGGCTCGGCTTTGGCGATCGACGGGTTCGGGCGGAAAACGGTCTCGTCGGCGGCTACGGGCAGTGTTCGATACCGTTCCAACGGCAAGTTATTAAGCTGAGCTGAGTATTGAGCGTGGGCAGTAGTGTCCGCCAGAATGATCCGGCAATGCTTGGTCAGCCAGCCATACCAACTCCTGAATAACTTGTACGACAGTTTCCCTTCTTTAATTCGACCATGCTCGTCCAACCACTCGGTAAAATTTATCAGCTCATCGTAGATAATCGGCTTTCTGACAAGTGTTAAGACCGCAAGCAATAGCAATTCATAAGCGCGAAATGTCAGTACGTAAGCATCAGGGCGATCAACGAAGCGCACTTTTAATAATTTGAGCATGCCTTCCGGATAGCGCCACAAGCCACGATGCCGGTTGCGAACCACTATGGTTTCTACATCGGGCGCAGCGGCAAAGGCCGTGCGCAGCGTGCGGGCCCGCACGTAGTCATTATGCTTGTAGCAGGTAACGATAGCGATCTTCACTTCCCCACTAGTGTAGCACTTGATAAAGCCGCCTAAACCCCTTAAGCTTAGAGATATGGATGAAATTGTCGCTGGTCTCAAAAAGGCCGGTTTTAAAGGTGAAACAGATAGTGCCCCGGCCATCCTTGATCTCTACAGCCACGACGCCTCAATGTTTGAGTTGCGGCCGAAGCTCGTTACGCAGCCCACAGACGCATCGGACGTCGAAAAACTGGTCAAATTCGTCGCTGATGGCAAGAAAAAGGATGCTTCGCTCAGCCTGACAGCCCGCAGCGCCGGCACCGACATGTCCGGCGGCGCTATCAACGAATCGATCATCGTCGACTTTCGTAAGCATTTCATCAAGATTGAAAGAGTTACCAAAGAAACAGCGCACGCCCAGCCTGGCGTGCTCTACCGCGACTTCGAGCCGGAAACGCTGAAGCACGGCGCGTTGATGCCAAGCTATCCTGCTTCTCGCGATCTGGCTTCCATCGGCGGTATGGTTAATAACAACTCCGGCGGTGAAAAGTCGCTAGAGTTTGGCAAGACCGAGGATTTTGTAACTGAATTAGAGTTTGTTTTTGCCGATGGCAAAGCTCGCACCGTCAAGCCGCTCAATAAAGCTGAGCTTGCCAAAAAAATGAAGCAGAAAGATTTCGAGGGCGAAGTGTATAAGAAGCTTTTTAAGCTAGTTGATTCGCACTACGACCAGATCAAAGCCGCCAAACCCCACGTTAGCAAAAACTCGACCGGCTACAATTTATGGGACGTTTGGGATCGCGAAAAAGGTGTCTTCGACCTCACTAAGTTGATCGTCGGCGCTCAAGGCACGCTCGGCTTTGTCACCGACATCCACTTCCGCCTCGTGCCGAAGCGCGAGCACTCTGGCCTGCTGGTGCTCTTCCTTAAAAACACCGATGATCTCGGCGAAATCATCCCCAAAGTCCTGCAAGCCAAGCCCGCTACTTTCGAATCCTTCGACGACGCCACCATGTGGCTGGGCATCAAGTTCATGCCGAGCTTCCATAAAATGCTCGGCTGGAGCGGCGTGCTCAAGCTGCTCGTTAGCTTTATCCCAACAGCTTTTCACATTAACGTCTGGCGGGGCATCCCCAAGCTGATCCTGATGGTCGAATTCAACGGCGAAACTGAGGACGAGGTGCGCGGAAAGGTCAAAGCCCTGCACCGTGATCTCAGCCACTACCGCGCCCGCTACGAAATCAATGGCTTTGAAGAAGACGCCACCGAGGGCAAAAGTGAAAAATTCTGGCTGATGCGCCGCTACAGCTTCCAACTGCTGCGCAGTAAGGTTAAAGACAAGCACACCGCCCCATTCATCGACGACTTAGTCGTGCCGCCGAAGCACCTGACGTCTTTCCTGCCCAAACTGCGCGTGATCATTAAGAAGTACGATCTGTTTGCCACTATTGCCGGTCACATGGGCGACGGCAACTTCCACATCATCCCACTGATGAAGCTCGAAGATCCGAAGGACCGCAAAAAGATCCTGCCCGCTATGAAGGCCGTCAACAACCTGGTGCTGAAATACGACGGCTCACTCTCCGGCGAGCATAACGACGGCTTGGTCCGCGGCCCCTGGCTGGAAATGATGTACGGCCCCGCCATGCTCAAGCACTTCAAAGAGGCCAAGCACATCATGGACCCGCAGAACATCTTCAATCCGCACAAAAAGGCTGATGCGGACTGGGAATTCTCGTTTGGACACATTAGAGACCACTTCTAGCCCGCTTGAACCAGACACTGAATCATGCTATTAAATAGCCATGGAACGACACCCGCGAGGTATCTTATTCGACGGCAAAGTGCTGTTTGAGAGCGAGCTTATCTGGTCGCTGGCGTCCGTCTTGCGCCACGAACAACACGAGGTGACGGCGCGCGAAAATCACGAAGAAACAGCTGAAAGGGCTGCTATAGCCCGAGTGGTCGCGCTGGAAGTCGCTGAGCGTAAACGATTGGCGCGACTAGCGGCTGGCGTTGTGGAGGACGAGAGCGACCGCTTGCCGGTGAAACGCCGCGTAGAGGGCCTGCTACAAACCGGTGGCTATAAGTTCGTTTTCTTCCAGAACGACGAGATTAGAGAAGCGGTTCGATTGCATGATGAACGTGGATTAGAACGTCGATATGCCGGTGTTATGAGACCCGAAGCTCGCGAGTTCTTCGGCAATTACCTGGCTAGTCTCGAGCCGACTCTGCTTCATCCTGAACAGTAACTATTGCTGCCCGCTAGCGCGGTGCGCTTCTGCTTCTATGGCATGAACCTGGGCCACTTCATTTTCGGTTAAACATACTTGCACTTCGGGATAAAGCGCGAGGATTGCCAGCATACCAAGTTCGTTAGGGTAAGCAGCCATAACCTCGTTCTCGGTCAAAGGACCTCTTCGCGTACCACCCGGTTCCGTTATGTAAAACTCTGGCATACGAGACTCCTCTTAACGATACCGCGGATTATAAAGGCATTAATCCGGCCACGCAACGTAAGCTAAGCAGCTAGCGGCATTTCCGAAGGCAGCGTCATGGGTTCACCGACAGCTAGTTGGTGTACGAGTCTGAAGCGGGGATCTTCAAAGTATCGGCTCACTTCGAAGCCCTCGACTGAGAAACTATCGTAAACGTCACTGCCCTCCTCTGAAACCACGTAGCGCATGGCTCGAGCATGAGCTGGCAAGCGCATCGCACTTTTGGCGGCCCGCTGAGACGTCCAGAGGCAGGTGGAAACCCGTACCAGCTGTTTCTTGGAAAGCTCTCCGTCAGGCACGTATACGCAGAACTCGTCAAGCGCTTCGGCTTCGATGGTGCTGGCTCGATCGAGCACGTTAATCGTGGCAATCTGCGCTTGCTGAGCGGATTTGTTAACAATGGCTTTGAAGACAACCGCGTAGTAACCAATCGCGATGACTGGCAAGCCTTCGCCCCAGGTAAATGCTTCTTGTGGGTGTTTTTCTCGGAAATCCGGACCGTTCGGTATAATATTTCTGTAATTTTCCCATGACATCTACCTTTGATATACAGTCTTTTGGCATGGAAAGCAAGGACGGCTAGCGATATTGCTCACCGAGCCGGTAGCTGACTTCTAGTTCGACGCTAGGCACTACGCTCTGGCGTACCACACGTCGTACGACATAGAGGCCGGAGGCATCGGCCGTAGCGGCGCAGTGATCGGCTTCTTCGAGCAGCGCATCTGGATTGTAACCTAGCTTGAGAAGTTCAAGCTCTGACGGTTCTCGCCCATTTGCTTCTCCGATCACCTCTCGCACGATCCCCCAGTCTCCGTCTTCAAGTAGCGAGTGGGCGCCAAGGGCAGATAACAGTTCCCGGCCAACGGGATTCAGGCGATGGATTTGGGATATAATGGTCTGATATCCAGATTCGACAGCCATACAACAACCTTTCTAGATAGGCATAGTGACAGGTAGTGAGTGTTTGGTCAATGTTCTTGCGCCAGCTTGCGCTGGGCGGCGTAGATGCCGAATGAGACGGCGCCGAGGTACGCCAGGCCGGCGATGCAAGAGTTCACGAGTGGACTGTGCAGGGCGATGACCAGCACCGTGCCGCTGCCAAGCGTTAAGCCAACGAGGGCCGACGACACGAAGAGTTTGCGCCGCGTGGGCACGATGTAGGTCAGCCCGGTGCTCACGAGACTGGTAAGCGCAAACATGACGTGCATAAGTATCAACATAGGGCTATTTTACTACAATCACTGCAGCGCTCACGGCAACAGCGCTCCGATTGATACGGCCACCAACCAAACCAGTAGCACTACCAGCGACCAGCGGAACATGTGCTTGCCCCAAGCGGCGTCATCCTTGGCCTTGAAGCCGTCGCGGGCCTCCAGCAGCCAGTAGAAGCCCAGCGCCGCCATGACGCCCAGGTACACCGTGCCCGTGTAGTTGAAAACGGTTAGCGCGCAAGCGACCAGCGTGAACGCCAGGATGAAGCCGAGCATTTCCCGCTTGGTGCGCTTAGAGCCGTGGCGCACCGGCAACACCGGCAGTCCGGCTTTTTGATAATCCTTTAAGCGGTATAGCGCGATGGCGTAAAAGTGCGGCATCTGCCAGAGCATCATGGCCACGAAAATAATGATGGCCGCGCCATCAAGCTTGCCCGCCGCGGCCGTGTAACCGGCCAAAATCGGCGTCGCGCCCGATACACTGCCCACCAGCGTGCCAAAGGGTGCCTTACGCTTCCAAATGCCATACATAACGACGTAAAAGAACAGCCCGACGAGCCCGACGAGCACCGTCAGCCAGTTGGTGTAAGCGATCAGCACGCCGAAACCGCACAGCCCGAGGACGGCGGCATACATGAACGCGTTGCGAGGGCTCACCTCCCCCGTCACCAGCGCCCGCTGTTTGGTGCGGGCCATTTTGGCGTCGATGTGGCGATCGATGTAATTGTTGATCACGCAACCGCAGGCGATAACCAGCGAGCTGCCGATGAGCATGGCCACAAAACGCCGAATGTTGAACTCACCGCGCAAGCTGGAGGCCAGCAAAAAGCCAGCCACGCTGCTCAGGGCGTTGCCGTAGACGATGCCGGGTTTGGTCAGCCAGTAGTAAGTGCGGAGGGTGTCTTTCATGGGTGGGCGTTAGTAGCTGTTCGGGGGCTGAATCCCTTCGTCTTTAATGATGGTCTGGTCGGTTTGCTGCGGCGACAGCTGGTTATGCGAATAGTTGAGGTTTTTCATGATCCACAAGCTGCCGAACACCAGGATGATAACCACCATGAGCGCGAAGGCGAAAACCGTCAGGTTCCAGCGTGGTTTGGACTCCCGTCCGAGGTGCAGGAAGAACACCAGCTGCACCACCAGCTGTATAACGGCCAGCCCGGCCAGCAAGTAGATCAGTCCCCAACCGCTCAAGCTCCCCTTGACGGCGGTGATATATGCTACCAGTGTCAAGATGATGGAAAAAGCGAAGCCGACGGTGTAGCTGAAAACCGAGCCGTGGGCTTCTTCGTGGTGGCTGATAACCGTTTTGCTCATAGGTTTTGCTCCTGTGAGTAGACGGTATACGGTATACGGTATACGGTTAGTCTCGCTTGCGGTAACCGTCTACCGTCTACCCAATACCCTACACCGTTTTTCATGCCTTGACTCCGATTAGATACACAATGGTGAAGATGAAAATCCAGATGATATCCAGGAAGTGCCAGAACAAGCTGAGCATGGTCAGGCGCTTGACGGTTAGGTTGGTGATGCCGTTTTTGGCGACTTTGGTCAGCATCACTAACATCCAGATTAAGCCGGCGGTGATGTGTAGGCCGTGGGTGCCGACGAGTGTGAAAAAGGCAGAGAGGAAGCCGCTGCGGCGCCAGCTGTTGCCTTCCACGTATAATTTGTGGAATTCGGTGAGCTCCATGGTCAGGAAGAACAAACCGAGTAGCGCGGTGATGGTGAACCAGAACAACACCTGGTTGCGATCGCGGCGGCGGGCGGCGAGCAGGCCCAAGCCGGCCGTGTAGCTGCTGGTGAGCAGCACCAATGTCTCGGTCAGGACGAACGGCAGGCTGAAGAGTTCGTTGCTGGCCGGCCCGCCAAAGGTGTTGCCACGTAGCACCACGAAGGTAGCGAACAGGCTGGCAAACAGCACGCAGTCGGTCATCAGGTAGACCCAGAAGCCGAAGACTGTTTTGGCGTCGGCCGCCTGCTCCTCACCGTGCCATTCAACGTTACTCATGTGGCACGCTCCGCCTCTAGCTTAGCGATTTGTTCGGCAGATACGATGTATTCAGTGTCTTCTTCTGATGCTCGGACCACAATGGCCGTGATGATGCCGATGATGCCGATCGGCAACAGCCACCAGATGTGCCAGATCATGCCAAAGCCGAACAGGAAGGCGAAGAACGCGATGGCGATGCCCAGCCCGCTGCTCTTGGGCAGGCGGATGTCTTCATACTTGGGCTTCACCGTGGCTTTGCCCAACTGTTTGGCCTCCCAGAAAGCGTCACGGGTGGTGACTTCGGGGACGACAGCGAAGTTATAAAACGGTGTGGGTGATGGAATGGACCACTCTAGGGTGCGACCGTTCCAGGGATCGCCAGTGGTATCGCGGTGGTTTTCGCGGGTGATGATGCTCCACACTAGCTGCAGGATCTGGAAACCGACGCCCAGCAACACAATGCCGACACCGACAGCCGCCACGATAAACAGCCACTGCCAGCCTAAGCTGGCGTCGTAGTGGTCCATGCGGCGAGTAGCGCCCATCAGGCCGAGGATGTACAGCGGAATGAAGGCCGTGAGGAAACCGACGAACCAGCACCAGAAGGCATAACGGCCGAGGCGTTCATTAAGCCGAAAACCGAAGATCTTCGGAAACCAATACGTTAGCCCGGAAAAGAGGCCATACAAGACGCCGCCGATGATCATGGTATGGAAATGGGCTACCAAAAACAGGCTGTTATGCACCTGGAAGTCGATAGCGGGGACGGCCATCATGACGCCGGCCATGCCGCCGACCGTGAAGGTCACAACGAAACCG
>CAZHJG010000030.1:0-8907 GCA_964533425.1 uncultured Candidatus Saccharibacteria bacterium | reverse complement strand
CACTCGTGTACAGGGTTTTGCAGACCCTTGCCTAACTCCTCGGCCAACGCGCCATAACGGTAGCGCTATTATACCGTAAGAAGACAGGGATGGCGATGCTCTATTTCAAGGGCGGGTACTTGGCTCGCCAAACAGGTGCTGATTTAAGCAGCGCATCAACCTGAGGCTCCGGCACCCCTACAAAATCACTGCGGAGTATATTGCCGACTTCGTCGCTCAACTCCTGCGGTGCCAGCGGCTTACGATCGTGCTCTAAGCGACATGCCAGCAGATCATGACGGCGCAAAATTTGTAGTATACGAGCCGTTCGCTCCTGGCTTCTGAGGCTCATCGGATTATCCTTTACGTCCAATGACAATTTCAGGACAGCCGCCTCGGTGCTATCGGGCCTGTCGGGAGCCCTTAAATACTCAGTGTTTAGCGGCTTTACCACTCTACTTTCTCTTGCCGGCCACCGGCGACGTATCATGCTGAGCGCCTCCGCAGTCATGGCCACGGCGTTTATGCCGACAGTAAAGGCCGTCTGCATAACATTACCGACGCTTCTGTCAACTCGTTCCCCCAAGATATCTCCTGTTATTCCTTAACTTGCTAAGCATTCATGCAAAACCTCTCCGTTTACTTTTATCAGGAGAGAAATTTCTGTTACGAATTAACCTTTGCAGAATTTCAGCCTAAGTTTTTAATTAAAGAACTTATGGGTGACTTGGACTATTAAAATTTTCACCGGCTATCTGCGCAGCAAAAGAGCGACTTAACGACTACGCTGCTTGCCCGGACGAGCAAGCGGTTTGGTCTGGGCAGCAACACCTATTGCCAGGGCGATGATGGCAACGTTTTTAATGATGTACTGACCCTCCAGCGTCGGCACAAAGGGCTTTACCCAAGCCAAGTGCGGCACCAAAATCAGGGGCGAGCAGACGATGATCAGGTGCAGGAACAACATCGGAATGACAATCCGTGTGAATTTTGGAAACAGAAATAAGATGCCGAGCGCGCATTCGTACACGGCCAGCAAGTCAAAGGCCAGCTTAAAGTGCTGGGCCCCGATAGTCTTAGCCACCAAGGCGGCTGCCAGCGGGCTGGCCGGGCTCTGCCCGAACAACTTCAGAATACCGAAGTAAAAGTAAATGATGAAGATGGCAGCCCGGGCTATGGGCAGGAACGAAACGCGCAGCCATCTGATAATTGCCAGGTCAAGGTTTTTTATTTTCATACTACTAACAAAGCATAGCCGCTTTCTGGGCACACGACAAGGAGCTATCCGCTATCTAAATACCGCGCCGGCTGCTAAAATAATACTATCGGTGGGGGTGGCGAATGGTGGCACGAGCGAAAAAAGCGAGTCAGGCCAATACTAAGCTCTCTGTTCTGCTGGCCATGGCCATGTTCGTCCTAGTGGTCGACACTTCCCTTATGAACGTCTCGATATCGGCCGTCGTGGCTTCCCTGCACACCACGGTGAGCGGTGTGCAATCAGCCATAGCGCTGGAAGCTTTGATCTCAGCCGCTTTTATTCTTATCAACAGCAAAATTGGTGACCTTATTGGCCGCAAGCGGGCCTATGTTTTGGGCTTAGCGGCCTATGCAGCGGGCGCGCTGTCGATGGTGCTGGCCCAAAATTTGAGCACCATCATTGTTTTTTGGGCAATTGTTGGCGGCTTGGGCGCTTCCTTGCTACTGCCGGCCATGCAGTCGCTCATTCACGGCAATTTTAGCGGCGCCATGCAAAAGAAGACCTATGCGCTGGTTGGTGCGGCGGCGGCCATCGCTGCGGCCGTCGGCCCGTTACTGGGTGGCGTTATCACTACCTATCTTTCGTACAGAGTGGCGTTTATGCTGGAGTTCCTGGTAATTGTGGTCGTTATTTTTGGCAGCAAACTCGTGAAAGACGTCGCCTACACCGGCTCTCGTCACATTGACTTAGTCGGTGCGCTGCTGTCGGTGGTTGGCATGGGTGGCGTCGTTTTGGGGATTCTGGCGTGGCAGGAGGGCGGCAAGTACGTTGGGCTGTTTATCGCTATTGGCCTGATTGCCTTATTCCTTTTCGCTCAATGGCTCATCCGCCGGGACCGGGCCAACAAACCACGACTGATCGACCCCCAGCTCTTCAGGCTGCAGAATTTTCGCCTCGGTATCTCCGGCCAAATGATGCAAAACATCGTGCTCGGCGGCGCCATGATAGCCTTGCCGATCTTCTTGCAAATCTCGCTCGAGTATAACGCCATGAAGACTGGTTTGAGCATTGCTCCCTTGTCGTTATCAATGTTCGCCGTGGCCCTCATTTCCGGGCGGGGCTTTACGAAAGTAAGAACCAGCAAAGTCATCAAATACGGGTTTATGCTGACGACCGCCGGCTTGCTAATCTTGCTGCCAATCATCCCGCGAGCGGAATCCGGCTGGGTGCTCGTCATACCGCTGCTGCTGGTCGGTTCGGGCCTGGGCTTACTCGTCTCGCAGCTCAATAATTACACCTTAGCGCCAATTGAGGAGGAGCGCGTCAGTGAAGCGGCCGGCGTTAACTCTGCCGCCGGTTCCTTTGGCTTGTCGTTTGGCTTGGCTATGGCTGGAGGCCTGATGCTGGCAGCACTTTCACTCAGCTTTACGCATCTCAGCGATCAAAGCCCGGTGATCCCGTCGGCGCAGAAACAGCAGATCTCATCAGAACTGGAGTCCAGCGCCGAAGTCGTCAGCAATAGTCAGCTACAAACTTCGATTGCTCATGAACCGCAAGACGTGCAAAACGAGATTCTCCACATCAACAAAACCGCCACGCACCGCGCCCTGCAAATCGCCCTACTCGTGCCGCTCCTGGCCGCCGCGATCGGCGCCGTGAACGCCTTTCGCATGGAACGCCTGCCCGATATCAAACCATCGGCCGCTGCCGAAAGTGCCGCGCTCGGCTAGCCGGCCTTCTCGCCCCGGAAGATCCACTGCACACCGTATTTGTCATAAAACTGCCCGTAGGTGCCGAAGGGCATCTCGTGCAGCTCTTGCAGTCGCTCGTTATTGTCGCCGTCTTTAAGCTTGTCGAAAACCGTCTTCAGCTCATCGTAAGACTTGCCGGTGATGAAGATAGCAAACGTGTTGCCTTTGATCGGGTCGAATTCAGGGGAAGCCATCCAGTCGGTGGCCGATATCTCAATCTCGCCGCTTTTCAGGTAGGCGTTGATAATCCTGCCGTGTTTCTCCGCCGGGAACGCGTCTTTCATTGGCGTATCACCGAGCTTGGTCAGCGTTAGCTCGCCGCCCAAACACTCGTAATAAAACGTCATAACTTCGGCACAATTGCCGTCAAATAGTAAGAATGGTGTGCATCGCAGCATAATAGCCCTCCTGTTTGTATTTTTTATTATAGCAACACTTACAACAGTTGCTTACGATAAGCGTATTGTTAAGCAGATTGGGGGTGGTTATGGACATGAGGTTGGAAGTCGTAATGCTGGCTGTATCGGACGTGGATAGAGCCAAGGATTTTTACAAAAAACTGGGCTTTCGGGAGGACATTGACCTCAATGCCGGTCCGGTTCGTTTAGTTCAGTTCACGCCGCCCGGTTCGTCCGCCTCGGTATTTATTGGCACGGGCATTACACCCGCCGAGCCTGGCTCAATCAAAGGCCTGGTGCTGGTCGTTGACGACATCGAGACAGCTTACAAAGATTTGGTGGACCGCGGAGTGAAAGCCGAGCCCGTCTTCCATGGCCCGACGGGCTTGTTTTATCACACCGGTGTCAAGAACCTCGAGCCAGGACCCGATCCAGAGCACAAAAGCTATAGCTCGTTTACGGCATTCTCAGACCCTGACGGCAACGGTTGGATCGTCCAGGAAATTAAAGACCGCTTGCCCGGTCGCTAAAGAAAGGAGTCCTTATGATAGCGTACGACTCAGCTGAAGATCTGGCACAGGCCATGAAGCGCGCCGAAGCCGCCCACGGCTCATATGAAACCACTCTCGGTCACCGCGACGACGACTGGCCGAGCTGGTACGCCAATTTTATGGAGCAAGAGCAAGCTAAAAGCTAAGAAATGCCACTCGATTGACTAAGACTAATAAGCAATGATGCAGCACTACTTAACCTTCGGCTTCCGGTTCCCATAGCTCGAGGCGATTGCCCTCGAGGTCTTCAATCGAGGCAAAGCGGCCGAGACCCTCGTATGCTTCCACCTCTTTTACAATCTTCACCTTGTCCGCCCTCAGCTGCTTAAGAAAACCATCCAGGTCGTCTACCCGAAAGTTGAGCATGAATTGCTGCGATTTACTGCCAAAATACTCAGTGGCTTTCGCGGAAGGCGCAAAAGCGGTGGGACCGGCTTGCTGTTCCCACTTTATACGATCGATCCCGAGGTGTTTTTTATACCAAGCCGAGAGTGCCTCTGGGTCTTCCGCCCTAAACATAACGCCGCCGATGCCTGTAACTTTCATACGCTCCCCCTTTCACTGCTCTTCTACACTCTAATACACTTATAGTAATATAAATCTATGACCCAACAAGAAATTGCCGGCGGCGTGGCGCATAAATTGCCGGCGGATTTACAAAAAGCTCTAGCCGCTTCCCCGAAAGCTCTAGCCGCATGGAAGAGTATTACACCGCTCGCCCGTAATGAGTGGATCTGTTGGACTGTATCTGTTAAAACCGACGATACTAGGAAGAACCATATCAAACGGACAATTTCGGAGCTCACCGAAGGCAAACGCCGCCCTTGTTGCTGGATGGGCTGCCCACACCGCACCGATAAGCAACTCAGCCCCTCGCAAAAATGGGTGCTCGGCAGGCGCTAGTTATATCACTCAATTGTGCCGGTTTTAAGTTGGCCAGCTCTTTTGTAGTTGGCCAGAATAATACCACTCGATAAAGCCTGCGTGTCCTCTAACTCAAAAGCGGCCGGGATTGTCCCATCCGCAAATAAACGCTTGCCGCTACCAATCGTCACCGGGAATATCCTCAGCCGCAGCTCGTCAATCAGATCATTCTTCAGGAGCGTTTGGATGAGCTTGCTGCTGCCCCATACGTGGAAGGTCGGGCCGTCCTCTGCTTTCAAAGCTTTGAGTTTAGCTACCACGTCACCGTCAATAAGCACCGATTCTTTCCAGGTAAGGTCCGTGCCCTTCCCTGATACGACATATTTCTTGGCTTTGTTGAAGGCGTCGCCAATCATACCTTTTTGCTTAGACCAATATGGGGCGAATAACCCGTATGTCTTTCGGCCGAGCAACAAATCAAACGGGGCACTCAACTCTTCGCCAAGTATTTTGAGCATGGCCGGGTCGGCATAGGGGGCGGTCCAGCCGCCATACTTAAAGCCTTCCGAAACGTCCTCGTCTGAGGCACCGGGACCCTGCATAACCCCGTCCAGACTGACCATCATCAAAACAACTATTTTTCTCATACCCGCATTTTAACAAACCCCAACAAATATTCATGTTGCATAAGTTACATAAAAGTAGCGCAGCACAATTGCTCAAATTGTACCTATATGACGAGCGTACGGACAGAACTAGAAGATTTTATGTCTAATTCTTTAGAAGGATGAGCCCTTGATCAGGTCCAAGCGTCACCGAAGAAACCCCAGTGAGCCCGGAACCCGAATAAGTACCTCCAGGAGTTGGCGAGAAAGCAGCAATCGTACTCTGCGATGGATTAACCAGCACCACCCCGTTAGCAAAGTCACGCTCGTAAGCGCCATTGGCGCGGTGTGAGTAGGCGCCAGTAGGTGACCCCAATTGTTTGGCGGTGTCGTATTCAGGCCACCATGATTCGCACGTCGTAAAGCATGAATTCCATGAGGTGGAATAGCTGGCGTATCCGTTCGCGACCATCAGCAGAGAGGCCAGGCCGTATCTATCTTCGCTCTCCGAATCGGTGACCTCGGCGTTGTTTGCGACGTAATATTTGTGGTTTGTTTCGGCCCAGGCGGCGTCGGCCAGCTTGCCTGCCCAGTACGGATTCTGCTGGGCGGTACCCAGGCCACCGTCGACCCAGGATTGCTCCATAGTGCCGTCCATTTCGCCCTTGGTGATGATGTCTTGTCTGAATGTCGGGAAGTTCGAGTCCCACCGGCCACCACTCACGTTGGGCAGCTGAAGCAGTCCATTACTGTGAGCAATCGGGCCCACCGCCGTCGCCCAATTGTATTCGGCCGCAACCCAGGAGCTTTGTGTGGGATATTCAGGTACCGAAGCGCTCTCTACCCAGCTAAGGTTAGCTATGACGTTATCCCACGCAATACCGTCGGCGCCCATATTTCGGACCAAGTCCATAGCATGCGCGATACAGGCTGCCTGATAATAAGAGTTGGCGATATCCATCAAATATTGGCCTGGATAGCCCGAGTATTGGATGCGGTTACCGCTGGAGTCCTTTAGGAACCAGTCGTATTGCGGATTCCCAGGATGCGCGTTGGCGTTGGTGTTGTCTGTCGAGTAATTGGTGCAGCTGGTATATGCATTGGGGTCACCCGATTTTGTGCCGATGTCATCAACGTATACGAACACCTTGAGGTTTGGATTGTCAGCGTGCAGCGTAGATACCAGGGAGGCGCCTCCATCCCCCTGTAACTGTATGACCTGGTAGCGATTAGCTTCCTGATTAAGATATGAGCTCGATGCGCCAGGCAACGAGCCGGCATAGGTGATGCGATTAAACAGCGCCACGTTGGTGCTGCCCCCACTCATCCCGTAATTACTGAGCAGCTTGCTGAGATCAAAGGCATTTACGACGCTGTCGTTATTAAAATCTTCCGCGATACCGCTGCCGGTCTGCCCCCAGTGACCCAGAAAGATGCTGAGGTCTAGCGCGTTGACGGCATTATCGCCATTGAGATCCCCCGTCAGTGTGGCGGCATGGCTGAGGAGGGTTAGCCAGACTCCCCCGACGGCAATTATCAAGACCACCAAGTAGAAAGCAATATGCCGCCCCTTATGAGCGGCTCTTTGCCCAGAGTTTTTTTGTGTTAGGTCGTGGAAAATATGCACGGCTAGTTTTGTTTATGTTGCTTCCTGCCTCTAATCATAACAAAAAAACCGCTCTTCGGGAGCGGTTTAATAGTTCTTGGCGTAGCAGGTACGAAAAGTTTACACCTTATCGGGGATGAGATAGCTAGATGGAGGAAGATATTGAAGGTACCCTCGTATCAAGAGTACTTACTAAGCAAATATAGAGCAGGGGTTACATTTAGGCTGAAATGCCTATTTTTCAGTTTGCCATACTATTCGGTCTATGGGTCCGTCTTGGGACTTTGACTTTGTCCATAAGCCAATTTTACCATTCTAAATTTATATAGAATTTTGATATAGACTTAGAGTATGGGAAAAGTAATCGCCGGCATGACCATGTCTTTGGACGGCTTTGTTAACGCCAAAGACGGCAACGTAAAAAGCCTTAACCCGGATTTTGCTGAACTCCACGATATTCCGTCTTTCCAGGCAATGATCGAGAACACCGGCGCGGCTATTATGGGCCGACATACCTATGAGATGGCCGACCCATTTATGTGGGCGAACGATGATTATGAATTCCAGACTCCGCTTTTTGTCTTGACCCATACACCTCCGGCAAAATATCCCAAAGGCAACGGCAAACTCAGCTTTACGTTTGTGACCGACGGTATCGAGAGCGCTGTTTCTCGTGCTAAGCAGGCAGCAGGCGATAAGAATGTCCAGGTAATCGGCGCCAGCACCATTCAGCAATGCCTCAACGCCGGACTATGCGATGAACTACAGATAGATATTATGCCTATTCTCCTTGGAAAAGGGCTACGACTACTCGAAAATATAGACATCGATAAGTTACAGCTTGAAAGAACTAAAGTAGCGGAAACTACCTCTGCTAGAACAAGTATTACGTTTAGGGTTACAACCGCTTAAAACCTACACGTTGCTGCGCAAGATTTTTTCCATGGCCTTACCTTTTGCCAGCTCATCAACGAGTTTATCTAGATAGCGGATTTCTCGCATGATTGGCTCTTCAATATCTTCTACGCGCACCCCGCATACCACGCCCGTAATTAAGCTCCTCGAGGGATTCATTTTGGGAGCCTCTGCAAAGAAGGTTTCAAAGTCCGTTTGCGCTTCTAGCAACGAGTTTAAATCTCTCTCGTCGTAGCCTGTTAGCCAATAAATAATTTTGTCTACGTCGGCTTTTGTGCGCCCTTTTCGCTCTGCTTTTGCAAGGTAATGAGGGTAGACGCTTGCAAAACTTGTTGCGTAAATTCGATGTGTATCCATCGGTATGCTGCTAGTTCTTTAATGGCGCGTACATCAAGATGACTCCGCCGCTTTGCAGCGGCCGCTCTTTAAGCAGCTCTAGTTTTTGGTAGGGTAAGCCTTCGCTGAACAAGTGCTTGCCCCTGCCCAAGAATACAGGTGCGACACACAAACGGTATTCATCGAACAGATTTGCTTTCATGAGGGATTCCGACAAGTTGCCGCTCCCAAAAACGAACATGTTTCCACCACCTACTTGTTTTAACTTCGGTATTTCGGCTACCGCATCTTTCACTACTAACGTATTGTTCCAGTCGGCGGTTTTGAGCGTGGCCGAACACGCAATTTTCTGTAATTTGTTCATGTACTGGGCAACTTCGCCTTCTTCGGTAGCCCAGTACTTAGCCATCCCTTCGTATGTTTTGCCGCCAAATACCAGTATGTCAGCGGTCTTGAGCTGCTCAATACTGTACTCTTCGAGCTCGTCACCCCAAACACTCTGATGAAAGTCCAAATCCCACGCCTTCTTGCCCTCAAAGTAGCCATCAAGCGAGATCACGTTCCACATAATGAGTTTTCTCATATCTTTATCGTAACACTTTTCGGGCGTTGATTTGGCGCAGCACTATTGATGAAAGCGTACTGTTACTTACCAGTAGCTACTGAGCCACCTTTTCGTAGTAAGCCGCTTGAGCCGGTGCATC
>CAZHJG010000029.1:0-8971 GCA_964533425.1 uncultured Candidatus Saccharibacteria bacterium | reverse complement strand
GGTTCAGTACCCCGAGCGCGGAGGACTTGTTTGAGCCCGTTTAGGGCGAGTTCCGCACAAGCCGGAGGAGTGAACCGCTGCTGTTTAGTAAGGTTTTCCGTATCGTCTGGCGAGTTTTGTTACTTTGGCGGGCCAAAGTAAGAGAAGAGGAGGAGATGATAGAGAATGTAGGTGAGGCCTTCGCCTCCAGGGCTTGGGGTAGGCTGTACGAGACCCTGAAACGATCCCCGATCGGAGTCGAGGACATGGTTCAGGGCTCCGCGGGCGCTCCGGTTCAGGATGACAAGAGAGTGGAGGTCGGGGATAGGGTGGACGAGGTCCCTCGCGGGGCTCGGGATGACAGAGGGGAGGCGGCTACTCAGCCCGCAAAGCATCAATCGGATGCTTCCGCGCCGCCTTCAACGCCGGCACCGACCCAAACACAATCCCCACCAACAACGACACACCCGTCGCCAGCAACACCACCTGCCAGCTGATAATCGGCTGCAAATTCGTGGTCAAACGTAAAACCAAATCCACCAGCAACGAAATAATGATGCCGATGATACCCCCCGTCAGACTCAACACCGTCGCCTCAATCATAAACTGATTCAAAATTTGCCGATTGGTCGCCCCCACGGCCTTGCGGATGCCAATCTCGTGCGTCCGTTCGGCCACCGACACCAGCATGACGTTCATGATGCCGATCCCGCCAACCAGCAATGAAATGGCTGCCACACCGGCGATCAGCTTGGTTAATAGCTCCAGGATGCTGTCACTAGCGCCCACGTTCTGATTGCCTTGCAAAACGGTCAGATTGCTCTGACCACCGTGCGATCTGTCTAGAGCGTGCTTGATGTTAGTAGCCACGGCGGCAGTATGCTGCGGGGCGTCGGGCTTGGCCAGGATTTCATACGTCGGCGCCGTGTTGTTGGTCAGACTTTCCGCCACGTCGTTCGGAATAAAAATGGCATTGTTGAAGTCGGTTTCCTGACCGAGCGGCGTGCTGTTGAATTCGTTGAAAATGCCGCGCACGATAAACTGCTGGCCGCGGAAGGTGAAGCTACGGCCCAGCGGTACGTCTTCGTTGAACAATTCGGCCACCGCTTGCGAGCCCAACACCGCGCTGTTGGTACCAATGTCGTTGTCGCTCAAAAAGACGCCGTAGGCCATCGACTGGTTCAACAAATCGGGCAGGTCGGGGGTGGTGCCGATGACCACACCACTCTTGTACACCCCGCCGTCACCTTTGAGTGTGCCGGTCACAATGGTCAGGGGCGCGCTGGAGTCGACGCCCTTAACACCGGTAACCACGTCAATGTCCCGCGGCGTCAGCGAGCTACTGACATTCAGGCCCGATAACTGCCCAATGCCGCTGTTACCGCTACTATTACCAGTGAGCTGCTCAGGATGAATGGTAATCAAGTCTTTACCCAGGTGATGAATCTGACCGCTGATCTGATCCTTAACGCCCTCGCCAATGCCGACGACAGTGATAACTGAAGCCACGCCGATAATCACCCCCAGCATTGTCCAGAAGTTACGCAGCTTAGACCCGCGCACCGAGTCAAACCCGGCTTTGAGGTGGCCGCGCGTTAACGATTTCATGACGCTCCCCGTTTAGCGGTCTGGCGCTTGGGCCGCTTGGTAGACTTGGCTTTGGCCTTGGCGGGCTTTCGCTTAGTGCGTTTGGCCGGCTTGTCGGGCAGCGCCTTCATCAGCGCCGATACACCGGCCAGGTCATCCTCTTCAGTCGTCTTAGGCAGCGTGTAGAGCACCTTGCGAGCCGTGGAAGCCACCTGGCCGAGCGCCGTCTTTTCGTCATGAATGATGGTGCCGTCGTGCATGTAGACCACCCGCGTGGCGTAGCGGGTCAGTTCGGGATTGTGAGTGACGAAAATAATCGTGTTGCCCATCTTGTGGATGTCGGCCAGCAACTCCATGATCAGCCGAGAGGATTCGCTGTCGAGATTGCCGGTCGGTTCATCGGCAATGATCAGCTTGGGATTATTCACCAGCGCGCGGGCAATGGCCACACACTGGGCTTGACCGCCGCTCAACTGCGAGGGCAGGAAGTATTCGCGGCTTTGGATACCGACGCGCTCCAGCATCTGCGAAGCCTGCTTGAGGCGACGGTTCAGCGACAGGCCCCGGTAGGCCAGGGGCAAGGTAACGTTTTCGAGGGCCGTTAGGCGAGGCAACAGATTGAACGACTGGAAAATAAAACCGATGGTATCGCGGCGGATTTTAGCTGCTTGATTAGGCCGCAGGCGCGCCACCGGCCGGCCATCAAAGCGGTAATTGCCATGGCTGGGCCTATCCAATAGACCGATGAGCTGCATCAGCGTGCTTTTGCCGCAGCCGCTTGGTCCCATGACCGCCACAAACTCACCCTTATCAATAGTTAATGAGACCTCGTCGAGCGCCAGGGTAGTGGCATCGCCGAAGCCGTACAGCTTGCTGACGTCTTGGACTTCAATCAGGGCCATAGTGGTTGGTATAGTTTAAACCTGTCTTTGCGCTCACTGCAAGGTGTTTTTGTAGTAATTTTTAGCATACCTGTCGTCAAAGCGCTTAGGGGCTATTTAATCAGTTTTTTAACGGCCCGTCCGGTAGTCACCGGCATGACGTCGTTGAGCACGGCCACCGCTTTGAGCAATCTTGGCACATAGACCTCTTTGCGCCGCCTACCAACCCGCCGGACAACGGTGCGGGAAACGGTTTCGACATCGGTCGTTGTTAAGCGGGACATGAGGGACCCACTCGGAGTGTATGGATGACCTTCCGTATCGGCCTTCCCGGGCAAAATGGCATGCACCCGGATGCCGTGGCGCCGCAGATCGGCAGTCAAGCAACGGGACATGGCGAGTTGGGCGTGCTTGGAAGCTACATAAGGACCTGAGCTCGGGTTAGCGATTGAGCCGACCGCCGAAACAACGTTCACCACATCGGCGGGCGCGGCCGCTTTCAGGCCGATCAGGAGGGCCTTGGTCACGGCCCACGCCCCAAAATGGTTGGTCGCCATGACATCACGGACGTCATCCAACTCGGCGTTCTCCTAGCTTTTTCTTAGTGGCATACCGGCGATGTTGACGAGCAGATTGATCTGGGAATGGGATTGCAGGATAGACGCCGCGGCAGTTTGTACTTCTGCCGACTTCGCCACGTCACAGTACTCGTAGGTTCCACCAACCTCACGTGCCAGGCGCTCCAAACGATCTTCGCGCCGCGCCATTCCGATAGTATGCCACCCCCGTTCCGCCAAATCTCTGACGATCTGTTCGCCGAAGCCGCTCGACGCACCAGTTACCACCGCCACCGGCCGGCGGGCATATTCCTCCATCACGTTTCTCCCTTAATTTAAACACTTAACCATAAAGTGGCTCTCGCTTCAAGCCACAACAAGCCTGCCGAGCCTCGTAAAGCTGTATAATAGGTGGGTTCTTCGATGGAGGGGTGCAGGAGTGGTTGAACTGGCACGCCTGGAAAGTGTGTATGGCGGCAACGTCATCGAGGGTTCGAATCCCTCTCCCTCCGCCAAATGAAATGGCCCGCTAGCAAGCGGGTTATTTTATTTGGCGATGGGGGCGTGGTGAGAACGCTCCAGGGTTCGGCGGACGAGAAGCACAGCCGTAATCGTGCTTGCATGATTACGGCGAGCATCGCAGGAAGGAGTGCGGCTTGAAAAGCCGCGCGATATCCCTCTCCTTCCGCCACGCTGGATCTAGTTTCACTGAACGACGCTTCGCTCGCGTCTACAAAAAGCTCCAGACCCAAATGCCCCGCCACACCCACCTTGATACCTTTACGAAGCGCCGTGAGTCGGCTTGGCTTTACTGACGCCAATTGCGTTGACACCAGGCTTCAGGTCAAAGCTAACAACAATGGGGTAATGATCAGAATCTTTTTTGGTCAGCCGGTGATTGCCGATTTGGTGAATAACTTGCAGTGTTGGGTTGCCGAGCCGGCCGGCCGGGTTATAGGCCGCATGATCGATGGCTACATTGTGCGTCAGCGACGTCCTGCCAACGCTTGGGACTACCTGCATTTTATGATTAACAAAATTGTTAATCGTTTCGTTATCGCCCTGGTTAAGATCACCGGCAAAGACCAGCGGGATGGTGTTGCTTTGATTATCATCAACAAAACCCAGCAGCTCGGACTCCTGATCGCGATGAGTAGGGTTGAGGCCCGCGATATGGGCTGTCATTTCGCGCACCGGGATGGGTTGATTATTGTAGTCGACATTGATGGTTTCGGCCAAAACAATGCGGTTTTCCTGGCGGCCAGCCTTGGTATGGGTGAACTGAATATCGGCCGTGATTATATCCTGGCGGGCACCGGTAATCGTACCGAGCAGGCCGTTGTACCAGGACGTACCGGGCAAGACATGCCTTTGTATGTCATACGGCCTGGTCCGAGAGAGAATCATGTCGCCATAGCCACCCTGATCGCCATGCGCTAGATCGGCCACGCCATGCTGCAGGCTATCGGCTTTGACGAATTCCTGGTGCCAGCTGGGCAAGAGGTCTTGCAGGGTGGCGGCATCGTCGGCGGTCACTTCCTGCAAGTCGATGACATCAAGGTTCTCCTGTTGTCCCAACCTGGCGATCAGGCGGAAATCGCGAGCGGCGCGACCTTCCATATTCCAGCTACCAATTCTCAAGATGTTATCTTCCAGCGCCGGGGCGTCTACTTTGGGGTCATAGCTGATAAGTTGTCCAGACTGCTCAGAAAAGTGACGGTAGGCCCCAATTGCCGAAATAACCACTATTGCGCCCACGCCAAGTACTCGCGGGCGACGCCAGAAACGGCGCGTTGCTTCTTCTTGGGCGGCTAGATCACCTGGGCCCGCTAAAGGTAAGCTCTCGTGCCTCGTTTGACGAGCCACCTCCAGCTCCTCGTAAAATTCCATACAGACAGCTTTAACCTTTTGTGACTTCTTTGCAAGCACAAGCTAATTGACAGAACAGAGAGCAAGGAGAGAGAAAATGTTACAATGTTGGTTATGCTTGTAGCCGCGTTCTTTTCCTGGTGGTACGGTATTGGCTGGCGGCAGGTCATTGTCAGTCTCGGGCCACGCGTGAATGGCGTGGCAGCTTCCTTCTCGGTCAGTCAGTTGCTGTCCACATTATTTGCGCCGTGGCGGCGAATTATTACCTATCCCGGCGCCAGTCTGGCCGAACGTTGGCGGGCCTGGACCGATAACGTCTTCAGCCGGGCTATTGGCTTCGTCGTTCGTCTAGCGGTGCTCTTTATCGCCTTAATACTAACGCTGATTGTTATAGTGCTGACCATATTGGAAATGGTGGTTTGGCCGCTCCTGCCACTGGCCATCCCAGGCTTTTTAATCTTGGGGCTACTCTCGTGAGTCAGCTTATTGACACGAGGTCGCGTCGGGCCCGCGAAGCCCGGTTCGGTAAGCGGATCGGCAAGCGAGGGTATCAGCTGCTGCTTTATGTGGGCAGCATTTTCTTGCTAAGCGCCGTGACTTTGGGAGTTGTCAGTGGTCGTCGCTACTTCTTTCTGCTGGCGGCCGTGGCCCTAGCTTGCTATGTGCCAGCGGTGTGGTGGAAACGGTGGCTGAGCGTGCTGCCGGCCCAGGGCGCAAGTCTGACAGGGCGGCTTTCGGCGGACGTGCTGGCCAGATTAGCACCAGGTATGCAGCTGCAGCCACAAAGCTTGTGGTCAGCCTTGAGCGATCACTGGCAGGGCTTGTTTTTGACCAACCATTTGCTGCTGACGAAGGAGGTGCTCGACACCCAACTTTCGACGAACGAAGCCGATTTGGAGCCTGTCTTTCAGATCGCTGCACACCTAGCAGACCAAAACGAAAGTCCGCTCATCGAGCTCGGTTACGTCGTCGGTGGCCTACTGCTGGCTTCTGAAAATCTGCGCCAGTTCCTGGTAACGAGCAAGGCTTCGCCGGATGACGTCGAGGCCTCGGTAACGTGGCTGGCCCGGACGCTTAAACAATTCCATGCTCAGCGACACAATTCCGGCGGCATCGGCCGGGATTGGGCCTTCGGCTTCACGCCGCTATTAAACCGCTTTGGTCAAAACATGAGCCTGGCGATAACCAATCAAGGCGCCCATTTCGGGGCGCTAGTCACGTCAGCCGGCGTGCAAGCCATGGAGTCGGCCTTGACGCATAAAAACGCGGCTGTAGCGCTTGTCGGGCCGGACGGCATCGGCAAAACTAGTAGCGTGTACGCTCTGGCCCAACGGCTTATTGAAGGTGACACGCACGCTAATTTAGCCTATCACCAGATCGTTTCGCTCAATGCCACCGATCTGGTCTCCCGGGCACGCGGCCCCGGCGACCTCGAGCATCTGATGCTCAGCCTGGCCAACGAAGCCGCGCTGGCCGGCCACATCATCCTCTTTTTTGACAACGCCCAGCTGTTTTTCGACGACAGGCACGGCTCTTTCGACGCCAGCCAGATCTTGCTGTCCATCGTCGAAGCTCGGCGGGTACCGATGATCCTCGCGTTGACGCCTGAAGATTACCAGCGTGTAAAATCACGCAGCTCCAGCCTGGCCACCCAGCTTACTCCCGTCGTGTTGCAAGAATTGCCCGAAGCTGAAGTGATGCATGTGCTCGAGGACACCGCCCTCGGCCTAGAGCACCGCCACGACGTCCTGGTTACCTACGGCGCGCTGCACGAAGCTTACCGCTTGAGCGGCCGCTACGAGCAGGACGAAGCGTATCCGGGCAAGGCTATCAAACTGTTGGAGCAGGCGGTCAATCACACCATTCAAGGGGTGATGATTCCTTCCAGCGTCCAAAAGGCTGTCGAGCAAATTTATGGCGTGAAGGCCGGCACCGCGGCGCCAGCCGAAGCCGATGTGCTACTGCACCTCGAGGACAACATCCATCAGCGTATGATCAACCAGACGCCCGCCGTCAAGGCCGTGGCCAGCGCGCTGCGACGGGCCAGGGCAGGGGTCACCAACCCACGCCGGCCCATCGGCAGCTTCCTCTTCCTCGGCCCCACCGGGGTTGGCAAGACCGAGCTAGCCAAGTCTATCGCTGCAATCTACTTCGGCGCCGAAAGCGCTATGATCCGACTCGATATGAGCGAATATCAACAACCCGATGACGTCCAGCGCCTGCTGGCAACCGGGGAGAACGCCGCCAGCAGCCTACTGATGTCGGTTCGTCAGCAACCATTCTCAGTTGTCCTGTTGGACGAAATTGAAAAAGCCCATCCCAACATCCTGAATTTGCTGCTGCAGTTACTCGACGAAGGCCAATTGACCGATAGTGGCGGCCGGGCGGCCAGCTTTAAAGATTGCATCATTATCGCCACTTCTAACGCCGGCGCCCAAACCATCCGGGAGCGAGTCGGCAAGGGCGAGAGCCTGGAAAGCTTCAGTGAAGATTTCACCAACGAGCTGATCAACAGCGGCCAGTTCAAGCCCGAGCTGCTCAACCGGTTCGACGAAATGGTGCTCTTCCGGCCGCTCAATGCCGAAGAGTTGGCCCAGGTGGTACAGTTGCTGGTGGCCGACGTCAATAAAACGCTGGCTAATCAAAATATATCAATCGAGCTAAGTACTGCTGCCATTCACAAAATCGTCGAAACCGGCAACGATCCCCGCCTAGGCGCCCGGCCAATGCGTCGCGTCCTGCAGCGCGCTGTCGAAGACACCGTCGCCGGCAAAATCCTGCGCGGCGAAGCCCAACCCGGCGATCACCTCAAGCTCGACGTCAATGACCTGGCTCTCTGACTGACAAGCATTTATCAGTCTACAAATCTAGAGTGGCGCTCCAGTGTCATTCCCGCGAAAGCGGGAATCCAGAAAGTCTAAATAAATTCTAGTGATAGGTCCCGTCAATTCGGATTAACCTGTTCAATGAGTTCCAGCTTCCAGTCTCGGTTCCACTTCTTAAGTTGCTTCTCGCGATTGAGTGCCGCATCTACATCAGAAGTTGATTCATAATAAACCAGTTTGTCGACATGATACTTGGCAGTAAAACCAGGCATTAAACCACATTTGTGCTGCTGAACCCGAAACTGAAGATTACTTGTTATGCCAATATAAAGCGTGCCGTTTTTGTCGCTCGCCATGATATAGACACAGTAGATTTTAGAGATGTATTATATGATACCAACAGATCAGTCAGAGCCAAAAACATTTAATTGCATTTTAATTTTTCTGGATCCCCGCATTCGCGAGGATGACACAATTGAGGTATTGGGTTTACTTGATTTTGGACAGGTCACCATTGATGACAATCGGTTTCATGGCAATGATCTCCGTACCGTAATAAGGCATATCGGGTAGTGGGTTTAAGAGAAATATTTTCTGATTCAGTACGTGCGCAAAACCCATCTCCAAGAAAGCGTTGCCGCCAATGTAATGTTCGATATCGTGCTTGTCGTAGTTCAGCACCAGTAGCGCGTCGGCGTCTTGCATTGGCTCCCAAAACTCTCGGATAGCATCGTGCTCATATTTATCACGTAGCTTGACCGCCTCAATCTCGTCAGCTGATTTACCGGCATAGTTATCGGCGAAGGCACTCATAAACGGCTGGTGACCAAGTTGTCGCAGCTGATCGCACATCTCGATCATTTTATCCGTGAACTGCATGCTGCCGGCCACACCGATCTTCATAATCTTAGCTGATCAACGTGCCGACAGCTTCGCCGCGCACGATTTTCACAAGGTTGTCAGGCTGCATAGCGTCAAAGACCACCAGCTTCTGCTTTTGCTCCATGGCCAGGCCCAGCGCGGCCTTATCCATCACCTGGATGGCGTTGTTCTCGACGGCGTTCTGAAAGTCAACTTCGGTAAGTTTGACGGCATCAGCATGCAGCGCTGGATCTTTGTCGTACACGCCGTCGAATTTCGTGGCCTTGAGCACCAGCTCGCAGTCCAGTTCAAGCGCGAAGCTGACCGCCGCCGTATCGTGCGTCACATACGGCCGAGCCGTGCCGCCGGCAATAATGGCCACGCGACCCTTTTGCAGGTGCTTTTCGGCTAC
>CAZHJG010000028.1:0-9341 GCA_964533425.1 uncultured Candidatus Saccharibacteria bacterium | reverse complement strand
TACGACATGGTCATGAACGGCTACGAAATCTGCTCCGGCGCCGTGCGCAACCACCATCCCGACATCATGTACCAAGTTTTCGCCGCTCTCGGCTACGACCGCGGCTATGTCGACGCCCGCTTCGGCGCCATGATCAACGCCTTCAAATACGGCGCCCCACCCCACGCCGGCTGCGCCTTTGGTCTCGACCGTATGTTCATGGTGCTCGTTGGCGAAGACAACATCCGCGAAGTCGTCGCCTTCCCCAAGAACGGCTCCGGCGTCGACACCATGATGAACTCCCCCAGCCCCGTCGACGAAGCCCAGCTCAAAGAGCTCCACATCAGAGTCGTCGAAGACGAGTAATCAACCCCCCGGTGAATTACCGAGCGAGTGCCAAACGTACCAACTAGCGGCTGATTCATAAGGATGCCAGTGGTTTTTCTCGGCCAAGTCAATAATCTCCTGAGGCGTCGGCACGTCTTTAAAACCGTACAGTTTGCGAATGCCATTCCTGATGCCGAGGTCACCAGTCGGCAAAACATCCAGCCGGCCGACACAAAAGATCAGGAACATGTGCGCTGTCCACTCGCCGATGCCTTTAACGTCCGTTAATTCAGCGATAATCTCCTCATTCGATTGACTATCAATCCGGTCAAACTTTAACTTACCGTCAATGATATGCTGCGCCAGATCGTGAATGTAAGCGGCTTTCGGCCGGCTCAAACCAACAGTTCTCAATTCTTCAACAGACCTCTCAAGAATCGCTGAAGGTTCAGGAAATTCACTACCAAACAGCTCCTGAAAGCGTCGCTCGATACTGGCCGCCGCTTTAACGCTAAGCTGCTGGCTGATGATACTGTCCACCAGCTCCCAGTAGTAATTGCGATGCGGCTTGAGTGTTGGCAACTTGGAACGGATAATAATTGGCGCTAACGTAGCGTCATGCTCACTTAAATGGTCAGCAGCGCGCTTCAGCTCAGCCGGTGTGGCAATTAAAGGCATGTCTTAATTATAGATCTCTAAGCGGAAAACCTCACAGTCAGACGATGCTATACGAGGTATAGTATTACCAAGAACAAGGAGGATACGTATGAAAACACGAGTATTAGGTGGTGATTTGACGGTATCAAAAATCGGTCTTGGCTGCATGGGCATGAGTGCTTTTTACGGCACAACTAGTGAGGAAGAGGCTATTCAAGTGATTCACTATGCGCTGGATCACGGCATAAATTTCTTAGACACGGCTGATATTTATGGGCCGGAAACTAACGAAAAACTAGTGGGAAAAGCTATCAAAGACCGTCGGGATCAAGTAATTCTGGCGACTAAGTTCGGTAATGAGGTCGACGATGCCGGCAATCGTACAGGTAAGGTCAACGGACATCCGGACTATGTTCGCAAAGCCATCGACCGCAGCCTGCAACGTCTCGGAGTCGATCACATCGATCTGTACTATCAGCACCGCGTGGACCCAAAGGTGCCGATCGAAGACACGGTTGGCGCCATGGCTGACCTAGTCAAAGCGGGCAAAGTGCGCTATTTGGGACTGAGCGAAGCCGCCGCCGCTACGATACGCCAGGCCAGCAAAGTGCATAAGATAACGGCTTTGCAGACAGAGTATAGCCTCTGGACACGTGATCCCGAGGAAGAAATTCTCGATGCCGTGCGCGAACTGGGCATCGGTTTCGTGGCATACAGTCCGCTGGGCAGGGGATTTTTGACTGGCCGCTGGCAAAAGCCAGAGGACATACCGGCCGGCGACTGGCGCCGCGAAAACCCACGCTTCCAGGGAGATAACTTTTACAAGAATCTCGAACTTGTCGGCAAGGTTGAAGAAATTGCCGCCGAGAAAGGTGTTAAGCCTGGTCAACTAGCCCTTGCCTGGGTACTGGCCCAAGGCGACGACATTGTGCCGATTCCCGGCACCAAGCACGTTGAGTATCTTAAAGAAAACATCGAAGCTACCGAAATCGAGCTGACCGAGGAAGATCTAGAGCGCTTAAATGAACTAGCACCCCAAGGCATAGCCGCCGGTGATCGCTACCCGGACATGTCGACCGTAAATCGCTAGAAGGGCTAGAACAACCTTAAAATTCTCTTAAAACAAGGTTGACGCTACCCTTACGCTTACGTTAGGATGAAAGCAGCAACTTACAAAACATAAAGGGACATAAAGGGCTTTCCCCACATGAGTTTTTTGTATCTAGGACCGAAGAAACGATTTAACGCATTCGCACTCAGCATCCTGAGGCACCTCTCGTAGCCCTCTCACGACAACAGAATCTTGACTAATATGGTATAATATGCTATATTTATAGCATGGAAATAGCTCCAGTCATTCGTGACTGGCAAAACAAAAATATCATCCTTGAACCACTCCCAACTGAGCAGGAGCTGGATCTTGATAAGTACAGACAGGATCCGGTAGTCCTAGCAAGTCTTAACAAGCTGAACGATTCTAACTTTGTGAGTGCCTATGGCAGTGAAACCTACGGAGGCAATGCTGGTTACATAAACATCGATGGCAACATACTCTCGTGTAAAGCCATCAACGGCTATGCTAATAGGGTAACCGGACAAATAGCCGCTTTCGGCAATCCCCAGTATCTCGACACAAGCATTACAAATAATGAGCAATATGCACACTTTCAGTTACGTTTCGCCGTTCCTAAAGCATCATTTAAGCGATTTATCATCGGTCGTGACTATGAGGATGGAATGACACCCGAAGCCACCGAACGATTAGATGCCGCTATTCTCCTGGATAACGAAGGAGCGGACGAACGCGCCGAACGGGCTAAGGCTAGTTTTGTACATGAAAATGGCTCGCGGGCTTTAGAGCTAGTTCAAAGCGTCGGTCAGCGCTAAGTCCGTTTTACTAAAAGCAAGTACACGAAAAACCGCTTCAGCTGCTCATATTTGAAATGGCTCGCAGGCTTATTTTTTGCTAGACTTTGAAGTGAAAGATAAGCATATGCCTAATAAGAAGGGTTCTGAGTCTGAGAAGTCGCCGGAGGAGCAAGCGCTGGAGCAGCGCGTGGATGCCATGCTGAATCCGAAAGGGGATAAGTCACCGATAACGTCTCCAGCTGCCGGCCCGGACAAAGATAAACCGCTCGATATTTTTGAGGGGAAGTCTTCGCCGGTGAAAATCACCGTTAAAGATTCAAGTGCGCCAGCAGCGGCCACAACGGCTCCGGAAGTGCCGGGAAAAGTACTGAAAGAAGCTGGCGTAAGACCGACAAAAGTCGTCGCCGAAAAGGTGTCGGCTCCTGAACCAGCGCCGAAACAAGCGGCTGCCGTAGAGGTGCCAGCTGCTGACGAATCCGCAGCTGCACCAACCCCCGATGTCGAATCCACCAGCACCAACATCGAAGACACGGCCACCGACAAAGCAGTTGATGACATTGCCGCTAATGACTCCGATGCATTGCTAGCTGCCGAAGATGCTGCCCGTTCAGCCAAGACGCCGGCAGCTCCCAAAAAATCTTCTGGCGGTAACTGGAAAGACAAGCTGCGGGCCTTGGCGAGGAACAAGTGGACATGGGTGGGGGTAGCAGTCCTCCTTGTCGCTCTTTTTGCCCTGCCATTTACGCGTTACAAAGTACTCGGATTGGTTATTAAAGAGTCGGTGGCTGTGAAAGTGTTGGACAGCAAAACCAATACGCCAGTGAGTAATGCCGAAGTGGCGTTGGGCGGAGCTTCGGGCAAGACCAATGCTGAAGGAGTTGCCGACCTGAGGGCAGCCGTTGGTTCGTCTAAACTGGAAGTGACCAAGCAGTATTACACGTCGTATAACTCAAAAGTGACAGTTGGTTTTAAAGCCGCCAACGCTAACGTAAATCTGGTAGCGACCGGTCGACAAGTGCCGCTGACCGTTACCAATAAAATTACCGGTAAACCGCTCACGGGTGCGGAAATCAAAATTCTGAATACTACGGCCAAGACTGACAGCAAGGGCAAGGCAACGGTTGTGTTGCCGGCTACCGCGGCGAATGACAACGCTACTGTAACTTTGAGCGGCTACAACACGGCGAGTGCCAGCGTCGTAGTAACTAGTGATGTCGTGCCGGGCAACACCATTCAACTGACTCCGAGCGGGCACATTTACTTCCTGTCTAACTTGAGTGGCAAGATTGACGTGGTCAAAACCAATCTGGATGGCTCGGGGCGCAAAACAGTTTTTGCTGGGACGGGTAACGAGGATCCGAACACCACCAGCTTACTGGCTTCACGCGACTGGCGCTACTTGGTGCTGAAGTCGCAGCACGACGGCAGTAGGGCGGCGCTGTATTTAATAGATGCGAGCAACGATACCGTCACCTCATTTGATACCAACAATTCAGATTTTCAGCTCATCGGTTGGATAAACCACAACTTTGTCTATGACGCTTCAAGTAATACCGTGCCCCAGTCTCAAGCCGGACACGACGTCATCAAGAGTTACGATGCCGACCACCAGCAGCTCAATCAGCTCGACCAAAACCAGGTTGACGGCGCAGCAGGCAGTTACGGCTATCAGAGCTTCGCCAACTTCTATATTCTGAATAATGAGCTGGCTTACACGACGCAGTGGTACAGTGTTGGCGGCTTCGATATTAGCAATAAGTCGGACACCATCCGCACGGTGCAGCCGGGCGCGCAAAGCAAGAAGGACGTTCAGTCGGTTTCGGCTGACGGCATAGTCTTTACGCAAGGTTCATTATACGAACCCCAGACTGCGTATTATGAGTTTTATAACGGCAACGAGAACAAAGGCCAGTTCTATTCATTCGAAAACCAGCTGGTGAGCCCGGCCAACAATCTTACGCAAGCAGACCTTAATAAAGCTTACCCGACCTATTTGCTCTCACCCTCTGGTAGCCAGACGTTTTGGACGGAGCTGCGTGACGGCAAAAACACACTGTTTACGGGTAGCGCGAACGCTCAGAATCCGAAGCAAATTGCGAATTTGAGTGACTTTTCGCCCTATGGCTGGTACACCGACGCATACACCCTGGTGTCTAAGAACAGCAGTGAATTATACATTATGCCAGCCGCCGGCCCGGGCTTGCGACCACCACTCAAAATCACTGATTATTACAAGCCGGCCCAAACACTTAACGGGTATGGGTACGGGTACGGCGGTCTCTAGGCTTGTTCGGCTTGGACTTTGGGGGATCTCGTCCTGCGGGAATTTGTTCTAGCGACAGCCGCGAGGACTAATACAGCGCCAAACAGCCCTCCACCAACCAAAAAAGAACTATACTCAGCAAAGCTGGGTGGTGTCGGTTCGTGCGAACGAATAGCAGTGAGTTGCCTTTGGTTATCAGCTCTCTGGTGCAATAGAAATACTCGCGCAGTTGTGTTACCCGTTTCTTGGGCTGTGTGGGCTAAGCGTCCTATGGCTGCGTTATCGTGTTGCAGATTAGATATTTGATTATGATCGGGGGTACTAGTTATAATAGGGTCGACCAAATTTAGTACTGCAAACCCGCCAAACAGAGCAGCGCCCGTGAGCGGAATTGATGGTTCTTCCTTTGCCATATGCGCCATATCATAAACAAAGTCGACAGTAGCTTCAATAGTCTTTGACATATCAAAACTATACCTGCCCGAAAGCAATTTGCAAGCATGAGCAACTTAATGGTTTTGCCGTTATTTATCGGCAACGCCCATGAATTCTTTCAGCTTGTCGCCGTGTTTGGTAAAGAAAGTTTCAAATTGGGAGTGGAGCGGACTCGGTAGATCGTCCAGGTCGAACCAACCGATGTCATCGAGCATGTCGGGTTCGTTGAGCTTAACTTGTTTAGGGTCGACCAAGACGGCGAAGCACATGGCCAACCAGTGGGTGGGGTGACCGTCGGGCGAGGTGCGGAAGGCGTCGAAGTAGCCGATGAAGTCTATCCGCTTCGGGACGGCTGCATACTCTTCCAACACTTCCCGCTTCAAACTTTCTTCGACGGCTTGCTCATGCTTGAGCCCGCCGCCGCCCGGATCCCAACGACCGTGTTCGTCACGCGCGTTCTTGCTCCGTTTGCCTAACAGCAGTTTGCCATGCCCGTCATGACAAAAGAAGACCGTAGTAATTCCGGTGAAGCTGACACCTTTGTGTTTTCTTAACTCTTCACTTGAAAGTTTCTTGAAGTCCATTTTTAAATCATAGCAAAGCCGGCGAAATGTGGCGATTGTAAGAATAATCCTATTGCGTAGCGAAAGCTCGTTAGATAATCCGATATATACATAAACGAAGGAGGGGTTATGTTGAGCAAAGTCGTAGATTACAGCATCTTAAAGGCCGATGCACCGGATGAATTGGCGATGTCGGTGAAGCAGGCTATGGAGGACAGTTGGGTGCCTTCGGGACCGTTGCTGCTTGATAAGGGCAACTACTTGCAGACGATGGTCAAGTTTGGGCGCTGAAA
This sequence comes from uncultured Candidatus Saccharibacteria bacterium, assembly GCA_964533425.1. Taxonomy (GTDB): domain Bacteria; phylum Patescibacteriota; class Saccharimonadia; order Saccharimonadales; family UBA4665; genus CAZHJG01. Next base: position 2,955 of record CAZHJG010000028.1, on the reverse strand, counting down.
GCTTCGTCGATTAACTAGTCAAGGTTTTGCTTCACGAAAGTATGCGCGCCGTTGACCGTACCTTCGTAGGTAGCGGTGAGTGTGTATTTGGCGCAAGCCGTATCTTTGCTCTCGCAGCTATTGCCGCTAGCGTCGGTAACTTGATAGGCGTACTGATTAGCGACTGGTTCGGCAGCAAATTGCTTGTTGCCTGATGAATTTGAAGGGTCGGCCAAAGTATTGGGATCCAGGCTTTTCATATTCGTCGACAACCAGGTAGCGCTATTCATATCAGTCAAACTTGGGTAGTAACCGTTCTGCGAAAAGAAAGCCTCGAGTTGGGTCTGCAGAGCATTGATATCCGATATGCGCATGCTGTTTCGCAGGTCAGACTTAGTGCTCACATTACCCCCGACCGTACTCGCGGAATTTGCTTGGTTGTTTGCCTGGGCCGTATGCAGTTGGGATTTCAAGTTGTTTACTTGCTTCTGCAGGTTGTTGACCTTTTGGTGCTGCCAATAGTACACACCAAAAGCTACAACGAGCAGGAGAAGCACATATAGCAGGCCGCGCAAAAGCCTTCCAAAACCGCGCTTAGCAGGCGCCGCCGGAGCAGGAACGGGTGGGGGTGAATAGGTTGGTTGAGGAGAGACGACGACGGGTGGTTGGTTGTCCATGACTAAAGCGTAGCACAGCTTGTGCTTAGGCTACTTATTGACCGTCAGCTTTTCTTTTCAAGCTCACTACAGACATCTTGCCATCGGCATGCAGCGAGCCCCGCCAGACGCGGTTCATCAGCCGGTAGGGTTTGCCGAGCTTGATGGTTTTGACTTTGCGCACCAGTTTCTGGGCTTTGAGCTGGTCGACTATCAAGTCCCGCTCCTGATCGGTGTCGGGGTCGATCATATGCGTGAACTGCAGGTTGTGGCGGATGAGACTGATACCGACATCGAGCGACGAGGCGCCAACCCACAGCAGGTTATCGCCGAACACGTGCGCCCGGCGATGATGCCAGTGAATACTGCTGAAACTCAGCGGTTGTTTTTCGGTATTGTACGTTGTGGCCCAAAACCGCACGTGGTGCCGCCCGGCCGGGCTGGAGCCGAGCGGTATCTCGAAGGCAATATCCTGTTTGCGGCCGAACAGGTATAAATTACTGACTGGCGCGTTGGAATACGGCCAACCGAAAACGGTGCTGAGCACGCTTCGGAGCACATTGTGTGGAGTGTGCGGATCGGCAACGTACCAGCCAGCCCGTTCCATGGCCAGGATGAGCTCGCGCCGGGTAGCCAGGATGCCAATGTTTAACGGATCTGATGCGAAGCCATCAGGTGTCACACAGTAAAGCGGGGCGTGGCGCGGTGGTATTAAAATCCGAAAAAATCGGATGAAAGCCGGGACTAAAATGTAGGCGGCTATAATGTAGGTTATGAGTATGGAAGGGACATCCGATCCATGAAGCCGCCGGTCGACGTACGGGAAAATGCTGCGGACGGAAAAATAAGCAATCACCAGCCCGGGTGCCAGCACAATAAGACGCTTCGCTAGTCGAAGACCGAACTGAATCATTTCCTCTTATAATACAATGTTCATAGATGATTGACGACAGGGAGAAGCAATCTTTCCAAAGTACGGTCTGGGAGTACTATCACAGCCATGGCCGGCATAATCTGCCCTGGCGCCTGCCCGCAGCAGGTGACACGTTTGATCCGTACAGCATCCTGGTAAGTGAAATAATGCTGCAGCAAACGCAGGTTAGTCGGGTAATTCCCAAATATCTTGAGTTTCTCAAACAATTTCCTGATGTTAACACGCTGGCCGAAGCGGAGCAGGGCGCGGTGCTGCGAGCTTGGAACGGGTTAGGCTACAACCGCCGGGCTCGGTTTTTGCACCTAGCGGCGAAAAATGTGGTTGCTGAGTATGGCGGAAACTTTCCGGAAACTATCGATCAACTTGTTAAGCTTCCCGGTATCGGGGTTAATACTGCCGGGGCCATACTGGCTTATGCGCACAATCGAACGGTGGTATTTTTGGAAACCAACATCCGGACTGTTTTCATTCACCACTTTTTTAACGACAGGGAGGGGGTCACCGACAAAGAGATAGCCCGTTTGGTTGAGCAGACCGTTGATGAAGAACATCCCAGAGAGTGGTACTGGGCCCTGATGGATTACGGGAGTTATTTGAAGCAAATCGCTGGTAATCTTAACCGGTTAAGTAAAAGTTATACCAGGCAATCGAAATTTGCTGGATCGAAGCGGCAGGTCAGAGGAGAGATTATTCGTATTCTTGGCGATGAGGCGACGACTCTGAATGAATTAAGTAGCAGAATTCCCGATCCGCGGCTGGAAATGGTTGTCGATGATCTGCTGCGTGAAGGCCTGATCACTCGTAAAGGGAAAACACTCGCTTTATAGAGCTTATGCCTACGTGCTACAATTCTAGATAAATGGAACAACAACCTGCTTCGTCACCTGCAGCATCGACTGAGGGGCAAAACTCCGCGCCGCCTGCACCGGCCCAAGCTCCCACTCCGCCTTCTGGCGGTGCTCCGGTAATGGACGTTGTGCCACCACCCCCAGCAGAAAAAAGCGATGCGACTGCCGAACAACCCACGAATGCTGAAGCACCCAAAGACGCAAAAGGCGAGACTAAGAAAGATCAAAAACCAGTGGCACCGGCTCCGCCAAAACCGCCCAAGCAACGCGGCGATAATGTTGGCATGGCCATCACGGCTACCGTAGTCATCATTTTAGCGCTTGCGGCCTTAGCTACTTACGCTTTTATCCAGACTAAGAAGTAATAGTATTGAAACCGAGCCGCTTCCGTGTCATCCTGAACTTGTTTCAGGATCTCCTTCGCTTCACCTCAAGCTCTTGCTTACTTGTCATTCCAGCGCAGGCTGGAATCCAAACCAATAAATTGTGCCTATCAAGGCCGTTCAATATATAGCATGGATCCTGAAACAAGTTCAGG
>CAZHJG010000027.1:0-9372 GCA_964533425.1 uncultured Candidatus Saccharibacteria bacterium | reverse complement strand
GTCCTCAAAGACGCTGGCGAGCCGCTGCACCGCGACGAAATCGTCAAGCGCGTGCTGAAGAGCCGCTTTGTCAAAGAAACCACCATCCTCCTGAACCTCCAGGGCAAGCCGCAGTTCAAGCGCGTTGCCAAGGCCACCTACACCCTCGCCGAATAGAGATATACTATGCCAACAACGCTTGGTACCCAGGGCAGCGACCCTTTCGACAAGCAATTCACCTATGAGGTGCCGATTGCCTTGGTTTGGCAGGCATCTGAGGAATTTGGGCAGTTTTCACCGTTGCAAGGCAGGCGCTATCATAAAAACACCCACACCGTGCTGGATGCCGAAATTGGGGTTCGTGATCTCGAGACCGCGCAGGCCCTCATCGATACAACCCAGGAGCACTTTGTCCAGCTGCAGAAGCTGGGCATGCATATTGTCAGCCGGGCCAACGAGGTAAGCAGCGCCGCTGAAGCCGAAGTGGAAGTTGACGCTGATTTCGTGCTCGTGAACGCCGCGAAGTACATTGCCGCCTGCCGACCGCTTCAAAAGTCACGGGACCGCAAGCAAACCCCTGTTACGTACATACATGCCGACATATTAAAACCGCTCGGCAGCTACCTCCAATGGGTTCGCGAAGCGCAACCAGACTGTATCCTGGCCAACATTTATCAACCAAATCGGTATGCGTGGCAAGAAAGCACCGAAACGATCTTTCTGCACCACATTAAGCCCCAGCTTACGCCCAACAGGCTAGGGGCCCCCGACGAATTGGCCATGGAGGCTATCAAGGCCTTTCAGTCTATCGCTCCGGCCGCGGCCGTCTATCTTTAGCCCCAACTGAAGCTAAACATTTTACGAACAAACAACTGTTCGCAGACTGAGCAGACAAAAAGCGAACAAAGTCAGGGCTTGAGCATTATGGGCAATGGGTCCGGCATGGCAAGCATTTTACTAAAAGCAGTGGGTAGTGGAGCAGGCACAGAATTTTTTTAAAACAAAAATCGTGGCAGGCCGGAATAAATCCGGCCGTGCGAGCGGGCGAGAGTACGAATCCTCACATGGACATGATGTCGCACAATGTATATTTTGCGACTCATATATTAGAGTTATAGATGACTAACGATACCCCTGCTATAGGGAAGTGTTTTCCTATATTACCAACAATTGCGCTTGCTTGTGCTACGCCGCGTGCTTAAGTGTTCTAATGCCTGGTATGCAGTCACCAGCCTATATGCGCCCTTAGTCGTCACCATCCATCGCCTAGTGCCCGGATGTGATTTGTCACACAATTTGACTTTTCCACAGCAATGTCGTGAAATCCTGACTTTTTTTGACTTTTCTTTCAAATTATTTGTCCCCTGCCTTTCTCACCTAAACATTAAAAATTTGACTTTTGCCTTGATCCATATGTTTATATAGTTTTTTTACATACACAAATAAAACGGTGACTTGAACAAAATGCGAACTACCAGGGTAGCGGCGGGGCGTACACCCCAGCTTTTAAGCTTTGGACTTTGAGCTTTCGACCTCAGTCTCCAGCCCTCAACACTAAAAACGACAAACTACTTATAATATGCCCTACCATCCACCCGCACATCCACATACTGCGTCGGCGCCACGTTTTGCCGCCCCAGTTGCGTAACGGTGGCCAGGAACGTCCCTGCCTGCTGCCGGGCGTCGCTGTTGTTCAGGTTAAACTTCACAAAATACGGCTTGCCGGCTATCTGAACGTCCAATTCGCTGGCCGAAGCCGGTAGCGTCATCGAGGCCACGCTAAAACCACGGGCTTTCAGCTGTGAAATGATCGTCTGGATGAAGGCCACATCCTGGGCCGTCAGGGCCTGCTGGTTTAGCTTCACCGTCAAGCCGCCTTGATCTGTTAGCTGCACCAGGCCAGAGGTTGTTGACGAAGCTGACGCCGACGCCGATAGTAGCGCCTTGCCACGAGTATCGACCACAAATGAGCCATTACTGGCGTTCAGGATCAGCGCTGCCTGCGCAGGCTGCAGGTAGACCACCGGCCGGTGCCCGAAGAGCGGCAGGCTCACACTAGCATCGTCGATTTCTGGAAACTGCTTCAAGAGGCCCGCGCGTAAGGCACCGGTGTTCACTGTGATCTTGTTACGATTCCAGACGGACTTGGTCAGAATAGCGTCAGCCGCCTGCTGATACGCACCGTTGGACCTCAGGAGTGGATTAGTTGCTGATGCACCATCCAACAGCGTGATTTTGGCACTTGGCAGCAGCACGCTAACGTTCACGAACACCGCAATGGCGACCACCAGGGTGGCTGCCATAACAAACCGTTTGCTCCAAAATTGCCAGAATGGGCGCGTTTGAGCCCTACGGTCGGGACGGGGTTCCTGGCGGCCGGTGCTGACATCCTGTTCAGAGCGTAAGGCGTGGTACGAAAAGGCGCTGCCCAGTTGAGCGCCCGACTCCTTGAAGCGCTGTCGGCCGGTTGGCGTTTTGGCGGCTCTGCGAAACAGTTTCATAAGAAGTAAAAAACTCTATGTATCCAGTTGTTGTAAAATTAACTCGGCTAGCTCTCTGGTAGCGTTTGGCTTGGCAAAAGTATGCAAACGCTGGCCGAGCTCCTGCTGGCGCTTGGCATCCCGCAGCAGTTCACTCACCTGCTTGGCCAGACGGTTCGGATCCTCGGCGAGTACCTGCTCGTCTATCACAACAGCAGCGCCCTGCTCCTCCAGCACCTTGGCGTTTTTAAGCTGATGGCCACCGGTCAGGAAAGGACTGGGAATAATAACACACGCCTTGCCCTGCAATGCAAACTCTGCCAAGTTCGTGGCTCCAGCCCGGGTTATCACCACGTTAGCAGCGCCACTGTAACGGTACACGTCGTCGATATAGCCAAATACCCGCACCCTTCCCTGTTGCCCCGCAGTCAACTCGTGCTCATACAGCTCACGTACCTCTGTTTCATTAGCTCGACCGGCCACCTGCACCACGTGCAGATCGCCGAATTCGTGCAACAGATGCGGCACGGCTTGGGCAACCGCTCGGTTGACGCGCTGCGAACCAAGACCACCCCCGACGACGAAGAGAAACTTGGCGCGCTCGGGCACTTCTGTTTCTTGCCGGTATTTTTTATACAAGCTATCTGTTAGCGGCACAAAGTTGGCTTGCAACGGAATGCCGGTGGTCACTGTTTTGTCGGCGGGATAGGCGTACACCTCTTTCGGCAAGGCCACGGCGTGTAGAACCGCCCAGCGCCCAATAATACGGTTAGCTAACCCGGGAATGGCATCGGAATCGTGCGTGATGTACGGTATCTTCAGGCCGCGAGCCGCCAAACCCACCGGCACGCCGACGAAGCCGCCCTTGATGAAAACAACCGCCGGCTGCAGTCTCTTGAGCAGACGTCGGCTCTGCCAAATGCCTATCAGAACATACACCGCGTCACGCAGGTTCAGAAACAGCGTCTTGAGGTCTAGTACCTGCTTGAGCCCTTCACCATGATAGCGGCGGAACTTCCCTGCCCTCACCGTATACACTTCATCGATGCTGGGGTGTTCGGCCGGGATATCACCCAGCTTGTCGCCGGTTTGACCGATGTAAATCAGCTTGGTATCAGGCCGCTGCTGTTTGAGCTCGGCCGCTACCGCTAACAGCGGCGTGATGTGGCCGCCGGAACCACCGCCGGTTAAAACAATGCTGGTTTTCACAAATAGTCCGCCCTCCGGAGGCTGCTGTTCTGTACTTTCGGTCGCGACAGTGTATCGGCAGCTCCGACCCCACCGACCCGGGGCGTCACAAATGACGCGTACTGCGATGCCTGATACACCAGCCCAACCGCCGCCGCCGCAAAGACCACGCTGGTACCACCATAGCTGATAAACGGCAGCGTAATGCCCTTGAGCGGCAACAAGCCAATCATCGCCCCAATATTCACCAACGCCTGGAGGCTCAGCCACGACAGCACACCTACGACCAGGAGACGGCTGAAATCGTCCGTCAGACGCTCGGCAATCGATTTCATACGCGCGAAGAACGCAATAAACACCGCCAGCAACGCAATACTGCCCACAAAACCGAACTTCTCCGCGTAAATGGCGAAGATAGAGTCGTTAGCGGCCTCTGGCAAATACCCGTAGGCCTGCACGCTGCTGCCCAACCCCAGCCCAATCACACCGCCCGATCCGACGGCGATTAGCGCCTGGCAGGCCTGGTAGCCCGACCCCTGACAGTTCGACGATGGGTGCAGATACGCCTCCAGGCGGGCTCGGCGGTATGGAATGGCCGAGACCGCCAAAACCAGTCCGATAAGCACCACGCCGGCAATCATCATAATACGTTTCATGGGCAATCCGGCGATATACGCCATGGTAGCCATCATGGCGATAATAACACCGGTAGATCCGAGGTCACTCTGCACGCCGGCCACCACCAGCCCGATACAGCCCAGCGCAATCAGCAGCGGCTTGAGCGTCTCATTGGTGACGGTAATATTCCCCTGTTTGACCCGCTCCGCTAGAAAGCCAGCCAGCCAGATCATAACCGCGAACTTAAGCAGCTCAACAGACTGAAAGGATAAAGACCCCAGTCGCACCCAGCGGTGGGCCGGATAGGCCGGATTAACTGGCATGACCAGCGCCAGCAGCGTGGCTAGGGCGGCAATGATCAACAGCGGTTTGTAGGCTTGCCGCCACCAACCTAACGGCACCTGCGCGGTAATGAAAAAGACCAGCAAGCTGAGCCCAATGGCGACGAGCTGCTTGCCAACATAGTAATTATTACTGACGTGATTGGCCTGCGCCAGCGCCGGGCTGATGGCGTAGACCACGATCAGACCGATGGCCAGCAGCAAAGCGCACAGAATCAGCAGCCAGTAGTCCGGCTTGTGTTTGCGGCCCAAATCCAGCGCCTGGAGCTGCATACGGCTGCGGCGGCGCGGAACTGCCTGTGATCGCATGGGACGCATGCTAGCGCCTCCCCAGTAAGAAGACGATCAGTCCGAGCACGCCAGCCACCTGCCCCAGAATCCAAAACCGCATAGTAACCTTGGTCTCCGGCCAGCCAATAGCTTCAAAGTGGTGATGGATGGGCGAAGACAGGAAGACCTTTTTGCCATGCCGCAGCTTCTTGGATAGGCGGTTCACGATCACTGATCCGGTCTCGATCACGTACACCGCGCCGATGATCGGCAGCACGTAAATGGTATCTGTCTGCACCGCAATAATACCGAGCGCCGTGCCGAGCGCGAAGGAGCCGACATCACCCATTAAAAACCGGGCCGGATAGATGTTAAACCAGGTGTAGCTGAGCAAGGCGCCCACCACCGTCAAACAAAAGCCGGCCAGCGCCAATTTGTGCTCGACCACGGCAATCAAAGCATAGGTGGTGAACGACGACGTCAACAGGCCGCCCGCCAGCCCATCCAGGCCATCGGTAATATTTACCGAGTTGGCGGTGGCGATAATCACCAGCCAAAACAGCGCGATAATCAAGACGCCGATATGCCACTGATGCACCCCTGGCAGATAAATGCTATGCACGCCCAGCTTAAAGTAAATCCACCAGCCGCCAACCAATGCCACCAGGCTATACAAGCCAAGCTTTGTGCCCGAGCCCAAGCCCGCTACCCCGTTGCCGTTGCTGCGAACGTTAATAACATCATCCATTAGACCAATCGCGCCAGCGCCAAGCATGGCGGCCAGCGGCAACCAGGTCTCGCCGCGGCTCAGATTACTTGTCAGCGTCACCACGGTGATGGCCAACACAAAAATAAGTCCCGCCATGGTGGGAATATTCCGTTTGTGTTTAGCAGCATGGAGTTTGTGATATACCGTCGCCGCGCCACCGGACCAGGCCTCGGTGCGCTGCCGCTTCCACCACTCTTTACGATAAGCCACCGTCGTGTAGACAGGGGTGATCAACATGCTCAGCGCGAAGCTGAAGAATCCCAGAGATAGAATCCTGATCAGGTTGTGGGCGGAAATGGCAAGGTGCAAGGTGTTCATAAACATATGTTTTTGTTTTATTATATCACTGTTGGCTAGATCTTGGATCTTCGTTCTTCGATCCTAGAACCGATCCCCCAAGATCCAAGATCTAAGAACTAAGATCATCACTGACTCTTCGGTGTTACGAAGGAGTTATCAATCAGCATGTGCGCCAGATCGGCGAAGACCGGCTGGCCACCGTACGAACCGGCATAGCCTGCCACGTTCGGCTGTAGGTTGAACACCACAATCACGTACTGTGGCTTGTCACCACCGACGAAACCGACGTAAGTGCCATTAAATTTGTCGTCATAGTAGCCCCCGCCCGGTTTGGCGATCTGGGCCGTGCCCGTCTTGCCGCCGACGCTGTACTGCGAACTGAAATTAAGGTATGGGAAGCCCGCGATGAGGTGCTGTTGCACCACATATTCCATGAGCGGCATCATTTCTTGGCTGACTTTGGCCGAAACCACGTTCTGCTTGAGCACTTTCGGCTTGACCGTCGTCGTCTTGCCATCCGAGATGGTCAAAGCGTCCACCAGGTGCGGCTCATAGTACGTGCCCCCGTTCAGGATGCTAGAAACGGCCGCCGCCATCTGGATAGCCGTCAGCTGCACGCCCTGTCCGAATGAGGTGTTGGCATAGGTCAGATCGATACCCGCCCCGTTATCCTGCGGCGGCGGAATCGGCACCGCGGCTTCATAACCCTGCTCAATGCCGGTCGGCTGCCCCAGGCGATAGCGATTGTTCATATAGTCGTACCAGGCGTTGCGAGCCTTGCTGTTGATCTGGCCGCCGCCCATTTGCATCAGCATCCAGGTCGCACCGGTGTTCAGCGACAGATTGAGCGTGCTGGCAATGCTCTGCTGGCGAGCGCCGCCATCCTCTTCGATATCGGTGATATTAAAGCCGTCAACTATCCAGTGAGCCGGATCGTAAAACGACGTGTTCGGCTGAATAACCCCTTGATTAAGCGCCGCGGCGGTAGTCAGCACCTTCATGCTGGAGCCGGGCTCAATCGGATTCGTCACGGCAGCGTTCTGATACAGGCTCGGGTCACTGGCGTTCTGATAATTACTGGGGTCAAACGTTGGGTAATTGGCCATGGCCTTGACCTGCCCGGTGTTGGGATCCATGATGATGGCGCTCAGGCCCTTGGACTTGGTTTTTTGATACTCATTGGCCAGAATCTGCTCCATCTGGGCCTGCATCGACAGATCCAGGGTCGTTACCACCTTATCGCCATCCACGGCCGGCTTCTCCACGTTACCTTTGGTGGCGGCTAGCGGCACGCCGTTGACGTCGGTCACCGCCTTCACCTGGCCTGCTGTGCCCGTCAGCTGCTTATTCAGCGCCTGTTCCAGCCCATACTTGCCAATACCGTCATTATTTACGAAACCGAGCACCTGGGCCGCCAAATCGCCTTGAGGATAGGTGCGGAAGTCTTGCGATTGCGTGCCCAGCCCCGGGATTTTGAGAGCCAGCAGCTTGCTGCTCTGATCCGCGCTCAGCTTTTTAGCCAGTACCACATAGCGCGTATCTTTGGTGCGCATAAGCTGCGCATATTGATCTGTCTGGCCACTGATAATGCCGGCAATTTTAGCCGCCGTATCATCGGGTTTTTTGATAAAGGTCGGGTCGGCGTACAGCGTAAACAACTGCTGGTTCAGGACAATCGGCAGCACCTGATCGCCGTCATGCGCCTCTATAATCCCGCGCGTTGCCGGTATCTGATACTGCTTCAGCTGATCGCTCAGCGCCGCGTTCTTATAATGCCCGTAATGGATCACCTGGACGTAAAACAGTCGAATACCGAAAATCGCCACTACCGCAATCAACAGCCCGTACCAGATCCGTACGCGTCTAACAGATTGATTTAGCGCATTTTTGTTTGTAGGAAGCACTATTACATTATACAGGATATCGTTCTTAGATCTTAGTGCTTTGATCTTGGAACGAAGACTAATTCTTAACTGTAGTCGAGGGCGCCGTAGCGACCATAGTCTTGGCCGCTGCGCTGCTCTGCACGCGTGATAGCGACTGTAGGCGGGCCGAGGAGACTTCCAGGTCGTCGTGCTGCTTAGCCAATTGTTGCTGCTCAGTCTGCAGGCTGCTGATCTGGTAGCCGTAGGCGTTGGTCTTGGTAACCTGTGTCAGGTACAAAAGACCCAGCAGACAAGCCAGCACGATCAACACGATGGTGTTGCTGACCGGACCGAGTGTGCGGGCCTTCACCTGAAAACTGACCGAGTTTTGATTCCGACCGGAAAACCGGGTGCGATTCATGGCCAGTGAGCTTGAGTATGTCATATAATTTTTGTTTTTCTCCGAGACCTAAGATCGAAGATCCAAGATCTAAGATCGATTAATATTCCTGGCTCCAGCCCGGGTTTAAGGCGGGCTGGAGTCGCTTTCGCCTATTTAGACCACTTTAACGTGGATTTTGTAGGCGCGGGAGCTGCTTTTTACCTGAATTGGCATGTGAGCGGCTCCTTTCTCATGTTTTTATTTTCACTGCGGCGCGCAGCTTGGCGCTGCGGGCACGCGGATTATGAACTAATTCATCTTTATCAGCCGTAATCGGACGCTTGGTCAGTAATTTCAGTTCGGCGTCATAGCGATCTCCGGAGGCGTCAGCCAGGATTTGCTTGACCAGGCGGTCTTCCAGACTGTGGAAACTGATGACGGCCAGTCGGCCGCCGGACTTTAACAGTCGTAACCAGAGTGGTAAGGCTTCTTCAAGTTGGGTAAGCTCGTCATTGACGGCAATGCGGATAGCCTGGAAGGTGCGGGTGGCCGGATGAACGCGGCTGTATCCGGGCCAAGCCCGGCTCGCAATAGCCGCCAGTTCGGACGTGTTCTGTATCGGTCGTTCACGCACAATATCCCGGGCAATTTGCCTGGCTTTCGGCTCCTCGCCATAGCGGGTCAGGATGTCGGTCAGACGCGCTTCGCTGTAGGTGTTGACAATGGTCGCTGCCTGGAGTGTCTGATCCTGGTCCATACGCATGTCAAGCGGCTCATCCGCTTGCCAGCTGAACCCACGGCTGATTTCGTTAAGGTGCCGCGACGACACACCCAAATCGGCCAAAATAAGATCAAATTGCCTGCCCTCGGCCGCCAAATCAAGCGTGGCGCTCAGGAAATCTTCATGCCTGAGCTCCGGCTGGGTGCCAAAAAGTCGTCGCAGCGCTTCGACGGCTTCTTTATCGCGGTCCACAAGGACAGCGCGTGTGAGGCTTCCGGTGCGTTCCAGTACAGCCGCGGCGTGTCCGCCATAGCCGGCCGTCAGATCGAGGTATGATTCCCCGCTCTTCGGGTCGAGGCATTTCAGGACTTGCGTGAGGAGTACCGGGACGTGATCTGTGTTTTTATTTTGGTTTTGGTGCATCAATCGCACTTTTTGTTTTGGTGTTTGTTTTTCTAC
>CAZHJG010000026.1:0-9553 GCA_964533425.1 uncultured Candidatus Saccharibacteria bacterium | reverse complement strand
ACTGCGCCACACCCCGATCGTCTCAAGTAATGCCTTGCTATTCTAGCGTATTATTCATCTGAGTGCGACCCCGAGGAAGACTATCTCTGCGCTGAGTGGATGTTTGATTTGTTACTGTCGCGCAGCTATCTTTCGTCTAGGCTCTTAGTGTAACCCTAAGGAGGATATGAATTATGGCAGATAGAATTGTTAGGGAAGTTGAAGAGCCGGCTTACGCTGATGACACGCGTCCGGTAAGTACTCGTGAAGTAAGAGAGGAAGATCCCGGCGCCGGCGTTATGGCAGCCCGGATCATCTGGTTTATTGCCGGCGTGATTGAAGTGCTGCTCGGCTTGCGCTTTCTTTTGGCAGCTCTGGGAGCTAACCCGGCCAACGGTTTTGCAGACTTCATTTACAATGTTAGCCACCCGTTCGTGGCACCGTTTTTCAATCTCTTTAACTATAACTTGCAGTACGGTGTGTCTCGATTTGAAGGCTACACGCTGTTTGCCATGCTGATCTACGCGCTGATCGCCTGGGGCTTAGCTAAGTTATTCACGCTTGGCCGGCCACACCAACATCATATGGCACACTAGCAATTGGCTGGCTCATCTCCAAGGGGAAGGTATTGATTTAAATCACACTTTATGGTATTGTAACATGCGTGAAAACTGAACTATCCTTATACCCTGAGTACGTGGACCCAGCTGATTATTGCAATGTAATTGAGGCCGCCGAAGTGGCCTATAAATCTGTGGCGGCTGCTTCTCAGCGACAAGTAGAAGTAGAGACACTTCACCGTAAGGGTTATTGTGAGCAGGTGAGCGACTCCATGACTAAAGAGCTAAAAGGCAAGGGCTACCAAGCGCTGACAATTAATACCTTTCGTCCTTACCACTGCATGGTAGCCATTATCCCTGACAGCCTGGAGCAGCTTGGCAAACCAGTGTTAGCCGATGGTACGTGGCAGCAATTTCTGGATGACCGATTAAGTGAGCCGAAAGTACCAAAAGTATTGGTTGGCATAAATGATGACATTGCCGAACAGGCCAGGTATTATGGTCTCGACGAGGCCGCTGTACGGATATATTTAGAACTCTGATACCATCCGGACGTGCTAAGATAGAAGGCATGTGGCAGGAAACCAAACACGGGTTGTATAAGCAGTTTAACTTCGAGAATTTCAAACAGGCTTGGGCTTTTATGAGTCGAGTGGCTGAGCTGGCCGAGGAGTATCAGCACCATCCGCGGTGGGAAAATGAGTGGAGCGTGGTACAGATTTGGCTGATTACCCATGAAGGCGGTAAGAAAGTAACCGACAAGGACCAAGAGATGGCGCGGTTGATTGACGAGGTGTATGAGGGTCATCAGCCCAAAGCCATGGCCGACGCCGTGCCGATGCATGAGGAGATTAAAATCTTTGCCGATGGTGGCTCGCGGGGCAATCCTGGCCCGAGCGCCAGCGGTTTCGTGGTGCTCGACATGGAAGATAATGTGTTGGTCGACAAGGGGGTTTACCTCGGTGTGACAACCAATAATCAGGCAGAATACACCGCTTTGAAACTGGCCCTCGAAGAGGCGCATAAGCTAGGTGCGCAAGATGTTCAAGTGTACATGGACAGCTTGCTGGTCGTGAACCAGATGAAGGGTATTTTTAAGGTGAAGAATCGCGATTTGTGGCCGATTCATGATGCTATCAAACAGCTGGCCAAAGGCTTTAAGAAAATCAGCTTCTCGCATGTGCCGCGCGAGTTTAATAAACTGGCTGACGCGGCAGTCAATCGTGCCCTCGATGATCATCTCGACAAATCACAACAGAGGTGATATAATCATAAGCGGCCAGATTATTGGTTGGTCGCCCGCCGTAGCTTTCGAGCGAAGACGGGAGGAAAGTCCGGGCAGCATAGGGAACGACAGTCGCTAACGGCGACCGAGGGCAACCTTAGGGAAAGTGCCACAGAAACGATACCGCCTCGCACCTTCAGAACTTCATATCGCACAAGCCTGCTTTCAAGCAGAGCTTGAAACTCTGCTTGTGCTCTCAAATCATTGCGGCGTCAAAAGCTCTAGTGCTCAACACCGCACTTTTGTACGGCTTATTCCGCGCTTCGCTTTTTCCTTGCCCTGATCTTGAGTATGAAGCCCTGAAGGTGCGAGGTAAGGGTGAAACGAGCGGGGTAAGAGCCCGCAGTTGGTCACGGTGACGTGATCAAGCGGTAAACCCTGTCGGCTGCAAGGAGATGGATACTTCGAGGCCTAAAGCCTCAAGCGTCCCGCTTAGGATTCATCATAAGAACCGCTTGAGCCGCGCGGCAACGCACGGCCTAGATAGATGACCAATCTCGACAAAACCCGGCTTATAGATAGTCTGGCTGCTAAAAAGCCCTCACTCGAGGGCTTTTTAATTTGCTTATGTTTACCTAACTAGTTATTTCTTAGCAGCTTTGACAACAGCGGTGAAAGCCTTGGGTTCGTTGACGGCTAATTCAGCCAAAACCTTTCGGTCCAAAGTGACACCGGCTTTTTTAAGGCCGGCGATTAACTGACTGTAAGTGGTGCCGTTGATGCGGGCGCCGGCATTGATGCGGGCGTTCCATAACTGACGGAAAGAGCGCTTGCGATTGCGTCGATCGCGGGTGGCGTACTGCAAGGACTTGGTTAGGGCCTGGCGACCACGCTTGACGCTGACCCGGTTCGGGTGTGACATGCCCTTGGTGGCTTTACGGATTTTATTGTGGCGTTTGTGACTGGCAACGCCTCGTTTAACTCTCATGATTACTCCTTATGATTAGCTTTCTTGTTGTCATCCTGGACTTGATCCAGGATCCAATCAGTTTGGAATCCGCTGAGCGGATGCTGTATTGATTGGATCCCAGCCTGCGCTGGGATGACCGCTATACAAAGCTTGTTAGACTCCTAAATTCTTCTTAATATTCTTGGCCATCTTGCCGCTACGGGTTTGCAGGCCACGCAGCGCGCGCTTGCGGCTGCCGCTCTTCTTGCCGAGGAAGTGGTTCATGTTAGCGCTGCCAACCCGGACTTTGCCGTTCTTGCTGATACGGACGCGGTCTTTGGTACCGCTGTGAGTTTTAAGCTTAGGCATTGTCTTCTTCTCCTTCTGCTTGAGCGTTCGAATTATAGGTGACAGGTTTGCTTGCACTAGCCTTGCGCGCCACGAAGTTTAATTGGCGACCGGCGAGTTGTGGCTGCTGATCTACTACTATTGTACCACCGAAGTTAGCGATGACCTTTTCGGCAAGCCGGAAACCGATCTCCTTGTGTGCCTGCTCGCGGCCGCGATAGATAATGGTGATCTTGACCTTGTGACCAGCCTCCAGAAACCGGGCGACCTTACCCATCTTGATTTCCAGATCATGCTGGCCAATCTTGAGACCAAAACGCATCTGCTTCATCTCAAGCGATTTCGTCGTCTTGCGATTCTTTTGCAGTTGTTTAGTCCGCTGGTAATTGTACTTACCCCAGTCGATGATCTTGCACACCGGCGGATCAGCGTCCGGTGAGATCTCTACCAGGTCAAGCCCGCGTTCATCCGCCAATTCAAGCGCTTCACTTCGGCTCAAAAGACCAAGTTGTTTACCATCGTCGTCGATGACTCGCAACTTTGGTGCCCGAATCTGTTCATTCAGGCGGGTAAATTTGGCTATAACCTGTCTCCTTACTATTGATGCGAACATTCCCCATAGGTATCTCGAGAACGTCCTTAACCGTGGTTAGTAAAAGCATTTTAACAGATGTCGCCCCAGAGGTCAAACACTTCACGTCGGGTGGAGCGCACTTGGCAGCAGCGACTCGGCCAAAGCCAGGGCTTCGGTTGCGGGCTTGAGACTGGAAAGTGCCTGCTCGGCATCAAAAGCGGGTCGCACATTCAGTTGATCAAAGATGCGATCAGCCAAAGCTTTGGCACGTTCGCTCAAGGACGGTTTGAGAGCCTTAGCGATTATTTTTTCAGCAGCCGTAGCGATGAGCGGTATGGCTGTCTCGCTTTCATGAGGATTTATCCTGATTTTCAAGTAAGCGCGCTCCGAGTTAATGGCCCGGGAATTTATTTCGTATTCTTCCGTAATATTGAGAATGACACTATTCAGGGGTAAGCGCTTAGAAAATGCCGCTTGCCAAGTATGTATGTCCCAGTTGACTTCATCGGGGAGGTCAAAGGTCCCGTGGCTGTCGCCAAATGGGTCGAGGACGTGGCAATATTCCATAGTGCTTAGAGTTTGTTCTCGTTATACGCCCAGTGTTCCATAAACACAAGCATCAAAACCGGCTTTCACACAGGTGATCTGAAAAATTGTGTATAACTTCGGCAGCTCGACCTATTGTTCTTTGTAACTCTGCCCGCGATAGACGAGCGCTTCGCTGATGTGTGCTTCAGTAATCGGCTCAGAATTGTCTAAGTCGGCAATCGTTCGGGCTACCTTTACGGTACGCATATAAGAGCGAGCGGAGATGTTCAGCCGCTGAGCGGCGGTATCAAGCAGCGTTTTGGCTGTTGAGCTCAGCCGGCCAAGCTGTTTGATGTCGCGGTTGGTCATGTCGGTATTTAGCTTGGTGGCACTTTTATAACGCAGCCGCTGGCGTTCCCGGGTATCGGCTATACGCTGCCGAATGGCTTCATCAGGGGTAGTATTACTATCACTAGCTAGTAATTTGTCGTGCTGGATTTCGTGCACATCGGCATATAAGTCAATCCGATCCAGAATGGGCCCGGATAGTTTTTGGCGATAACGGATGATCTGATGGGGTAGGCAACGACAGGTACCCGATGTACCGTAATACCCGCATGGACAGGGATTGGCAGTGGCTACCAGAATGAAATTCGCCGGATATTCAGCCGTGTCTTTGGCTCGGGCTACGGTAATTACTCGGTCTTCCAGTGGTTGTCGAAGTGCTTCTAGTGTCATCCGACCAAACTCCGGTAACTCGTCGAAAAAAAGTATGCCGCGGTGAGCCAGACTAATTTCGCCTGGTCGCAAGTGCAAACCACCGCCGGTGATCGCCACATGTGAGGCGCTGTGATGGGGCGCTCTGAACGGCCGGCGGGTGATGATCTGTTCATATTTGTGGCTAGCCAGACTGTGTAAATGCGTGACTTCTAAAACTTCCTCGCGGTCCAAGGGTGGCAGAATGCTTGGCAGCGCCTTAGCCAGCATGCTTTTACCAGTTCCTGGCGGTCCACTGAAGAACACATTATGGCCGCCGGCTGCCGCAATTTCCAGCGCTCGCTTGGCTTGTGCTTGCCCAATTACTTCGCTGAGTCGCACGCCGCTATCATCGTCGGCTCTGGCAACTGGTTGATATTTACCCTTACCCGTCGCGAGGGGCTTGAACGGCAGGGCCTTAGTAAGGTAACGGTATAGATCGTGTAGATTCTTGATTGGTACCAGTGTGACTTCCGGCACTAACTGGGCCTGGGTAAGGTTGCCATGAGGAATAAAGAAGGTCGTGATGCCGTGTTCGCGCCCGGTGAGAACCTTGCCAATGATGCCTCGAACCGGCCGGATGTCGCCTTCCAGGCCCAACTCGCCGACAAAGGCCATTCGCTCCGTTATCTCAGGCAGTACTTGTTCACTGGCCAGTAAAATAGCCACGGCGATTGCCATGTCGAAGCCACTATCAACCTTGGGAATATCGGCCGGCGCCAGATTAACAGTGACACGCTTCCTCGGTAACATTATATGGCTGTTGGCAAAAGCACCCCTGATGCGCTCCTTAGCCTCGTCAACTGCCTTATTGGCAAACCCTACAATGATAATATTCGGTAAATTATTGGACAAACTACACTCAACATCAATAATAGTCCCCGAAGTCCCCGCCGCAATAATACTCTTAACCACTGCACTCAAACTAAATCAGACCTACACCTTCTAGGAATAACGCAATATACCACTGACGTGTAGCGAGAAGCGGGCAAGTGCAGTTTGGAGTGGCGGACGAGCACTGGAATGTAGCCGTACTAAGGTACGGCGGAATGAAGCGCGGAATCCGACGCCCAAAATGTGCCGCACGTCTCTCGCGCCAATCAGCCCAAAAAGTAAAACACCTTGTCCCGGGATAAGACAAGGTGTTTTAAGAATAATTTAAGCTTTTTGTTTGGCTTTGATTTTTAAGGATTTGGGTTTTGATCTAGTGGGACAACGACTTGCGAGAAATCGTCGTCCCGATTTGTCGTTTTTGTTTTTGAGCACTTAATTTACTCAAGCGCTATACGTATCTTATAGAATAGGGAAAACCACGTCAATAACAATTATGCTTAATGTTACAGAAACCTGTGTATAACTCGGAGCGGAGCGGAGCCCTGAGCTAGCTTCAGGGTCCAGAATAATCAATTTAGCGTCTGACGGCTATTACATTTCGAGCATTTTGGTCAGGATATTCCCACGCTTTTTGAAAATGCGAAAAGGAAACGTGTCGATTTTCTGTACCGGGTGACCCGGGATCGTGAAGAACTAAATGGGTTTTGCCGCAACCCTTAATGACCACGAAATGACCTGTATATCCCGGCCTAGTATTAAGCATGCGACTATTTACATTGGCAATAAGTAAGTAGCCCTGCTTTAATAATTTGGTAATCTCCGACTGAGAGGGCAGGCGATGCTCATAAGGGACTATGTCTATGAATTTCTTAGACCAATTCAGTTCCACCTCTATTACAGCATGCTTCATAGCTGCCTCAGCCACCTCGTCGCCCCATTTTCCCTTAAATAGGAATCTTTTTCCTTCACAAAGTGATCACATCTAACTCCCCCAGCTATAGTCTTTATCTGGGATAAAATACTTTAAAATCACACGGATAGCAGCCTGATAGCAGTGAGTATTATCAAATGTATTTGAATAAAAGGGAACGTCATAGTTGATGGTCATTAGCTTGCTAATAACAAAAATTACAGAGGTACTGAAGCATAAGAGGATTGACTTTTTAGGGCTGACGTGCTAGTTTGGTACTTGTAAGTCACAAAAACAAAAACCTACAATTTGGTTCAAGCGAGTGGTGGTCCGCTGACTTACATCAAAGGACTCACACTGAGGCAACGAGATCCTTCGCTTGTGCTCAGGACTCGGCTGAATCTCCTATTCAGCCTCGCTTATCGGGTGCCACTCCTTATGACACCCACTCGACGGAGGTAAACGTTCGTCGCTCTAATGGCCGAAAGGCACATAGAGCGGTCAGTCACGCTGTAGGTGACAAGCGCTACAATAGTTTATATATAAGAGCGGATTTGTCACCTCAGCACCAAGTTTATATCAGGCTGCTCGTGGTGGCGCAGGCTTCCCAGGCAGTCTTTTTAATTGAACGGCCATTTTAATTGGAAAAAAAATGAAAAAGCTCTATGAAACAAGTTCTCGGTCACCATAAACTCTGGTCAGCGGCAGCACTTTTAGCCGCTGATTGTTTATTTTTCAGCTTCACCAGCCCGCAAAAGGTAGCTTCCTGGTTCCTGATCGTCGGTGTTTTGCTGTTTATCATATCTCTTTACTACTTGTTTGTGTGTCTGCTTCACTTGGCCCGGTGGTATGGCTTACCCTCTGGTAAGCGACCACAGCGCTTGGCCAAGCTAGTTGTTGGCTTACTGGGGTCTCTCGTGGCCTTGCAGTCTATCGGTGAGCTTAGCTCGCGAGATGTGCTAGTGCTTTTGCCACTTGGTTTTATCGCTTATTTGTACAGTTATCGGGCCCTGAATCGCTCTGAATTGAGCTAGAGGTCGCACTAGGTTACAGGGGCATGTATAATACATGGTATGGATCCGTCATCTCATGAAGGCCTGCAATTACCGCCGCCTGTAAGTAACGAGCAATTACCGCCGGCGGAAGCCGGTCAGGAAGCCAAACAAAGCCCGGCCGAGCAGGTGCCAAGTGCGCCAGAACAAAGCGTGGGTGCTGCCCAGGCAGCAGTCGCCGCTGTGCCCATTGCACCGCCGCCAATACCAGCACAAGGTGCGGTTAGTGGTGTTCAAAATGATGACTCTAGCACAACACAAACAAGTCTGCCTGTCGCGGCAGACGATAACGATTTAATTGAAAAAGAGTGGGTCAATAAGGCCAAACAGATCGTGGAGCGTACCAGAGACGACCCATATCAGCAGACTGAGCAGCTAACAGTGGTCAAAAGCGACTATATGAAAAAGCGCTACGATAAGACAATTAAGTTGGAAAAGTAGACTAAATGACAGCAGTTTTTGTCGTCCTTGGAATCATTTTAGTCATAGCTGCAATTGCCGGACCAATCGTTTATTTGCAACTGCGTCGCGTTTTTCGTGAGCAAAAAAATTACGAACGGGGACTTAAATTTGTACCGCTTTTCATACATTTGCCGCCGCCAAGTGATGACATTGAAGTGGGTGGACGAGACGTCCGAGATGTGACGGAAGAGACCATCAGCAAAGCGCAAATTATTTATAATATTATCGCCAGCACGTTTGAAAAAAACTTTAAACGCAGCATTTATGGGCAACGGCACTTTGCGTTTGAAATCGTGGGGAGCCAAGGCTTTGTATACTTTTATGCCGCGGTGCCAGTTGCATTGCTAGAAATTGTGAAGCAGGCAATAGTAAGCGCTTATCCGGCAGCCAGGCTCGACGAAGTAGCTGAGCACAATATTTTTAGCCCTGTCGGGAAGATTAGCGGCACGCTGGGCGGCGAATTTACTCTAAAAGAGAATTATGCCTATCCTATTGCTACTTACCAAGATCTGAAACGTGATGCTATGCAGTCATTACTGAACGCCATGTCTAGCCTTGGTAAGGACGATGGCATTGGTATTCAGATTCTGTTGCGGCCGGCTAAACCGTCCTGGCATAAGTCGGCTACCTCATTCGCTGAGGGTAAGCGTAAGGGTAATAGCTCGCTGGGTGCGGCTGATCTTGCGAAGAGCGTTGCTACGGCCTTTGTGAAGGTTCCGGAAGGTGGAGACAAGGATGGGGGTAGTAAAAAACCTGAATTGTCCAATCTGCAGCAGTCGACCTATGACGCCATTGATGAAAAGACGCGTCATGCGGGCTACGAAACCGCGATTCGGGTGGTGGTGTCGTCTAACATCAGTCAGCGGGCGCAGGCGATTCTGCATAATATTATTGCCAGTTTTGCGCTGTATGATGCGCCGGGCAAGAATGGCTTTAAGTTCACGCCGGCCAAGGACACTGAATCATTGGTGACGTCTTACATCATGCGATTTTTCCCGCAACAACAGACTAAGATGGTTCTAAATTCGGTGGAGCTGGCCACGTTGTTTCACTTCCCAGATCAGCGCAATATCCCAACCTCGCAACTGGTGCGGCAAGACTCCAAACAGGTCGACGGACCACGCAACGTGCCTGAGGAAGGCTTGCTGCTAGGCTATAACGTGTTTCGGGGCGCCAAGAAACCAATCCGTTTAAGTGATCATGACCGGGCGCGACACATGTATGTGGTCGGGCAGACCGGTACCGGTAAATCGACATTTTTGGAAAATTTGGCGTTGCAGGACATGCTCAATGGCAACGGTTTTGCCTTCGTCGATCCGCATGGTGACACGGCCGAGAAGCTGCTCTCTATGGTGCCCAAAGAGCGGACTGAGGAT
>CAZHJG010000025.1:0-9750 GCA_964533425.1 uncultured Candidatus Saccharibacteria bacterium | reverse complement strand
ATTAGCTCAGTTGGCTAGAGCGCAGCATTCACATTGCTGAGGTCGGGGGTTCGAGCCCCTCATTACCCACCAATCACATGGCTAAGCAAAGCGCAGGAATTTTAGTTTTTCGCCGAACACCGAAGGGTGCTCAGGTATTGCTAGTGCATCCGGCTGGGCCGCTGTGGGAGAAGAAAGATACTTGGTCGATTCCAAAGGGTGAGCTGGATGAGAGCGAAGATCATATTGTAGCCGCCAAGCGGGAGTTCGAGGAAGAAGTTGGTGTGCCGGCGCCCACTGGAGGGCTTATTGACCTCGGCATAATGAAGAGTGGCAGCAAGACAAACTTTGTCTGGGCTGTTGAGGGTGAAGTCGACCTTAGCAATTTCAAGAGTAACACCTTCGCCATGGAATGGCCGCCAAAGTCCGGCATCATACAGGAATATCCTGAGGTGGACCACGGTGAATGGTTCGATCTCGACACCGCTAAAAAGAAACTGTTCAAAAGCCAGATCAATTTTATCAACCGTCTGGCCGAGCATTTACAGATAGAGCTGCCATCCGAGGCTGAGCAGCAATCTCTGTTATAATAGATTTATGATTAAAAGCCAGATTGGTTTTCATCTCGTTACCATGCCCGCGGGGGCTTAATGTATCTCCATTCAATTTCAAATATCTCTGTAAACAGGTAGACTATCATCTATGAGCAAGTATTACATAACCACTTCTATTCCCTATGTAAATGGCGAGCCACACCTCGGACACGCCATGGAGTTTGTAATGGGCGATGTGCTGGCTCGCCAAGCTCGGCAGGCTGGTGACGACGTTATCTTTAGCACCGGCACCGATGAGCATGGTGGTAAAATCGCCGAAAAGGCTGCCGAATTGAAGCTAACACCACAAGCCTTAGCGGACAAGATGGCTCAACGATTCAGCGATTTAGCCAAGAAACTGAATATCAGCAACGATCGTTTTATTCGCACGACAGATCACGGGCACGAGCAACGCGCTCAGATTATCTGGAAATCGCTCAAAAAGGACATCTACAAGGGTAAGTATACCGGCTGGTACTGCACCGGCGACGAGGCTTTCTTTAGCGAAACGGAAGTTAAAGCCAATAAGGGCATATGCCCAAACCATAACCGACCGTACGAAAAGATCGAGGAAGAAAACTACTTCTTCAAACTCAGTAGTTACAGTGATCGGATCCAGGCAGCCATTGAAAGCGGTGATTTTAAGATTGTGCCTGAAACACGGCGCAATGAAATCCTGGCCGTCATCAAAAGCGGTCTCGAAGATATCAGCGTCAGTCGACCCAGGGACAAGATTGGCTGGGGCATCCCGGTGCCTGGTGACTCCAAGCAGGTCATGTATGTCTGGTTTGAGGCGCTCATGAATTACATCACCGTGCTGGGTTATCCCGAACACGAGGACTTCAAGACTTTCTGGCCAGCCGATGCCCAAGTGATCGGCAAAGACATCATTCGCTTTCATGCAGCCATCTGGCCAGCCATGCTTTTGTCGCTTGGCGTGGCGCTGCCAAAGACGCTCTATGTGCATGGTTTCATCAACATTGAAGGCAAAAAGATGAGTAAGAGTCTGGGGAATTACGTGTCACCCGACGAAGTGATTGACAAATATGGCGTCGATGCCTTCCGCTACTATTTCTTGCGCCATATTCCCAGCTACAATGATGGTGACTTTTCGTGGGCTACTTTTGAAGCAGCTTATAACAATGAACTGGCCAATGAACTCGGTAATGCCGTTCAGCGAACAGCAGCCATGATTAAGCAGTATCAGCAGGGCCTGATCGGTGACATACCGGCGCCGGAGCACGACATTGCGCAGTACGAAGAAGCGCTGGCTAACTGTCGGTTTGACCGGGCGCTCGATGAAGTTTGGGAGCAAATTCGCGGCCTGAACCAGTATATTGACGAGGAGAAGCCCTGGGAGATTGCCAAGCAGAAGGATGATGATCACCTGCGCGAAGTGCTGGCGTACCAAGCCGGTGCGCTGCTGCAGATAGCCGGCCTGCTGAAACCGTTTTTGCCGGACACGGCCGACAAAATCGAAGCCGTTTTTAAGGATGGTGTGGTGCGGCCGATCGAAGGCACACTCTTTCCCAAGCAGGAGGCCAAGGCTGCTTGAGGCGAAGCGGGCCCGCCCAGGTTGATGAATTTGCATGGACGAGCTAGTTGACACCCATTGTCATATTCAATCGGCCGGTGCGCCCAAAGGCGAGCGGGCCACTCGAGAATTGTGGGCGAAGGCGCCCGATCTGACGCCTGATCGAATCATTGCTAATGCCTCCCAGGCTGGGGTGGGCAGATTGCTGTGTGTGGGCTGTGATCTGGAAGACAGTCGGCTGGCAGTTGCATTTGTGCAGTCGCGGGAGGCGTGCTGGGCGACGATTGGCATTCATCCCCATGAAGCTCAGCGTTTTGCCGGGCAGCAGGAGTTGCTAGAGACTTTTGCATCTCTCGCAGCCGAGCCCAAGGTGGTAGCCGTTGGTGAATGCGGGCTAGATTATTACTATGAGCATTCCCCGAAAGCGGCGCAGCTGGAGCTCCTGGAATTTCAGATCAAATTGGCCCAAACCCACAATTTACCGTTGGTGTTTCATGTTCGTGAGGCCTTTGATGATTTCTGGCCGGTGTTTGATCGGTTACAAAATCAGGAGCGGCCTATCAAAGGTGTGGTGCACAGCTTCACCGACACAGAGGCACAATTAACAGAGGCACTCAAGCGAAATTTGTATATTGGCGTGAACGGCATTGCTACTTTTGCCAAAAACCCGGCCCAGTTGGATGTATATCGGACTATTCCACTCGAAAATTTACTGCTGGAAACAGATGCGCCCTTCTTGACACCGACCCCTTATCGTGGTAACATAAATGAGCCAAAACATATAGGGACGGTCGCGGACTATCTTGCCAGCTTACGTGGCGAGGAGCGCACCATGCTGGCCAAAGCTACGACCACTAACGCCCGACAACTGTTTGGCATCTAATCATCACTTATGAAAATTCTTCCTTTTACCTCACCAGAATTCAGCTCAAAGAGCCCTGACCTTGAAGCGGCTGTTAATGAAAACCGCTTGGATTATTATCAATGCGAAGAAGATACCATACGCATTGGCATTGCGGCTTTCCCTTTAGATCTGCCAAAGGCAGTAGCTAAGCTCCCATTGAAACCAGGCGTCCAGCCAGAAGCTGCTATGCCGGCCGCGAATAAGGCAATTGCACAAACGGTCCGCCACTCAGCCTACGAAGAATCAGCCAGGGCCAAAGAGCTGGCTGCGGCTCTCCACATGGTTGATGAGGCGCATCGTTTGGGCAGTATAAGGGGCAATGATGCGACTAATTCCTAAACTTTCACCCCAGGACGGCCAGCGTCGCGCTGCCTTAAAACGTCAACTGAAGCGGCATGAGGCCGTGATCGGTGGGCAGCTGTTCGGTCCCATTCCCGAAGGCCATCATCGGGAGTTTTTCTGCCTGGATGCCCGCACTTGGGTGTGGCATGAGGAGTGGGAAGAAAACGGTCACCGTCAGTCAGTTACTACGCACTACAATATCCGTCCAGAGGGTATTTTGAAGCAACAAGGCGACCAATATCGCCGGCTCACCAAACAAGAGACACACAACTTATGCCGGGCGGCCGAACTCTACAAGCGGCGTATGGACGCTGAGTACTACCAGCTTCTGTCCGCGGCCAAATAGCCTGTTAGCAGCTATACTGTGAGTTGAATATGCCCCAGCAATTGATTTATTTGGACTATGCGGCAGCGACCCCTGTTGACGATCGGGTGGTGCAGGCCATGCAGCCGTTCTGGAGTGACCAGTTTTATAATCCCTCGGCGACATATAATAGGGCCCGAAAAGTGCACGCCGCTCTGGAGCAGGCCCGTAGTTCGGTCGCGCGCTGGCTGGGCGCTCGTCCCAGTGAAATTATCTTTACGGCTGGTGGCAGTGAAGCCAATAATCTGGCTATTCATGGCATCATGGGGCAGCATCCCGGCAAGCGCGTGGTGGTGAGTGGTGTTGAGCATGAATCGGTGCTGATGCCAGCGCGCCGCTATGACTGCCAGGAAGCCAAAATGTTAGCGGACGGACGGATTGATCTGGAAGCCTTGAAGAGCTCGATCAATGACCAAACGGTGTTAGTGAGCATTATGTACGCCAATAACGAGATAGGTACCATCGAACCGCTTCGGGAAATCAGCCGCTTGCTGGCCGAAATCCGCCACGCCCGCCAGGCTGCTGGCAATTCATTACCCCTGTATTTTCACACTGATGCTGCCCAAGCCGGCAATTATCTCGACCTACACGTCGCGCGTTTAGGCGTGGATATGATGACGCTGAACGGTGGCAAAATCTATGGCCCAAAACAGAGCGGTGTACTGTATGTGAAAGCCGGCTTGGCGCTCCAGCCACTTATTGATGGCGGTGGGCAGGAACGTGGTTTGCGCTCCGGCACCGAGAATGTAGCTCAGGCTGTTGGTCTGGCGACAGCTCTAAACATAGCTCAGGAAAGGCGCCACGAAGAAGCTAAGCGCCTGCACAACTTGCAGCAGCTGCTCATCAAGCAGCTTGAGACTAGCTTGCCAGCCGCCGCGATAAACGGTTCGCTCAAACAGCGCTTGCCAAACAATGTCCACGTGACATTCCCCGGTCTGGATAATGAACGGCTGCTGATTGAGCTCGATGAAGCTGGCGTGGTGGCCGCTGCCGGTTCAGCCTGCAGCGCCAGCGATGAGGAATCTTCGCACGTGCTACACGCCATCGGTCTGAGCGATGCTGAAGCTCGGGCCAGCGTACGCTTTACGATGGGCCGTGGTACCAACGAAGCCGAGATTACGCAGACGGTGAACATCCTGCAAAAACTTGTGACTGCCAAAAAGCACTAAGCCCTAAACTAGGAGTTTGGACAACTTCCAGGCAAAAGCGGTATACTGACCCTGGTCATGTACCAATACAAAAATTATCTGAAACGTAGCTTTCTCATTGCGTTAAGTATCAGTTTGTTAGCTATGAATGGTTCTGCGCTGGCGGCTTCTAAAACGCCGGCTAAAAGCGCTTCGGGCAGCTCGAGCTCCAGCTCCGGAAATGCCACCGAAAACATCTCCAGCGGTGTTACTCAGAGCTATAATGCCGATCCCACGGTGCAGGTCGGTATGATTGTGGAACTCAAACAAAAAGACGCTTCCACCGTCGTACCGCTTCCAAATTCTGATATTCAGCACATGCTGGGCATCGTTGTGCCGCAATCTAATGCCACCATCGTGCTGACACCACAGTCGGTGACCAAGCAGCAGGTGCTGGTAGCCACCACAGGACACTACGAGATGCTGGTGACGAATCAACAAGGGCCGATCAAGATCGGCGATTACATTACCATTTCTGCCTTGGACGGCGTGGGTATGAAAGCTAGCGACAACGAAACTGAAGTGGTCGGCAAAGCGGCGGCTAATTTCAGCGGTACCTCGGATGTCATTGGCCAGGTCAAGCTCAAAGATACCGTGGGTCGCACCCAGACGGTGGCTATTGGCCGGATCCCGCTCGATATTACTATCGCCCATAACCCGCTCTTTCAACGAGCCACCGATTACGTGCCCTCCTTCCTCTCCAAAGCGGCCGTTACCGTTGCCAACAAACCGGTGAGTGCCGCGCGCATTTACTTGTCCCTGGTACTACTGCTCGTAACCTCTGTTTTTACCGGCAATATGCTCTACAGCGGCATCCGCAGCGGCATGACCGCCGTTGGTCGTAACCCTTTATCTAAGAAGTCGATTATTCGGAGCTTGATTGAAACGGTTATTGCTGGGTTAATTATTTTTGTTGCGGGCGTTTTTGCAGTATACTTACTCCTGAAGCTTTAGCGGTTTGGACCTTTATAGAACAGCACATCGCGGGCGACAGTTTCCGCTCCGCTGCTCACGTACTCTAAAGTACGCTCCGCTGCGGTGCTCAACTGTCATCCCACGCTGCACTATTCTATAAAGGTCCAACATGGTTTAGGCTATGTGACCGCCTAAGTCTGATTAAGTGCTTGAAATATGAAGACGACTATGGTGGGTAAACAAACATGACAATCTGGTGGCTGGTAGTAATGCTTGGTTTCCTCGGTGCGGCCGGGATTGCTTTTATTTGGTTGGCGGTGCGGCTTGGTCAAAGTGCGGGTGCCGGTAAAGGAAACAAGAATCAGCTTGAATCTATTGGAGAAGCAGCCGAGCACGATGTGGAACACGTTTTCAACGACGAGTTCCGTGAGGAATTGCGCAACCGTGGCCGGCTGCACTTCGAGAAAATTATCGGTGAGAATGCTATGTTCTTGCAACAAGACTTGCGCTTGACGACCTCGCAGCTCAACGAATACATGAAAACCGAAATCACTCGGAAGCTGCAAGAGGAGTTTAACAAGTATGAGCAGTCGATTATGGACGCCAAACAGTTGGCTATCGAATCGATTCAGAAGACCAACACCGCTATCGATGAGCAGCGCCAGATTCTAAGTCAGCAGGTGCAGTCCGAAATCGTGGCCGAGAAAAAGCAGCTGCTGGAGCACTTTGAAGCCAATATGGCTGACATCGTGAACCACTACGTACTGGCGGCCATTGGCAACCAGATTGATTTGAATGACCAGCTGGAATACATCTTAGGTGATCTGGAAGCCAATAAAAAGGCTATCATAGAGGACATTCAGCATGGCGCCTAATAGAGGTATACGGTTGAGAGTAAACGGTATACGGCCACCGTATATTGAGCCAACCGTATACCGTATACCGTATACCGTTTACCTCTCCCCGGAGACTCACTCATGACAGTAGCTTCACCCCCAACTAAAGCTGAACCCAAACAAATGGTGGGCTTGCCGGTGCTGATCAGTAGCCCGACGGATGTCATCCGCTTGGCGCGCGAGCTTGAAAAAATTGATGAAACGTTGCTGCAATTGGGTCTACGCAAGAACGGCGATGAAGTGAAACTGCCGAAAACCTCGAAGCTTATGGACCAAATGGTCGATCTTAACAAACTTAACCTATTACAACCGGCCGATCGTCAGATCCTGCGTGAATTTTTGGCCATGGTGAGCGACAAAGCGCCGGTCTTGACTATCAGCTTCAGCGCCGATCCGTCAGTGGCTTTTCTGGAAAAGCTGCTGGCCTGGTTGCGCCGCGAAATTCACCCATTAGTTTTAGTACGGGTGGGCCTGCAGCCAAACATCGGCGCCGGCTGTATCGTTCGCTCAACCAATAAGCAGTTTGATCTGTCACTAAAGCAGGATTTTCTAAAGCATAGTGATCTGTTACAGCAAGCCATGACACCGCCCGAACCGCAGCCTCAGTCGCCGGCACAACCTGCTCCTCAAGAGGCCGCAGCATGAGCAGCAGCAAACACTTTGAACAGCTGATTCAAGCCGGTAATCCGGTCGGTGAGGTTATTGCCGTCGAGAAATTTTTGGTCAAAGCTAAGGGGTTGCAGCCTTGTTCGGTGCGAGCCCTCATCATGTTTGAAGATGGTAGCAAGGGCTTTGTACATCAGGTGCACACCGATCACGTGGTCATTCTTCACTTAGGCTCGGAAGGCTTGCGAGCTGGTATGGTGGCTGTTGTACAACACCAGGAGCTGGTCACCAAGGTCGGCAAAGATTTTATTGGCCGCGTCGTTTCGGTGACCGGTGATCCGTTGGACGGCAAAGGACCAATCGCCGCGGACACCACCTGGCCAGTCTTCAACACCGCGCCACCACTGTTCGAGCGTCACGTGGTCGAGGATCAGCTGGAGAGTGGCGTCACGGCTATTGACGCGCTGTTTCCAATTGTCCGGGGCCAGCGTATGGCGCTGCTGGGAGATAGTAAATCGGGTAAGAGTACGCTGGTGACGCAACTAACAATCAACCAAAAAAACACCGACCAAATTGTAGTGTACTGTCTGATTGCCAAGCGTCGCTCAGATATCGACACGCTCCTGACGCGCTTGCGTGAGAACGGTGGCATGGAGAAAGCCATTGTGGTCGTATCGACGATGTTCGAATCGCTGATTATGAGCTACATCGCGCCCTACGTGGCTTGCTCCATGGCTGAATATCTATGGCAAAAATGTGATCAAGACACCATCATTATCTACGACGATCTGACTTCGCATGCCCATGCTTATCGCGAAGTTGCCTTGATGTCAGGTGTTAGCCCGGGTCGCGACTCCTATCCCGGTGACATGTTCTATGCCCACTCTAGTCTGTTGGAGCGCGCCGGCCGCCTCGAGCGTAATAGTAAATGCCTGACCTGTATACCGGTGGTGCACGCCGCCAATGGTGACATAACGGCCTTCCTGCCCACCAACATCATGTCCATTACCGACGGTCAGTGGATCCTCGATATGGAAACTTTCCGCGCCGGTATCCGTCCGGCCGTCAGCATGGGGCTTAGCGTGACCCGTGCCGGTGGTGCTGGTCATAACAAGCGCCAGAAGGAGCAGGCTTCTAAAACCCTGAAAGTACTGGCCGATTACCGTCAGGCAGAGGAGTTCTCGCACTTTGGTTCCGAACTGGCTACTGAGGCTAAACGGGCGCTGTCCACCGGCAAGAAAATTTTTGAAATCCTGACCCAAAGCCCTTCGCAAACCTTTTCGCTCATGGCGCAACAGCTGATGTTTGATCTTATCTTGAATCTTGGCGATGGTGAGCAACTCGACCTGAGCGTGCTGAAGCTCAATGCTCAGGAATACGCAGCTAAAATTACCAAGGATGAAGACTTTGACCATATCCGTGACGAACTCAAGGCCAAATGTCTGGTAGAGCTGAAGAGCGGAGCAGCAAAGGTGCCAGCAGAGAACAAGCCGGACGACAAGGCCGGTGCGGCGGCTGCAAAAGATGCCGAAGCTAAGCCTGAAGACAAGCCCAAAGACGAAAAGCCGGCTGAGGAAAAGAAAGCGCTGGTGGAGGCCAAGACGTGAAACATCCCAACGAGATAGCTCGCGAGGAAATGTCCATGGGCACCTTGGTGGAGCTGACCAGCGCGTTCGAAGGTATTGCCAGCATGCGCATCGCCCAGATTAAAAACCAGGTTTTGCAGTCGACGAAATTCTTCAACGAGCTGTGGCAGATTTATACGCAGCTTCGCGTTGACAGCCTCTTCAGTTTCGGCCGCGATAAGAGCGATGTTGACGTGATTGATAAGGAGCTGTTTATTATCATCACTGCCGAAGGCGGCTTTAGCGGCGATATTGACCAGAAGCTCGTGCAACTGATGTTGCAGGAATACGACAAAGACAAGAATGAAATCATTGTTATCGGCCACCATGGCGCCGTCCAGCTCGCGCAGCGTGGCATCGCCTATAAAAAGTATTTCAAGCTACCAAATAAGGACCAGAACATCAATGTCACGCCGATCACCAAGGAGGTCCAGCACTATCGGTCGACCAAGATGTTTTATCAGGAATACGTGTCGCTGATGGTGCAAGACGTCAAGCGGATTGACCTCTCCATGGCGGTGCGTGAACGTGGTGTTGCCAGCGAGAAGCCCGAAGATGTCATCAGCGAAGCGACGTATATTTTTGAGCCCAGTAGTTACGCTGTGGCGGCTCACCTGGAGCGCTCTATGATCCAGATTGCCCTTAGTCAGCTGATTCTGGACTCCAAGCTGGCACAGTACGCTTCGCGTTTCCGAGCCATGAGTGCCTCGCACCAACGAGCCGATGAGTCCAAAGCCGACTTACACCTTGAATTTAATCGCTCCCGCCGGGCCGTCAAGGACGAGCGCCTCAAGGAAATCACCAA
>CAZHJG010000024.1:0-11273 GCA_964533425.1 uncultured Candidatus Saccharibacteria bacterium | reverse complement strand
CTTGGCCTTGGTTGCAAAGCTGCTCCAGGTGGATTTGGTGGGGAATTTGGACGTGGGTTTGGTGGCTGTGGTGCCGCCCGTGGGCTTGGTTGTGGGCTGCGTTGTCGTGCCAGGATTAGCGCCGCCAACTGTAGGATCTGTGCCTGTATCGGTTGGATCGCCACCACCATTATTGGAGCTATCAGCGGGGGCGCCGTTGACCAACTGCTCAGGATATTCTGTGCCGTCAGAGCCGACGAAGGTGACAGCGCCAGTGAAGTTTTGCACTTGATCAGGCGTGAGCACCAGGCCGGTGCTGTCGTCAACGAACGATCCCGCTGGCGGTGTGCCACCAGGAGTGCTGGCCACGCTGCCGCTGGTGCTTGGCGCCCCGTTTTGCAATGAAATGGGGTATTCGGTGCCATCGGTGCCGACGATAAAGCCGCCACCGGTGTAGCCGGACAAGGCCGCGGTGCCGGTGAGAACAGCGCCATTGTTGTCAAGGATGGTGCCAGGCGCTGGGCTGCTGGTATCACTGCCGCCCGACGTTGGGCTGATGACTGTCCCTGGTGTCTGCGTGGGATCGGTGCCGTCGCTACCATCACCGGTGGAGCCATCGCCGCTACCGTCGCCAGTTTGGTTGGGACCTTGGGTGGGGTCGTTGAAAATGCCCGAAGTGGGGTCGCTGCTCTGCGAAGAGGCGTCGGTTGAGCCACCGCCAGCAGAAAGATTGATAATTTCACCGGGGTGAATCAAGCTGGGGCGACTGATTTGGGGATTCAGGGATTCTACCTCGCGCAGGGTCAGGCCGTTGCTGGCCGCAATGCCGCTGAGCGTGTCACCGGGCGCTACCGTGTATGTTGAGGGGCCTGAGCCATCAGTACTGCCGTCGCCCGTTAGGCTGGGATCCTGTTGGCTGGGGTCGGAGGAAGAAGCAAGGCCCTGCAGAGCCGGATCTGAGCTACCAGAGGTGTCGGTAATGGTGCCCCCACTGTCGGTGGAGTCTGATGAGCCGCTGTCGGTGGTGGCCAGGCCGCCCAGGTTGCTGGGATCGGAGGACTGGCTGGGATCAGAAGGAGTAGAAGAAGTAATTGAGTGCAGGCTGACGTACTGCTCAGGAATTGGTGCCGCCGGTGCGCTGCCGCCAGAGTTGTCACTGGAGCCACTACCATCACTTGTCTGATCAGTGACCGCTGGCGCCGGTGTGGGGCTCAAAGCCATGTTGTTGGCCGAGGAGATGCTACCAAGAATGTCGTCCTGCACACTCTCGTCCAGGCCAAAAACGGTGTCATTCTGCGGTGCACTCGTATCCGAAGCCTGGCTATCGTCTGTAGCGGTATCTGGTGACGATTGCGGATCCATGTAACTTCCTGCTCTTTATTTGCTCTTTATTTTACTTCCTGTACCAACCATACTATGACGCTAGTGTTTATGTCAAATACTTGGAGCATGTTCATCTGCCTTAAATTTGCAAGGAGAGCAGCGCGGCCTGAATAGCTTTCTGATCAGCGGCTGAGGCGGCGGAATTAACACCGGTCAGCGAGTAGGCCGTGCCATCCTTTATAACGAGCAACACCTGGTTCACCAGATTCCGATTATTGGCAGTGAAGGAGTAGCTAACCAGGTCGGCGGACTGTCCGCCCACCGTTTCGCTCTTAACGCCCAGTGATTTGTAGTTCTGCAGCTGGGTGGAGGTGGTGTTTTGCACCGAGGCCAGCAGTTCATCCAAGGTGGAGCCTTGCGCTGGCGTGGCTACCACGCTTATATAGGCGCGGGTGCCATCGGCTTCGGTCTGTGGCGCTTGGAAGTCAACGACGTCATTGGCCTGCGGTGTGACGGCATCCCAGCCGGGTGGCGGCGTGATCTTCAGCCCCGCGGCGCTGTTGGAGTACTGAGCGCTTGACGGCGCGGGCTTCGGCTTGGTAACCACTGACTTTTTAGCGGTGCTGGCAGGGCTGGCGTGGTGGCCGGCCAACACAACGCCGGCAACTGCCGCACCAGCCACAGCCAGCACCAGTACCACGGCTAAGATGATAAGCAGCGGCTTGCGCCAGTTTTTGTGTGGCGGGGTGTCAGGAATCTGCTGCAGCATTTCCTGCATAACTAGCTGATCCTGTGTTGGCTGGGGCTGGTTGGCGACATTCGGCGGCGCCTGGTTGCTCGATAAAAAGTCTCTTTGCGGGTTTTGATTTTGTTGATCCATGAGCAGTATTGTAAAAGCTTCGGCGGCAGTTGTCACTCCCGCCTCTGTTATATTTCGCCGCCGGCCTGGAGTTTGTAGGTGTATTCTTTGACCCCGCCGAATTGCTCGACAGGTATCAACTGGCCGTCCGAAAGCACATAGATTTTATCCATCAAGCCAAGTAACGGCAGACGGTGGGTGACCAGCAGCACCGTCTTGTTCTTGATGAGCGAGCCGATGGATTCCAGGATAAGTTTCTCGGACTTATCGTCGAGCGCGGAGGTTGGCTCGTCCATGCAGATGATCGGCGCGTTCTTGAGTAGGGCACGGGCGATGGAGATGCGCTGGCGTTGGCCACCGCTCAAGCTGGAGCCGCCTTCGCCGGCGATCGACTCCATGCCCAGAGGCAGGCGCTCCACGAACTCGTTAATGTTGGCGGCCTGCGCGGCCCAACCGATTTCCTGGTCGGACATAGTCCGGAAAATGTCACCGTCACGCATGTTATCGAGAATGGAGCTGGCGAACAGCTGCGGTTGCTGACTGATCCAGGCGACATTGCGGCGCAGGCTCTCTAGACTAACGCTTTGAATGTCATAACCGTCGATCAAAATCCGGCCAGCAGTCGGCTCCAGATACAGATCAAGCAGCTTGAGCAGCGTGCTCTTGCCGGAGCCGCTGGGCCCGATGATACCGATTTTTTCGCCGGGCATGACGGTCAAATTAACCTCATTTAAGATGTCAACGTCATTCCATGAATACGACACGTTCTGGAAGTCAATCCGACCGGTAGCCCGGGGCATGGGTTTCTCTTGGCGCAGGTATTCCACGCCTTCGTGGTCGCTCAAGACCTCGTACACGCGGTGCACATTAACCAGTTTCTGGCGACGAATAGTGATCTGTGAGGTGATGTCTTCGATGGGCCCGATCAGATAGCCCAAGTAGGTCATAAACACCAGCAGGCGACCCAGCGAAAATTGGTCGTTCAGGGCCTGGACCCCACCGAAGTAAATCACGATGGACGTGCCAATAATGACCAGCAGACCGTTACTGAAATCAAAGGCCTTGCCCCATATCAGGCCTTTACGGGCCACGGTGTACGTCTGGCGCCACAGGTCTTTCAGGTTCATCACCTGGCGCTCCTCAAGCGTGAAGGCCTGCACGGCTTCGACATTGTCGATAGACTCAGCGATCAGCGTGGCGGTTTTACTGGCCAGGATGGTATAGGCCTGACCCCACTTGGCCATGATTGGGCCGAAGATACGGATAGACAGAATCATAAAGGGTATGACGACGACAGCGATCAACGTCAGCTTGGCGTTCAGCAGCAGCATGATGATCAGCACGCCAACGATCAGCAGCACCGAGCCGATAATTTCGCTGGTGGCGTTCAGGATCATGTCCGACAGGCTGTTGGTGACCTCGTTCTGGCGATAGATGTAATCGCCTTTGGGCAGCCGCCCTTCGTGGTACAGCGGCAGATGCAGAATGTGGCGGAATGTTTCCTCCTTGATGGCCCGGTTCAGCCAGTAAGCGATTTTGAGCAGCATGTAGTCTTTGATGACTTCGAAGGCCGACTTCATCAGGAAGATGAACAGCGTGAGTAAGGCGACAATCAGGATCAATTTTGGCGTGTGCGTGAAGGGCCGGAGCGGGCCAGGCGCCGGCGTAGTGCCAAACACCGAGTCGGCCATCAATTTGAGTGGCCAGGGTTGCAACAGCGAGATGGCGGCGGCAATGGCATTCAAGACCACCATCAGGGCAATGGATGGCCGCGCCTGCACGTAGTATTTTTTGAGCCAGGCTTTGAAGTTGGTGGTTTTTTGGGCCCGGCCATTGGCCTGCTCCCAGGTGTCGATGGCGTCGGCTACCATTTGGGCTGGCCAGCCGGCCCGGGTCAAGCTGTAGGCAATAAAATCCATGGGCACGCCTTTGGCGACCCCTTCGTCGATGGCAGCAATCAGTTTTTGGTTTTCCATGCTCACCCTTACTGGCTTTAGCATAACAGGAATGGCTATACGATGCGAGATTTCATGTAAACGCCTTTTACGCCCCGGCGGTATAAAATAGTACTGTTTATGCCAAAACCACTACACGTTATATATATTCCCGGCTTGGGCGATACGGCTGAGCCTCAGGGTCAACTCTGGGCGGTCCGCAGGTGGATGAAGTTTGGAGTTGAATCAGAGCTCCTCCGGATGAAATGGGGCGATAAAGAACCCTGGGCGCCCAAATTTGATCGTTTGCTTGGCCGAATAGACGAACTGGCAGCCGCAGGTACACTAGTCGGTCTCGTAGGTGCCAGCGCTGGAGCCTCGGCCGTGTTGAATGCTTATGCGGCACGGCAGGGCAAAGTTATCGGTGTTGTCTGTATTGCCGGCAAGATCAATCGACCGGAGGTGATCAGGCAACATTATCGCGACACCAACCCGGCATTTGTGACCTCGGCAATTGCGTGCCAGGAATCACTCACTGCCTTAGATGAAGCCGCGCGCCAAAGAATATTGTCCAAATACGCCTGGTTTGATGAAGTTGTCACTACCAAAGATAGCCACCTAAGCGGCGCGCACAATCGGCGTTCGCCAACCATCCTGCACGGTCTGACCATTGCCTATCAACTGACGTTCGGCGCTCGTGCCAACCTGCGTTTCCTCAAGCAGAAGGCTTCCACGTAAGTTATAATAGAAGTAACTTATGGCACTCTCGACTAAAGCCTACAAGGGCGCGCGGGACTTCTACCCGGCAGACAAACGACTGCAAAA
Organism: uncultured Candidatus Saccharibacteria bacterium; assembly: GCA_964533425.1. GTDB lineage: Bacteria > Patescibacteriota > Saccharimonadia > Saccharimonadales > UBA4665 > CAZHJG01. The sequence goes on along the minus strand of CAZHJG010000024.1, from coordinate 6,353 downwards.
ATACATGTTTTCGAAGTGGCGCGAGGTGTGCGAGCGTTTTGGGTATGAGGAGTACGATGCGCCCATTTTGGAGCCGCTCGAAATATATCTCGCTAAGACCGGCGAGGAGATTGTGAACGAACAAACCTATACGTTTGAGGATCGGGGCGGCCGCCAGGTCGTTATCCGGCCGGAAATGACGCCGACCGTCAGCCGTATGGTGGCGGCTCACCGCCAAGAGCTGGCCTACCCACTACGCTGGTATAGTATTCCGAATCTGTGGCGCTATGAACGGCCGCAGCGTGGCCGCTTGCGCGAACATTGGCAGCTGAACGTCGATATTTTTGGCGTGGCCGGCATTGCGGCGGAATTGGAGATCATCAATCTGGTCGATGCCATGTTCAAAGCTTTTGGCGCCGACCACGATATGTACGAAATCCGCCTCAATAGCCGCCAGCTCATGGACGATGCCCTCAAGAACTATCTCGGCCTGAACGAGCAGCAGGCGCACGATGTCGGCAAGCTAATTGATCGTATGCATAAACTGGAGCGCAGTGACTTTTTGGCGAAGCTCGATGAGGCTATTGGCGCTGAGGCTCGAGCAAATGGCGTGGCCGAAAAACTGCTGGGGATCCTCGAGGCAACGTCCATCAAAAACCTACCAGATGAGTTGAAGAAGCACGCCTCAGTCGAGAAACTGGAGCAAATGCTCGGCGTCCTGCGCAAGAGTGGCGTTACCAACGCCGTATTTGACCCTTCGCTGATGCGCGGCTTCGATTATTACACCGACATCGTCTTCGAAGTGTTCGACAAACATCCCGAGAACAATCGTTCGATGCTCGGTGGCGGTCGCTACGACGGTCTGGTGGGCCTATTTGGCGTTGAGCCGGTGCCGACGGTCGGTTTTGGCTGGGGGGATGTAACGCTGGCTAACTTCCTGGGATTGCATCATCTGACACCGGAGCTAAAACCGGAAACGGAAATCTACGTGGCCTTGGCGGGCGAAGTGGCCGAAGCCGTGCAGCCATTGATCACCAAACTTCGTGACGGCGGTTTGAATGTCGCCGTCGATCTTTCTGGCCGCAAACTCGGCGATCAGCTGAAGACGGCGGACAAAAAGAACGTTGAGCACGTGTTGATCGTCGGTGAAGATGAGCTGAAGACCGAAGTGCTGACGCTTAAGAATCTCCGAACGGGCCAGGAGCGGAAAATCGGCCCGGTCGAGCTGTTTGACGAGCTTAAAAGAGCGAAAGAGACCTGATGCGGGCTATTAACCACGCTTTGACGGGGGCTATTATTGGCCTGGCCATCGGTGAGCCGTTAATCGCCGTGCCCGCGGCCGTGGCCTCGCATTTTGTGATGGACGCCATACCGCATCACGGTGACAGCGGTAACCAAAAGGCCCGACTCGAAATGGTGCGCAGTAACTTCTTCCGCCAGCTGCTATACGCCGATGCCTTTCTCTGCTTTTGTCTGGTGTTGCTCTTGGCTACCAATCGACCCGCCCACTGGTTTTTAGCGGCGGTTTGCGCGTTCGCCGCAGCCGCGCCAGATCTGCTGTCCTTTAACTTGTATCGCCGGGCGCTTAGTGGAAAAGGCCTCCAGCCACGCACGCTGTACGGCAAATTCGCCAGCAAAATCCAGTGGTTCGAGCGACCCATCGGCGCGGTCGTGGAGGTAACCTGGTTTGTAGCCGCGCTGCTCTTTTTGTTACCCTTTTTGCGCTAAATCTGGCAAAAACACCTCGAAACTGGTACACTAACCCCCTATGCAGACCCAGAAAGAAGAGCTCGAACCGACCAAAGTTAAGCTGACGGTGAGTGCCGATCAGTCCGAACTTGACACCGTCAAGCAGCACGTTCTGAACGACTTGAGCGGCAATGTCAAAGTGCCTGGCTTCCGGGCGGGCAAAGCGCCTGATAACTTGATCGAAAAACAGGTTGACCAATCCGTATTACAAACCCGGTTCCTGGAGCACGCCGTAAACGACCTCTACGTCGAGTCCGTGCGCCGCCAAGGCTTGCGTCCAGTGGCCCAGCCCGACATCCAAATCAGCAAATTTGTGCCCTACAGCACCTTGGAATTCACCGCCACCGTCGAAGTCGTCGGCGACATCAAAATGACCGATTATAAGAAGATCAAGCTGACCGCCAAACCGGTCGGCGCCGTCACAGCCAAAGAAGTTAACGACGTCATCGACACCTTGAAGGCGAGGGCTGGTGAAAAGCAACCGGTGGAGCGAGCCAGCAAGACCGGCGATCAAGTGACAATCGACTTTACCGGCACCGACGCCAAAACCGGCGAGCCAATCCAAGGCGCCGACGGCAAAGCCTATCCGCTAATCATCGGCAGCAACACCTTCATCCCGGGTTTTGAACCCAAGCTGGTGGGCCTCAAAGCCGGCGAAGAAAAGACCTTCGACATCACCTTCCCGAAAGATTACGGCGTCAAAGCGCTGCAGGGCAAAAAAGCTTCCTTTGCTATTACCGTGATCAAGGTTGAAGCGGTCGTTGAGCCCAAGCTGGACGATACGTTTGCCGCCCAAGTCGGGCCGTTCAAGACCGTGGCCGAGCTCAAGGCCGATGTCAAGAAACAACTCAAGGCCGAGAAACAGCAGCGGGCCGATGCCGAATACCAGAATGAACTGCTCGATACAATTGCTGCTAAAAGCACGGTGGCCATTCCGGCCTCTCTTATTGATGAAGAAATCGACCGCATGGAAGAGGACGAAAAGCGTGACCTCGCTTACCGCGGCCAAACCTGGCAGGAACATCTTGACGCTGAAGGCTTAACCGCTGAAGTCCACCGTGAGAAAAAGCGCCCGAATGCCGAGCTGCGTGTCAAAACTGGCCTACTCCTAGGAGAAATCGCCGAGCAGGAGCACATCACCATCACGCCCGAAGAGCTCGAAGTCCGCGTTCAGCTGCTGAAGGGCCAATACCCGGACCCGGCTATGCAAGCTGAGCTCGACAAGCCCGAAAACCGGCGCGACATTATGAATCGCATGCTGACTGAAAAGACGCTTGATCTGCTAAAAAGCTCCGCTGCCAAAGCCTCCTCTAAGTAATCTCGCTCACAATCAGGTGGTGAAATAGCTTACTGTCCATTTTCTGCCGACCCCGATATGCTAACAGGGTGAGGGGAGTGCATGTACAAAGCAACTGGTGAGAGAATGATTGTGACAAGCGGGTTTGTGGCGCGGACTATTTCACGCGCCTTAGCTTATGGTCTGCGCGAGACAAGGGATAAAACACCCGCCAACGTGCCGATCACCCATACCAAAGATGGCCGCCGGCTGCCGCCAACGTATGAAGAGGCACGATTTATGGAGCGTGTGACGCGCTATGGCGAGTTGGCGATCGGTGCCGAAGAAGCGACGCAAGCCGTGAGGAATCTTCGAGCTATTTCAGACAAGGGTATCGTTTTCAGGGGTATTCAGCCTGAACAGGCAGCGTTCCTCCTCAACACCTATGACCACTCGGATCCTGACGCTGAGCCGGCTGGACCATTTCGTCTGAATGCCGAGGAGTTGGCAGGTCGCCTGGCCACTTATTATCCTGAGCTCAGCTGGCCAGACGGCGAAGCTTCAGTTGAACCACCGGCTGGCGGTGAGCACGAAATACGCATCCATGATGCCAGAGCGCATGCGACGTAGATGAAAATTAGCACTCTAGCTTGACGAGTGCTAATTTACGGCTTATAATTACGCGTATGAGTCAACCAAAAGCCCAAGTTTTGATCCCCACCGTTATCGAAAACGAAGGTCGCTACGAGCGCGCCTATGACATTTACAGTCGGCTGCTCAAAGATCGCATTATCTTTCTGGGTACCGACGTTAATGAGGCAACTGCTAATCTAATCGTCGCCCAGCTGCTCTTTTTGCAGGCCGAAGATGCCAAGAAGGACATTTTCTTCTATATAAACAGTCCCGGCGGCAGCGTCTATGACGCGCTGGCCATTTATGACACCATGGAATTTGTGACTAATGACGTGCAAACTGTTGGCATTGGCGTACAGGCCTCAGCCGCTGCCTTTTTGCTGAGCAGTGGCGCCAAAGGCAAGCGCTACATGTTGCCACACGCCACTGCCATGATCCACCAGCCCTCATCCGGCACCCGTGGCAAAGTAACTGACCAGGAAATCGATCTGCGCGAATCCTTGCGTATCAAGAAGTTGCTCGAAGAAATTATGGCTAAGAACACCGGCCAGAAGCCTACCAAAATCCACGAAGACATGGAACGCGACAAGTGGCTGACCGCCGCCGAAGCCAAAAAGTACGGCCTCGTCGACGACGTCATCACCACGCCGCCTAAAGCATAAGATAATCGCGCTTATGGCAGTCTAGTGAGCTTGTGCTATTTTGGTGGTATGAATGTTTCCAAAGAGGCTATCCCTGAAGGAAGCCATAACGTTCACCACGTCGCGTTGGAGCCCGATCCCGACAATGGTTTACATGAAGCCTTCGTGGCTCTCAACGCCATAGGCGCCAGGAATAGGTCGACATTTGAGGAAGTATTTAGCCCTAGGACTGAACCTGGTGACCTTGGAAAGCTGCGGGAAGCGACCGCCGATTTACTCGGTAGCGGTATGGACAAATTTACCGCAACAGTTCAGAAGCTTGCCCGGCTAAATTCCCGGGAAGGTGTACTTACAGAGGTCATTAAGGTACGGGCCACTTACTCAAACCTGGATTATCTGCATAATGCCTTGACAGGTTACCGTGATACCACAGCGAGCGCCGTACTCTCGGAAATGAACAATGTGATGGGCAACGCGGCGGCGCTTAATCGCACAATGGAGCTTGTGACGGTAGAACGCATGATTGATGAAATATGCACAAAAGTCACCGTTACCGAACCCTTCAATCGAGAATCACACCCCATCGGCTTTGGCCGTGTGCTAATCGATACCCACGAGGTCTGACCAAAGCCGGCTTCATCTGAATCCTGAGTTTATGTTTGCTTGTAAAGAGAGTCGAAGTATAGGCTTCCTGATAGCCTTGACTTATTAACCCTCTTGGCTCATACTAGTATGTAAGAAGTAGTGTAAGTTGGGGAGCTTATAATCTTATGCGAGCCAAAAACCCCCGGCTTAGGATCTTCGGCGCCAAAAGATAATTAGTCCTTAGTCCTTGGTTCTTAGACCTTAGGATGCATGTAGTGGTCAGTGGGCTGGCTAGGACTGTGCAAACAAAAACCATCTACTAAATGGCCGAAGTTCGTCTAAGGACTAAGGTCGAAGATCTAAGAACTAATAATCGAGGGAGTAGCAACGCGTATGGCGAAAGCAGCAACTGCTAAAAGCGCGAAGACACAGCGTGTGTATTTCACAAGTGTCGACGACGCGCTCGATCTACCAAGTCTGGTGGATCACCAAAACCGGTCATTTCAATGGTTTATCGACGAAGGGCTCGGTGAACTATTGGCAGAAATCAGTCCAATCGATGATTATACCGGTGGTAAATTATCACTAAGCTTTAAGGACTATCACTTCGGTGACCCCAAGCTGACCGAGGCCCAGGCCCGGGAAAATAATGTGAGCTACGAAGCGCCACTATTGGCCAATGTTGAGCTGACCAACAAGGTCACTGGCGAGGTCAAGGAGCAGGAAATCTACTTGGGCGATTACCCATGGATGACCTCACGCGGCACCTTTGTGATCAATGGCGCAGAGCGCGTGGTGGTCAGTCAGCTGATCCGTTCAGCGGGCGTCTTCTTCACGGGCGAAGCACATGGCACGGCCAATCTGTATGGCGCTAAAGTCATTCCTGGGCGCGGCGCGTGGCTAGAGTTCGAGACCGCAGCCAACGGTGCGCTCTATGTAAAGATCGACCGTAAGCGCAAGATCCCGGTCACTACCTTGTTGCGTGCTTTGGGCGTCACCGAAAGCCAGATGCGCGAGCAGTTTAAGCATGTCGACACCGGCACCGTTAATTATCTCGACGCCACGCTCGAAAAAGATCCCACCAAGGGCCAAAACGACGCCCTGATCGAAGTCTATCGCCGCTTGCGCCCCGGCGACCTGGCGACCGTCGATAACGCCAAATCCCTCATCGAAAACATGTTCTATAACTATAAGCGGTTCGATTTCAGCCGCGTTGGACGTTACAAGATCAACAAGCGCCTCGACCTTGACGTGCCGAACACGCTGGAGAACCGCGTGATGCGCCTGGAAGACATCGAGGCCATCATAGCCGAGATCATCCGTCTTAATAATACGCAGGAACCGGCCGATGACATTGACAGCCTGGCTAATCGTCGGGTGAAGCTCGTTGGTGAGCTAGTGCAACGTCAATTCCGCATCGGCTTGCTGCGCATGGAGCGCAACACCAAGGACCGCATGTCCATGTCCGAGATCGAAACAGTTACGCCTGG
>CAZHJG010000023.1:0-11368 GCA_964533425.1 uncultured Candidatus Saccharibacteria bacterium | reverse complement strand
AGAGGGTGGGGTCTGGGGTAGGGTGGACGAGGTCCCTCGCGGGGCTCGGGATGACGGGGTGAGTCTTGCCTCTACTCGTCGAGTTGCTTTTTGAGTTTTTCCACCAAGTCAACGGGAGTTGGGTTAAGGCCGTTGAGTAAGGCGACGTAAAGACTGGCGAAGTCGCCGAAGTTGGAGGTCCACAAAATTTGCTTAAGAAGTGTGTCGCCCTGGGGTTCTATGACCTCTGGGGCCGGACGTTGGCCAGAAAGCAAACGCTCCGAAACAACAAAGCGCTTCTGTACCCGTTCATGTTCAAGATTAGAACGGATTTCAACTACGGCGTATGGTTTTTGAACCGGATGGCTAGACCAACCGATAAATTCGTTGTGGTTAAATTCGGGATACTGGTTGAGCCAAGCAACGTTTTTAGCATTTTCATTTAAACCAATTTTAAATTTATTGGCCGCCGGGTACAGTTTGGGGCCGCTATAGACCACTACAGACTTGCCGATCAGCTCCTGCGCCAGCTGCTTAGCCGGGTTGTCCTTGGTCGGAACTTCCGGTTTCCAGGACGCGGTCTGATCCTTAAGCCACTGCGCGGCGTCACGAAGTTCGGCCAGTTTGCCAGGATCTGTGAGACCGAGCGGTTCGAGAATTTGCAGCAGAGCCGCCAAGAAGTAAAACGTACACATTCGAGGCTGAATCCCACTAGGGATCGTTAGTAACGGATAGTTCTTTTCGTGAGCCACGTCAGCCAGTTTGCCGCCGGCAGAAATGACCACGATGCGAGCACCCCGTGACTCAGCAACAGCCAGAGCACTCAAGGTTTCTTCGGTGTTTCCTGAATAGCTGGAGGAGATAAAGAGCGTCTGATCGCCCACATATTCTGGTAGTTCGTAATCGCGTACGATCTCGAACGGCACTTTCGTACCTGGCCACGAGCGCAAATAAACCGCCGGCAGCGCTGAACCGCCCATGCCGGCTAAAACGACATTTAAAATCCCTGAGCCATCTGGAAGCGACACATTATATTCGTGGGTCAGCTGCTCCCACTGCTTCTCGGCAACACCCAATGCGTCCTGCGCGTCTCGTTCGTGAATCATCTTCAGATCATCGAGCATATACCCCCCTCAAACAACTAGTGCTTAACCCTAACTTTTGGTATCATAACCATTGTAAATTGATAACGGTTTGATTAAAACCGTTATGTGCTGAGCCCGCGTAGTCACACCTTAAGAATGAAGGACTGCACGGCGCGAGGCTTCATAATTGATAATTGGGAATTGCGGCTCGCCTGAGCCGCCAGGGGGGGCATATGTTCGGACAAAATCAACACCACGATGACAACCAGATACCAGATCAGTCGATTGATGCCGCTATGAATGCCGATCCGGAAGATCAACCATCCGGTGCGCCGAACCCTTCAAGCTGGCAGCACCCTGGTCAGCCGGTGGATGATAACCCGCCTGTTTCGAGCACCGTGCCGACACTGACTCCTCTGCATGATGATCAGCCCGTCGATTCAAATACGCCGCCTACACCTCCAGCCGATGCAAACAACGACGGACACGCCAATGACCTGCTGGATATCAAACAGCAAGCTCTCACCCAGCTGTCACCCCTAGTTGGGCATCTCGACCAAACACCCGAGGAGCAGTTTCGTACGACCATGATGATGATTCAGGCCAGCGATGATCAAAGCCTAGTGCGCAAGGCATTTGAAGCTGCCCAGAAAATTGAGGACGAAAAAGCCCGCGCCCAGGCCCTGCTCGACGTGATCAACGAAATCAATTACTTTACGCAGCATGCTGGTTCTTAGTTCTTAGATCTTGGTCGGATCGATACCTGTCCTTGGTCGTACGTGTATGATTTAAGTAGCATGAAGCTTTCTAAAATAAACAGTTTGTTGTTGGCGCTGATTATTCTCGTCAACCTCTACGTTATTGTTGCGCCGCTGGTACCCGGTTTATTGTTCACTGTTGAAAGCCATAGTGGTAAACGGCAGCAATTGGTAACCAGCATTCAGCGTAAACAGCCACCTATGATCACTCCGGGCGCTAGCGCCAAACCGAATCAGGTGGTCATCCCCAGCATGTTGCTCGACCAACCTATCTTAGAAGGCACGGTGGCCAATCAGTACAAGACGCTCAACAAGGGTATTTGGCGCTGGCCACGGGGCAGCACGCCGGATAAGGGCGGCAATACCGTGCTGATCGGTCACCGCTTTACCTACACCAATCCGCGCGGTGTTTTTTACTTCTTAAACAAAGTTAAGATTGGTGATGTGCTGGCTGTTTTCTGGAACAACAAGGAGTATTTGTATAAGGTACAGGCCATTCAGACGGTCCCGCTAACAGATACGGCTATCGAAAACCAGACCGCCCAACCTGAGCTGACACTATTCACTTGCACACCACTTTGGCTACCTAAGAACCGGTTGGTGGTTGTAGCCGGACTGGAGAAACAGCTATGAGTGTGAAGACAAAGTTTTGGATACTGCTTGTTTTGCTACTGGCAAGTATTGCTTTGGCAATCGTTCTAAACACCAGTTATAACCATGTGCTGCTAGGCAAGTAAAGAGTTACTCGGCGCTATCGGTCGCCCTTGTCTTGGGCTTTTTCCAAAACCGAACTATCAGCGCTGCGAAAATGATGGCGCAAGCCAGTGTACCGGCCAAAACAAGGTCGAAGCCAGTGTTGGTCAACACTCCGTTAGTAACGCCGCCAGCCGTCGTGCCCTGTCCGCCGCTTTGAGAAGTGCCACCACCGCCCGTTGTCGTGACGCCGCCATACGTCGTAGAGTCGTATGTTCCTCCACCATATACTTGAGCTAAGTAGTAGAAAGCTGTTTGCATGTTTTAATTTTCACCGTAATGGTTTATTATGCTTATGATACCACTTTCACGCGTGGTTCGGAAAAAATTAAAAAGTGAGGAAACAATGGTAAGCAATTTCGCATTTTTAGATTTCGGTGCACCAGAATTGATCATTATTCTGGCCATCATCTTGCTGCTGTTTGGCGGCAAGAAGTTACCTGAGCTCTCCAAGAGCCTCGGTGAGTCGATGCGCGAGCTGCGCAAAGGGCTGCATGGTGACGTAAATGAAAACAAAAAAACAAACAACGAATCACGGGAGAGCAACGTCTCGTAAAAAACGGGCTACCCAGCCCTTTATAGAGCACGTTCAGGAACTACGGCGGCGGTTATATTATATTGCCGCTGCTGTTTTGGTGTGTGGCTCTGCCACGTACGCCGTGCAGCAGCACGTGGTCAACGCCCTGCTGAAACCGTCTAAGGGTCAGCATTTTATCTACACCAGCCCGGGTGGCGGCATCGACTTCTTATTCCGGGTGTGCGTATACACCGGCCTGGTCCTGAGCACACCGGTTATTGTCTACAATCTTTTGGAATTTTTAAGCCCGCTGATGAGCCGGGAATCCAAGCGCTTCGCGGTTTGGGTAAGCCTGGCTTGCAGCCTGCTGGCCGTCGCCGGTATTGCCTTTGGCTATTTCATCGGGTTGCCGGCAGCGCTGCATTTCTTATTCAATCAGTTTACCACCGCCCAGATTAAGCCACTGGTTACCATTCAGGCCTACCTGTCCTTCGTCATTGCATATATGCTCGGTTCGGCGCTTTTGTTCCAATTACCACTGCTCCTTATCACGATCAATCGGATCAAACCATTGCAGCCACGCCGCTTGCTGCATTACGAGCGTTGGGTAATTCTGGCCGCCTTTGTGCTGGCGGGGCTCATGAATCCCACGCCGAATATCTTGAGCCAATTGATTGTGGCCGGCCCATTTATTGTGATGTATCAGCTGGGAATCCTGCTAATTGCGTTTATCAACCGTCCGAGGCGTGCACCTAAAGTGGCCCGAGTGGCCGTGGCGCCGGTGGATGAAGAGGAGGAACTAGAACTCCTACCCTTTCCCTCGTTTGCTTTAAAACCGGAGGTCGTAGCTCAGCCACAAGTACAAGTAGCAACTACGTCTGTTTCACAACCACGCTCCCATTCCTTTAGCCACATGCGTTTTTCGCGACCGAGTGAACGCTATATGGAGTTTGTGCCTTCGCGCTCCCCGTTGCGTGACCTGTAATTTATTTTGGGCTTGGCATAGCCTTGACGATGAGCCCAAGCAGGTTATACAATGCTTATGTTAATCAAAAACAAAAATGAACAAAAACTTAGACGTGTTAATGCAGAAAGAGATGTCTCGTAAAGAATTTATGATGACGCTTGGTTTCGGCCTGGCCTCCATCATGGGTTTTTCGACCATCGTTCGCCTGCTCACCGGCAAATCAGCCGATCACCACCTGATGGGCCGCACCAGCAACGGTTACGGCTCCACCCCTTACGGTGGCGGCAAAGAATAAGCCTCTAAAAATAAACAAAACAGGACTTGGATTTACTTCAAGCCCTGTTTTTCTGCCCTGAGTTGAGAAGGTAACCGGAAAAGCTTCCGAGTGTTACATCATGCCGCCCATCGCACCACTCATATCAGGACCACCCTTCTCTTCCTTCGGTACTTCAACTACGAGTGCCCCCATGGTCATGCTAGTACCGGCAATGCTCACCGCGTTCTGAATCGCTTCTTTCGTGACCCGCGTTGGGTCGACTACTCCGGCGACTTTCAGGTCAACGAGCTTGCTTGGACTGTTCACGTCAACACCAAAGCCGGACTTGGCCGCTTTGACCTGGGGCAGCCACTCATCTGGATTAAGACCGGAGTTAGTTAGCAGAATGCGGAAAGGCTGTTCCAGGGCCCCGATCAGGATGGCAACCCCGGCGCCGACTGACGGATTGCTATCTGCAGCCTTGCTTTTTACCTCGTGCTTCTTGGCTAATGCGGCACTCAGATTAATCAATGTCACGCCGCCGCCCGGCACAATACCATCGGTCAAAGCAGCTTTCACGGCGTGCACGGCGTCGTCGACGCGGAATTTCTTCTCCTCGATCTCGGTCTCCGTCGCACCACCAACCTTAATGACGGCGACTTTGCCACCCAGAGCAGCCCGACGCTTCTCCAAGTTTTCTTTGTCGTATTCGCTGGTTGCTTGCTGAATCTGCGCATTAATCTGCTTGATCCGTGCCTCAATCTCAGCCGCCGCACCGCCACCTTCTATAATGGTCGTCTCGTCCTTGTTGGCGATAACCCGCCGAGCAGTACCAACCACATTCAGATCAACATTCTCAAACGTCATGCCGGTATCTTCGCTAATCACCTCGGCGCCGGTCAGGATGGCAATGTCGTTCAGGATATCCTTGCGACGGTCACCGAAAGCCGGAGCTTTGATAGCCAAGGTATTAAACACGCCTTTGAGACGGTTCAATATCAGCGTGCCCATGGCTTCGCCTTCCACGTCCTCGGCAATCAGCACCAGGTCTTTCTTGCCGGCTTGCGCCAGTTTTTCGAGCAGCGGCAGGAATTCCTGAATACTGGAGATTTTCTTATCAGTGATCACGATAGCCGGCTTGTCGTACACCGCTTCCATGCGCGCCGTGTCGGTCACCATGTACGGGCTGACAAAGCCGCGGTCGAAGGTAAAGCCTTCTACCACCTCTGATTCGAGCTGCAGGCCCTGCCCTTCTTCGACCGTTACCACGCCGTCACGACCGACTTTGTCGATGACATCGGCGATCAGATCACCAATCTGAGCATCGCCGGCCGAAATAGTTGCCACTTCCGCCACCCGATTTTTCTTGCCCTGGATATCCTCGCTTAATGTCGACAGTTGGGCAATAACATCTTGCGAGGCAGCTTCCAGGCCTTTTCGCAAAAGCATGGGATTATGCCCGGCAGCAATTAACTTATTCGCTTCATTCAAGATGTGATACGTCAAAACCGTGACCGTCGTCGTGCCGTCACCGGCCACGTCGTTCATCTTGGAAGCCGCTTGCTTAATCAACTCCGCACCGACTTTGTAGCCCAGTGTTTCGTCATCGGCGTCTTCCAGCTCCACGCCTTTGGCCACTGTTACGCCGTCATGCGTTACCGTTGGCGCTCCGAAAGCCTTGCTGATCACCACGTTGCGACCTTTGGGCCCCATAGTGGTTTTCACCGCATTGTATAAAATCTCCGCACCGCCTAGTACGCGCTTACGGGCGTCATCGTCATAAAAAACTTTTTTAGCCATCTATCGTTCCTCCGTCTCTTCCGTTTACTATAGTCTGTTACCGTTCACTGTTCACTGTTCACTGTTTACCATGCATTCACCTTTTACCGTTTACCGTTATCCTCGTCAGTGAAGGCTCATCTTAGCAAGCCATGGATAACGGTAAATGGTTACAGCATGGTAAATGGTAAAAGGTAAATTGTTAATGATCGCTACTTAACCGTAGCCAGGACGTCTTCTTCTTTGACAAGAATATATTCGGTGCTATCAACTTTAACTTCGGTTGTGCTGTAGCTTTTGTAGATAATCCGGTCGCCAACTTTGATTTGTTTGGCCTCTTTGCCCACAGCAACGACTTTGGCGGTTTTGGGCTTTTCTTGGGCCTTATCTGGTAAATACAGGCCGCTGGCTGTTTTGGCTTCAGCCTCTTCCCCGACCGCGACGACGTAGTCGCCCAGCGGGTTCAATGGTGAACTCATCTGGTCAAACCTCCTTTTTAAGCTTGTATTAACAGCTGTTTTCTCGCAATCACCTTCTTGAGAAGAAGATGTAAACACCTGTTTCTAGCACTCACTATATACGAGTGCTAAAACCTCTGTCAATAGGGTTGGGGTTAAAAGACTGGCGAGTCCTTAGTATTCCTCACCAGAGACGAGTACAATGGTAGTATGCTGCTTATGAAAGCGGCACTTACTGATGTTTACCCCTGTTATAATTTTGACTTTATGGGTAAAATTTGCTATAATAATATAAATTGGTCGTCAGGTCCGCCTGATAATCACTCGCTTCCAGAAACGCATGAACACGAAATTCACCTCTGTTTTTAACAAACCCGTCCTCGACGAACGCGACGAGGACACGGTCGTTTTGCTGCTTCAGGTACCCCGCACCAACGACAAAAAGGAGCTGGCCGCCGAGCAAATGTTCGCTTCTCTGCACGGCCTGCTGATGTTCTCGTCAGAGAAGATGTTCCAAGCTTCGCACCGGGTTCGGGTTAGTTTTGAAATTGCTGTGCTTAAAAAGCGCATCGGCTTTTATGTCTGCGTGCCGCGCTATCTGGTGGGCTTTGTGGAGGAGCAGATCTACGCCCAGTACCCGATGGTGCAAATATCTGAGATAAGCGACTACTCGGCTGCGGACGAAGCCAGTTATCCAGTAGCGCTGACTACCGAAATGCGCCTAACCGCCAACGACGCCTTGCCAATCAAAACCTTCCAGAGTTTCGAGGTAGATCCCCTGGCCGCCATCACCGCCACGCTGGCCAAGTTTGAAGAGGATGAGGAGGCCTGGATCCAACTGGTCGTCAAACCAGCAACCGAAAATTGGCACAAGAAGAGCGAGCGCTACATCAGTGGTATCAGGGGCGGTCGAGCCGGCTCATCACCAGGAGCACTCATTTCTGCCCTGTGGGCCCCGCCCGAAGGTGGCGCCGGTGCCGCCGCGCCAAAACTTACCGAATACGACCAGGCCCGAGCCAGTGGCGCCGAAGAAAAGAGCCACAAACTAGCTTTCGAGGCCACCATGCGCATTGTCTACAAAGGCCATGTGCCAGCTCACCAGGCTACTCTGCGCCTGCAATCAATCGTCGCCAGCTACAAACAGTTCAACACGACCTATCTAAACGGCTTTGAGCAGACCCGCATCACCGGAGACCACGCTCCACTCGCCCGTTACCGGCAGCGAGCCCTTGGCAGTAAACCGCTTATATTGAACATCGAAGAAGTAGCCACCCTGTACCACCTGCCACATACCACCGTGGAAACCCCGTACATCTTATGGGCCCTGAGTCAAACGGCCGAACCGCCCGCCAATCTGCCGATAGTTACAAACGAAAATCGAACAGAGGTCAGCCCGATCGCCGCCGCCAACTTCCGCGGCCACAATACACCGTTCGGCCTGACCCGCGCCGATCGCGGCCGCCATCTGTATATTCTTGGTCAAACCGGCGTCGGTAAGTCCGGCTTGCTCGAACTGCTAACAATTTCCGACATCTACAGCCCTTATGGCTTCGCGGTTATCGATCCTCATGGCGACTACGCCTTGAGCATCCTGGCCCGCATCCCAGCCTCCCGAGCTCAGGACGTTATCTACTTCAATCCGGCTGACGTCGATTACCCAGTAGCGTTCAACCCTATGGAAGTGTCCGACCCCAAGCTTCGCACTCATACCGTATCTGAGCTGGTCGGCGTGCTGAAGCGGATGTTCGAGTCTTGGGGCCCGCGACTGGAGTACATCTTGCGCTACAGCCTGCTGGCGTTGCTGGAATATCCGGAATCCACCATGCTCGACATCACCCGCCTGCTCACCGATAAAAATTTCCGTAAAAGGGTTCTGAGCTACGTGACCGACCCGGTGGTTCGCAACTTTTGGGAGGTCGAATTCGCTTCCTGGAACGATAAATTTGCTGCCGAAGCCGTTGCGCCGGTGCTAAACAAGGTCGGCGCCTTCACGGCCAATCCCATTGTGCGTAATATCATCGGTCAGCCCAAGAGCAGCTTCAATATCCGGCAGATTATGGATGAGCGCAAAATCCTGGTTGTGAACCTGAGCCGTGGCCTGGTTGGTGAAGACAACGCCGCCCTGCTTGGTGCGCTTTTGGTTACCAAAATTCAGCTGGCCAGCATGAGCCGGGCCGACATTCCACCCAGCGAGCGCTCGCCGTTCTATCTGTATGTCGACGAGTTCCAAAACTTTGCCACCGACAGTTTCGCTACTATCTTGAGCGAAGCCCGTAAATATGCCTTGAATCTTACCGTGGCCAACCAGTACATCGCTCAAATGTCGCAAGAAGTGCGTGATGCCGTCTTCGGTAACGTCGGCTCGATGATCGCCTTCCGCATGGGTGCCGACGATGCCCGCGGCATGCTGCGCTACTTCGAGCCCAAGTTCGAAGAATATGACCTCGTTCACATGCACAATCGTCACTTTGTGGTCAACATGACAATTGAGGGTGAGAAGTCGCCAGCCTTTTCGGCCATCACGCTTGATCTGCCACCACATCAGTTCGACGAAACGGCCCACATTATTGAACATACACGGAGCCAGTACGCCCTGCACCGTGAATCAGTTGAAGAATTCATCGCCGAACGCTACAACCTGAACACCAGGGATAACTCGACCGCCAGGCCAGCCAGACCCGTGGCCAAACCGCCAGCACCAGCCAATCAACAAGCCTCGGTTGCCCCGACACCGACACCGGCTCCAACTCCAGCACAACAAGCGCCAGTCCGAGCGCCGACCGAAGCTCCGATGCCAACGGTCAAAAAGCTAGCCTCCTCGTTAACTCATACCGCTCGCGCTGCCGTTATGGGCCGCACGGCAGTCTCTGGCTCCGGCACAGTCACCAAACCCAAGCGCCGCCGCCACCGTAGTCGCCGCAAAAAACCTGCCGAAAACCTGCATGACGGCACCGAGCAGGTCATCTTCTCCCAGCGCGACAAGTAATAATCCACTCGAAACTTCTGCTTTCGTCCTTTTGGACTCGTCAGTATGAGTACGCACTCATAAAGCAGTTAAAAGAGTAAATATCGGAGCCCGTGGCTCAATACGACATTTACTCTGGGGAGAGGACATCCTTGTCCTCACCCTCCCCTCTAGGCTTGGAGTCTGCGCAGCCGAACATGCAGTCGGTATGACGGGGTGTAGCCAAGGCAGACCTTGTCGCCATGAAGACGCTTACCTGACGGCGCGTACTCAACACTTATGCCACACGCCCGGTATCTCGGGCCGATAACTGCCAAGACGCGCTGTTCAAAGGTGTGGCCAATGCAGTACCACTGAACGTGCCCAGGTTGATTGCCCTTGAGTACGCATGACTCGAAAATCAAGGACAGGCACCTGTAAAGCACGAAGGGGCCGATTGATATGCCACAGCGGCCACGAATGTAGTTCTTGGCGCGCGACTCGGCGTCAGACTTCGTGATGGCCTGCGCCGAAGAAACAGCTAACAGCGCGACGGCTGCCGACAGCACGGCTATGGTTGTGATGAACTTCCTCACTGCGCCTCCTAAGAGGTCGGGGATAGGAACATAACGAATAAAACTCCGCTAATGAAGGATACCGTACCATATATACCAAATTCTGTCATTATTATTTTTTATTATTCCCGCTTTCGTCCTTTTGGACTCTTCAGTATGAATACGCATTCATATAGCGAGAAAGCAGGGTAATAATCTGGAAGTTCTGCTTCTTCAGAAAACCTTGCGTAAATTTTATGAACATTGTAAAATACTAAAGTTCCGTAATCTACCCGAGAGGGGTTGTTTTGCAGGTTACAGATGCAGTTGGCAATCGGCATCAGTGCGAACACGATGCGAAGAAGCAAACAGTAGGAATCGTGTTCAGCGACGGAGTGTCGGTCCGCGACAGGCGACGGGTTCGTCGCTATCTTGAGCGCCACGGTGCCGATGTTTTCAAGAACGTCGTGCGCTACCGGGAGTTCATCATCGCAAAGCTGCGCGACAACAAGTACGTCGACAAGGCCCGCGATCTGGTCAACGCCGCCATCGAGGCAGTTCAGGCGCTTTCCACCGCATCACCCGAGCCGGCATTCGTGTCCACGACCGCGACAGCGACCACGCCGTCGGCACGAAGGTCCACGCCAAGCCGTGAACCGTACTTCTTCAACCGGCCACAGCAGCACCGCCAGCGCCAGACCAGGCGCAGCTAGCAGGTAGATCAACGGCATGGACGGCGTGCGTTTTTCGCACCCTAATGTGCCTAGCGCACGCCGTCCGCTTGCTGGGTTTGAAATGTACGATTGTTTGGACAGACTGAGACCCCGTCTCCCCTCTCCCTTCACTCGTTACATCTCTCAAACCCGGCTTTTTCATTTGTCATCTCGACTGCAAGGAGAGATCTCGTCTAGTATAATTAATCCAATGCCAGCTCAAATAAACGCCCAAGTACTGATGTCCAGCGCCCAATATTTCGACGACGACCAAGCCATCAACCCGTTTATGAATAAAAAGGTGGTGATCGACCGCGAAAAAGCTCAAGCCGAGCACGATCTAATCCACAAAGCCCTGGCCGACAACGGCGTAGAAGTGGTCGCCGTGGCTGCCCCCAAAGGCTGCCAGGACGGCGTCTACACCGCCAACTGGGCCCTGGTGAGGGGTGATACGGCCGTAATGTCCACTTTGCCAAACGCCCGCAAAGGCGAAGAACCCTACGCCGAACAAGTCCTGCATGACCTCGGCAAGAAAACCGTCCGCGTCCCCGACGACGTCCACTTCAGCGGCCAGGGCGATTCCCTACCCTGCGGCGACCTGCTCT
>CAZHJG010000022.1:0-12532 GCA_964533425.1 uncultured Candidatus Saccharibacteria bacterium | reverse complement strand
GGCCTGGCCACAATCGCATCCCGACTGGCGTCGGGATTCTTTACGAAGATCCAAGAACGAAGATCTAAGATCTGATCCCCTTATGATTGCATTCGTGTAGCCAGGCTGCTATAAAGTACGGATGAAATTGCTGCTGGGGCTGGTTATTTTGGTTGGGGCGTATCTGTTTTTCATGATGCACACGACCGACGCCGTCCTGGCTCAGACCCAGCAGCTCAACTCCACGTATCAGTACGTCGCCAACAATGCGGACCATATAGCTGCCGGGCACTAAGCCCACTCAGGTATAATTATAAGAGTTATGAGGACAGAGCGGTCACGCCGCATGCAATTCATGCTCGCCCTGGTTACCTCTACTGTGGTGAGCATCGGCCTGTTTGGCTATGGCGCCTGGCGCAACCACAGTCTCGATTTTGACTACCTGATCTGGAACTTGCTGCTGGCTTGGCTGCCGCTATTATTCGCCATCAGATTACTCAAAGTGCTGGAGCACAAACTCTGGTCCAGCTGGGAGGGCCTGGCCACCAGCTTGCTCTGGCTGATCTTCCTGCCCAACAGCTTCTACATGATCAGCGACTTCATCCACCTCCAAGAGGTGATGCGCGTCGATGTATTGTACGATGCCGTGATGTTCACCTCATTCATTTACACCGGTGTAACGCTCGGTTTCAGCAGCCTGTACCTAATCCATTTACAACTCAAACGCCGCCTGACGGCCCGCAGCGCCAGCGCCTGGATCGCTCTCACGTTGCTGATCTGCAGCGCCGGCATTTACATTGGCCGCGACCTACGCTGGAACAGTTGGGACATCCTGACCAATCCTGGCGGTCTGCTCTTCGATATCTCCGACCGCATAATCCATCCATCCGCCTACCCGCAAATGTTCGTCACCGTCATCTCGTTCTTCATCCTCCTCGCCAGCATGTACGGTCTCCTCTGGCGCGGCGCCCATTTGCTGCAGCACACAATTGATAAATAACCTCTGTTACGTCTGCTATACTGAAGGGCATGAAGCAGGAACTTGAGGCCAGCATTGCTGCTGCCGTGCAGCAACTTTTTGAGTCAACTGTGCCTATAGAACTGACCAGGCCCGAAGAGCAATTCGGCGACTATGCGACTAATGTGGCGCTGCAGCTGTCCAAGCAAGTAGGCAAAAACCCGCGCGAGATTGCCGAACAGCTGGCCGTGAAACTTCGTGAAAGTTTGGCTGATCAGGTCAGTGACGTATCTGTTGCCGGACCCGGTTTTATCAATCTCAAACTGACCGACCAGACGCTCTTAAAAGCCACTCAGACCGAAGCGGTCAAATCCCTAGCTGGCCAGACGATCGTGGCTGAATATTCAGATCCGAACCCGTTCAAGGTGCTGCACGCTGGCCACCTCTACACCAGCATCGTCGGCGACGCCATTGCTAATCTGTTAGAGCATGCCGGCGGGGAAGTGCACCGTGTGAACTTTGGCGGTGATGTGGGGCTGCACGTGGCCAAGAATATGTGGGCGCTCCTCAAAGCTTTGGGGGGCGAAAATCCCGAAAAGTTGCAAAACGTGCCAGAGGACGAACGAGCCAGCTGGCTCAGCGAGCGCTATGTCGAGGGCAATCAGGCCTATGAGCAGGACGAGCATGCCAAGCCGGAAATCACCGAACTCAACAAGCGAATTTACGGACTGCACAACGACAACGACCACGACTCACCGTTTGCACAAATTTACTGGACAACCCGCCAGTGGAGCTATGATTACTTCGGTACTTTTTATGCTCGGATCGGCAGCCAGTTCGAAAAATATTATCCAGAGAGCGAAACAGCCCCGATTGGCCTAAAGACTGTGCGCGAACATGTTGGTGATGTGTATCAGGAAAGCGATGGCGCCATAATCTTCGACGGCGATAAGCACGACCTGCACGTCCGCGTCTTCATCAATTCCGAAGGCCTGCCTACCTACGAAGCCAAGGATGTCGGCCTGATCATGAAGAAATGGGACGATTACCACTTCGACCGCTCCGTCGTGATTACCGGCAACGATATCATCGAATATATGAAGGTGGTGCTGAAGAGCATTGAGCAGTTCCAGCCGGAATTATCTGAACGGACAACGCACCTAACACACGGCATCGTCAAGCTGGCCGGTGGCGTCAAAATGAGCAGCCGTTTGGGTAATATTCTCCGGGCCACCGATGTGCTCGATGCCGCCTCCCAAGCCAACAAAGCAGCCTACGGCCAGGAAGACGAGCAGGTAACGCTGGGCGCGGTCAAGTATGCTTTCCTCAAGCAACGCATGGGTGGCGACATCATCTACAACCCGGCCGAATCGGTCAGCCTGGAAGGCAATAGCGGACCGTACCTGCAGTATGCCCATGCCCGGGCTCGCTCAATCCTCCGCAAGGTGACCGTAGGGCATCCCGACCAAAGCGGAGGGACCTCCTTGCAGGTGAACGAGATCTCTCGCGCCGCTCGAGATGACATTAGTTTAGAGCCGGGCGAACGAAGTCTAGTCCGCAAACTTTCAGAATATCCCGAAGTCGTCGATAAAGCCGTAACCGAACTCATGCCGCACCATATCGCGACTTATCTATATGAGCTAGCCCAAACCTTCAACCGCTTCTACGAACACAACCGGGTGCTGGGCGATCCGCGTGAGGCCACTCGCCTCTGGTTGGTGGAGCACTACGCCGATACATTAAACAAAGGGCTTACGCTTTTAGGTATTGCGTCTCCAGAGAAAATGTGATATAATCCGCACTATGGCAGAACGAAAACGAAAACGCCAAACAAAAAATACTGAAACCGCCATCCATGTTGCCCCAGGCAGCACCATTAGGTTTGAGCAGCCGGTCAGTCACCGTAAGCACAAACAGAATGTGGTAGTTGTCGCGGCCCAAGAGTTCAGCCCGGTCGAAGGTTTCGCTAACTTCTTACGCGATCATGCCGTAGTTGGCCTGTCCATCGGTTTTATCATCGGTAGCCAGATGGCTACGGTCGTCAAAGTGCTGGTTTCCAATTTTATCGATCCACTCACACATTTGCTCTTCGGCACAGCGCTCAGTCAGCGGGCACTCATGCTGCACTTTCATGATCGAGCCGCTTCGCTCGGCTGGGGCGCCATGGTAGCGGCCATCGTCGATCTTATCCTGCTGCTGATCTTTATCTACCTGGCATTCAAGTTCTTCAATCTCGACAAGCTTGACCAGCCTAAAAAAGTCGAAGAGAAGAAATAAGAAGGTATACGGTATACGGTATACGGTGCGCTCAACCGTATACTGTATATCGTTAACTGTATACGAGTTACTCCTCCGGGCTTATAATAATAGGTATGGCCATGAATGATGATGAGTGGAAAGACAAGCTAACCCCCGAGCAGTACCATATCCTGCGCGAGAAGGGGACCGAAGCGCCGTTTACCGGCAAACTGTTGCATAACGACAAGACCGGCGACTACGTTTGTGCGGCTTGCGGCCAAGTCGTTTTCAAAAGCGACACCAAGTTCGACAGCGGCAGCGGTTGGCCGAGCTTTTATGACGTAGCCAACACTAAAGCCGTGAAGCTTAATGATGACAGCAGTCATGGCATGAACAGAGTAGAAGTAACCTGCGCCAACTGCGGCAGTCACTTAGGCCACGTCTTTAATGACGCACCGGATCAGCCGACTGGCCAGCGCTTTTGTATCAATTCTGCCGCCCTGGATTTCGAAGAAAAGAAATAACCCTACAATGTTATGCCCGATCAACCAGATCAGCCTACGCGACTGAACCTTAAGACATATCTGCAGGTAATAAGAAATTCCGTTGGGTCAGGTATGTTCCGAAACTTCTATGTCGAGACTCCGGACAGGGGTGAATTTGATGCTTTGGACGATGGCGCCAATAGCTGCGCTTTCTATGTCAGTTCGGTGCTGGTGATTTTTGGTAAACTCGCACGAACACACGGCACGGTTTTGAGTACTGTCTGGGATTTGGAACATTCGGGATGGGAATCGGTTGAGTCACCGCAGCCCGGAGACGTGCTGATATGGGAAGCGCAGGATTTTGATGACGGAAGGTATCAGCATGTTGGGTTTTGTCTTGATGAGAAGCGGGCAGTCAGCACGTCACTAACCAAAAAGGTGGTTGTCATGCACGATCTGCATTTTGGTGACCAGCAGCGCCGCATAGAGCGCGTGTATCGTATGAAGAAGTGGACCGCTTAACAGGAGCGGTTGTAGTATTTGGTGCCCCAGGCGGCCATTTGTTGCAGGACGGGTAACAGATCTTCGCCCTTTTTGGTGAGACTGTATTCGGTGCGAGGCGGAACTTCGGCGTAGCTTTCGCGGTTAATAATGCCGTGGGCTTCGAGGTCGTCAAGGCGCTGGCTTAGAGTGCGGGGATTAATGCTGCCTACGGATTTTTCAAGTTCACAAAATCGTCTGGGGCCGCTGAACAGGTCACGCAGGATGAGCGCGGTCCATTTGCTGCCAATGATTTCCATGGCGCTGGCAATGCAACCGACTTTGGGTTCGAGCTTGGAATTGGTGATGGTAACAGAGGTGGATTTCATACTTTACAAAGTATAGTATTGGGACTATACTACCTATTAGTTACTAACTATATAAAGTATAGCACGTTATTGCTTCTTTGGCACATTTTGGGCGAAGGCCTCCAGTCCGCACTCGCGGTACCACAAGTACCGCTCCCTTACGGGCTTCACCCTTCATCCCAAACTGTACACAAATAAACAATAACACCGTTCAGGAGGGAATCTTATGAAAGTAGCAGTAATCATCGGAGCCATTCGTGAAGGGCGTCAGACCCCTAAACAAGCGAAATGGGTAATGAAAACACTTGAGACGATGGATGACGTGGAGGCGGAATTCGTTGACCTTAAAGAGTACCCAATGCCGATTTTCAATGAGCCGGTGAGCCCGCGATACAACCCAAAGCGCGAGATTGATCCGGTAGCACAACAGTGGCTGGATAAACTGGCCGAGTTTGAGGCATACGTGTTTGTGACGCCGGAATACAATCACAGCATTCCGGGTGTGTTGAAAAATGCCATTGATTACGTGGATTGGCAGCTAAACCGAAAACCGACAGCTATCGTCTCACATGGTTCGGCTGGCGGCGCTCGCGCGGAGATTGCGCTGAAGGAAATTTTATCGGAAAGCCGCATGGTGCCAATGCCGACAATTCCAGGGGTAGCAATGTTCAAAATGAGCGATAAAATCGACGAAGATGGCAATCTGGTTGAGGCCGAGAAGCACGATCCGTACGGATCACAATCGGCGCTGGAAACGCTACTCAACGAGCTGCAGTGGTACAGCAATGCCTTGGCGGCGGCTCGTGAACGAGAAGCTAAACCGGCGTACGCGTAATAAATTGAGAGATTTATGGGTGAGGTGAAGCGATGAGTAACAGCAGCGTTTGGTATGATGGATGCAATGATAGACAAAAACGTGGTGCCGACGAAGCTGCTGTGGGTCGATCTGGAAATGACTGGTTTAGACCCGCTGGAAGATGTGATTTTGGAAATAGCGGCCGAGATTACGGATTTCGACTTCAAGACGCTGGCCAACTATGAAGCCTGCGTGCGGCAGCCACACGATGTGATCGTGGAGCGGATGCAGAAGAACATCTGGTGGAAGGATTATCCGGAAAATCGCGACGAGTTTTTGCGCAAGTGCGCTGAGGGTAAGCCGAGTGAACAAGTTGAGCGTGAGCTGGTTGAATTGGTTGCGCAACATTTTGGTAGCGAACCGGCGGTGTTGGCGGGGAACAGCATTCATAATGACCGCAAATTTATCGCCCAGTGGTGGCCGCAACTGGATCTGAAACTGCACTATCGCATGCTCGACGTCAGCGCCTGGAAGGTGTTCATGCAGGGGAAATACGGTGTTAGCTTCGAGAAAAAAGAGGTGCATCGGGCCTTTGATGACATTCAGGCGAGTATTGCCGAGCTGCAGCATTATCTGGAATGGTTCGCGGGCGAAACATCAGACTAATTATTTAGACAAACGGGTTCAGCAATCTCTCAGCCAAGTAAAATTTTATATTTCCGCTCTTTTTGCCCACCCCTAAAATAAACCCTGTCATTAAAGATAGGGGGTATGCTTATGCTCAAATTAAGCAAGATTAATCCGATGGCGCGGGCAATCGGCACGATGGGAGCAATCGCGGCTTTGGTCGGCGGCATCACATTTGCGGCGCTCAGCTCAAATACCGTGGCGCTTACGAATAATCAATTAAGTTCAGCAACAACTACGTTGGCCATCGCTGACGGCAGCGTAGCTACAACAGGCTGCGCTGGTGCAGGCAATACAGCTCCCGGCATGAACTTTACTGGAGCAAATGCTTTAACTCCTGGCCAAACGTCACCGGCATTTCCTTTCTGTATTAAGAATACGGGCACCATTCCGTTGAATCTGACGGTCAGTATTAACCAGAATGCGTTTAATGGTGATACCGGCATTCAACCCGGCGATGTAACACTCAACATCACTTGTGATAGCGGTTCTTCCAGCGGCACGCTAAATCAATACACAGGTGGCACGCCATTGGGTGCAATCGCTGCTGGCGCAACTGACAATTGCAACGCGACCGTTCAGCTTGCAAGTACTGTGAGCACAAGTAATGCTTCGGTCCCGGCATTTGACATTAGCTTCGTTGGAAATCAATAAAAACTAAGCTCTAAAGGAGCAGGTGAGTGATTTCAGGTAAGAGAATCTTCACTGGCCTAGGTATGATTCTGGCGGTGATGGCTTTTGTAATCGTCGTGCTGTTCAGTTGGTCTGGTACGGGGTGGAAAGCCCTGAGCATACCAACTGGCAGTATGCGACCGGCCATCCCGCCAGGCTCTGCCGTGCTGGTGCATAAAGTTTCGCCGCAATCATTAAAAGTCGGCGATGTTATTACTTATCGGGATCCACTGGATGCCCGTAAGACAATTTCGCACCGGATTATTGATGCTTATATGATTAATGGTAAAATTCCGGCATTTATTACGAAAGGCGATGCCAATAAATTGCCAGACCAGACGATTACTGAAGGTTTGGTGGAAGGCAAGGTTATTTGGCACGTTCCACATGTTGGTAGCTGGCTGATCTGGGGGAAGGAGCCGATTGGGCTGCTGGCGCTCATTTATATTCCGGCGCTGTTTTTGATGGCTGAGGAAGTCAAACGCATGAGTGATTATTTGAAGTCAATTAAGCTGTACCAGCTACCTGGATTCAGGCATGTAAAGAACCCGTCGAAACTCCCGAAAAGGATTGCGGCCACAACAGCTGGCAGCATTTCAATTGTGATTATCGGGCTGTTTGTGTGGGCCCCAGCTTCGGCCTTACTGCAGAGTAGTACAGTGATGCTGGTCAATAATCGTATTGCCGCGAAAACAATCCAGCCGCCGCCAGTCACGGAGTGTTCGAATCATACGAATGTCAACATTACGAACAATTCGTCACAGACGGCGACTTCTGGTAGTGCGACGAGTTCGGGGAATACTAATGGGGGGACGGCGACCAGCGGTACGGCCAGCAATACCAATTCTACGAACAATACTGTGACCATTACGAATAGTTGCTAAACCGGACATGCTTAAACTTATTACATAAAACTGTTGACTTTAAAGCAATTTTGTAGTTACATTAATACAAATAGTTTTATAAGGGGTGGGATGAAGAGGAACGTACCCTATGAAGCGATTGATGCATCTCGCTCTGGCCGCTGGCTCGATGGCCGGCTTTTTAGTACTCCTGTTTGCGTTGGCCGGCAAGCAATTAACTCCAGTAGGTGTTGGCACCGCTAACGCGGCTACGGTAAGTGCAACTGGCACTAATCTGATTGCCAACCCCTCGCTTGAGCAAAGTACGAGCGGCTGGAATCAAGGCAGCTGGGGCAGCAACAAGGCTACGTTCACTTACAATAACACCGGTCACACCGGCAGCCACAGCGCTACCGTCAGCCTGGCTAGCTACAAAAACGGCGATGCCAAGTGGTATCCAAACGCCGTCAACGTCAGCCCGGCCACGGCCTACACCTTCAGCGACTGGTATCAGAGCAGCGTAGCTACGGAAGTTGACGCGGTTGTGACGACCACTACCGGCCAAACCAACTACATGTGGCTGGCTAATGCACCGGCTAGCTCCGCCTGGAAGCAGGTTAATGTCAGCTTCAATACGCCAACTAACGCCAAGCAGATCACGTTTTATCACATTCTTGGCAAGAACGGGAAGCTGACGATCGATGACTTTGATTTCGAGGCAGCGCCGCCGAGCACGCCGATCACCCCGGTCATCCCAACACCGACGCCTCCCAACCCGAACCCAAATCCGGTCACGCCGCCTGCTCCAACGGCACCGACAGTTAGCATCACTTCACCAGTCACTAACGCCGTCGTTAAGGGCACCCAGAACCTGGCTGTTAACGTCACTGATGCCCAGGGCATTGCCAATGTGCAGTACAAGCTGGATGGTGGCAACCTTGGCAGCCCGGTTACCGCCACTCCTTATGGTTTGGCTTGGGACACGACCAAAGTAGCTAATGGTAAGCACACGCTGACAGCTGTAGCTACTAACACTGCTAACCTGAGCACCACTTCCACTAGCGTGACAGTGGATGTCGAGAACCCAACCCCGCCAACCGTTCAGATTACGGCGCCGGCCAACAACGCTACTGTTAGTGGTACGCAGACAGTCACTGTAAATGCTACCGACAAGCAGGGCATGGCTAATGTGCAGTACAAACTGGATGGCACCAATCTCGGCAGCTCAGTTACAACTGCTCCGTACAGCTTCAGCTGGGATACCACCACAGCCACCAACGGCACGCACACCCTGACGGCTGTCGCTACTAACATCGACAACCAATCAACGACTTCCACCAATGTGTTAGTCAATGTTCAAAACACCGTCGTCACGCCTCCAAGCGGTGGCTCCGGCACGAACACCATTCCTAATCCATCGGTTGAAACTCCGGACAGCACCGCCGGTCAACCGCAGAATTGGACGGCTAATTCATGGGGCACGAACACACCAACCTTCAGCTATCTGAACACTGGTCATACCGGCAGTCACAGCTTGAAGATCAGCGTGACTGGCTATCAGAACGGTGCCCTGGACTGGGACTACACTTCGCAGCCTGTCACCAGCGGCCACTACCGCTACACCGACTGGTACGAGAGTGACGTCAGCACCGAAATCGACGCGGCCGTCACCATCAACGGCACGGTTCAGTACTACTACCTCGGCACGGTATTGCCGTCAGCTACCTGGGCGCAAGCTTCCGCTGAGTTCGACATTCCAGCCGGCGCGACTTCCATCAGCATTTTCCACCTGATTGCCGCCAACGGTTCATTGACCACCGACGACTTCAGCTTCGGTCCCTACACGCCGAGCCCGTTCACTCGCGGCCTGGTCAGCATCGAATTCGACGACGGTTGGACTAACCAATACACCAACGCTTTGCCACTGCTCAACAAGTACGGCCTGAAGGGCACGTTCTTCATCATCTCTGGTGAATTGACCGACCAACCCGACTACATGAGCACAGCTCAGATCAAAACGTTGGTCACCGATGGCAACGAGATCGGCTCGCACACCGTACACCACTGCGACCTGACTGGCCAGCAAACTGATGACCCAGTCAACTGCCCGCTAAACATTACTCAAACCCAGATAACGAACGAAATGACGAACAGCAAGACCACGCTGCAGAACACCTTTGGTGTGCCGATCACTGACTTTGCGTACCCGTATGGCGCCTACAACGCCAACACCATTGCTCTTGGCAATACGCTCTACACTTCGCAACGTACTGTTAATGTCGGTTTCAACACCAAAGACGATCTGAATCTGAGCCAGCTGGTTGTACAGGACGTGTACAACACCACCACACCAGCACAAGTTGAAGCTTGGGTTAACCAAGCCAACACTCAGCACTCCTGGCTGATCCTGGTCTACCATGAGATTGCCGTGACACCATCTGATCCGACTGATGTGCAGTACGACACGCAGCCGAGCGATCTAGATGCCGAGCTTAACTACATCAAGCAGTCTGGCATCGGTGTGGACACTTCCGCGCAGGCAATTCAGGAAATCCTGCCGCAGCTATAAACCTGTACACTGGGCGTATGGCTAGGAAATGGGCGCTTCCAAA
Source organism: uncultured Candidatus Saccharibacteria bacterium (assembly GCA_964533425.1). GTDB lineage: Bacteria > Patescibacteriota > Saccharimonadia > Saccharimonadales > UBA4665 > CAZHJG01. Next base: position 2,415 of record CAZHJG010000022.1, on the reverse strand, counting down.
ACGGAGGCGCCTATTTGTTTTGTTTGGGGTGTTTGTTGGCCTGCTTCTGGTATTAGTGCTGCTCACAACGAATAAAGCCGCAGCGCCTGGGGGAAAACAACAAACCCAAGTCACTCACAAACAACCGCAATCGACGAAAGCAGCTACTGGTGCAACATCAGCACCAAGCAGTGAAGCACCTTTTCAACACCGGGGCATCGTTACTACAATTTTCTGGGCGGGCGAACCGGCCGATAGTGACAACGGCTACATTTCCAATGCCGCCAGCGCGTGGGACGAGACGTGGCAACAACACTACGGTGGTGTCGATGACCCAGCGCACCGGAACGGCTATTTCCCGGCGTCATTTACGCCACACGAGAATCCTTTTTATTTTGCGTTGCCATATGATGACGTAACCGACAGTGGGACGCGTAAGGTGACAGCCGGAGCGTGTCCTGGTCCATCACGCAACGCGGCATATTCGTGGTGCAAAAACGCCTGGCTTGCTATTCGGTACCACGGCAAAACTGTCTATGCTCAATGGGAAGACGTCGGACCATATGAAACTGATGATACTAGTTATGTATTTGGCTCAGCGCAGCCACGCAATGGGGTCGGGGCAGGGGCCGGCTTAGATGCTTCGCCGGCGGTGCGTGATTATTTAGGGCTGTCTGACGTGAGCAATACGGATTGGCAGTTCGTCAAAGCTACAGATGTTCCTGGGGGGCCATGGCGCACAATTATCACTACTTCTCTCGGCAATAGCTTGGATTAAGTTGAAACATTTTCTCAGGTCATCCAAGCCCCAGCCTGCGCTGAGGTACTCCGGCAGAGTCATCCCAGCGCAGGCTGGGATCCAACCTTAATAAAGCATTCGCCCTAAGGCGAATATCTTATTGATTGGATTCCAAATCAAGTTTGGAATGACACGGGGTGTAAGCACTCCTACTCGGAGAACAGAAAGGGAACTAGAATATCGGATTGAATACTTGCTAAATAAGCAATAATATTATATAATGCTAGTATGTCAAAGGGAACTCAGGCGCTGCGGCGTAATCCGTTGCACGTGCGTTTTTCATTTAAGCATCACATGCTACCGCCAATTCTTGGTCTGGTAGTCAGCTTGATGATTTATGCATTGCTAAATGCCTCTTGGGTAGTTGCTCAGGCTCGCTACCACCTGCCACAATTGCTGCACGTCAATACCAATGCCAGCGCGGCTGCGGCCGCTGTGCCAGCTTCGGCCAGCGAGCTACGCATCCCGAAAATCAACGTCAGCGCACCTATAAATTTTGAGTCGAGCACAAATAATACCGACATTGCGTATTCGCTCAGAAGCGGTGTGGTGCATTATGCATCGACGGCTGTGCCAGGACAGCAGGGTGATGTGGTGATCTTTGGTCACTCCAGCGGCCTGGTCTGGGCGCCAGGAAGTTATAAATTTGTATTCACCTTGCTTAACGAGCTTAAGCCGGGTGATACCATTCTGGTTGATTACAAAGGCACACGCTACATTTACCAGGTCACTGGCAGTCAAACAGTCAAGCCAGCCGATATGTCGATCCTGCAGCAAAACAGCAAGCAGTCAGAGCTGTCGCTGGTAACTTGTACGCCCGTTGGAACTGATAAAAATCGCCTCGTGGTGCATGCCCGACAGCTACGCCCGAGTCCAGCAAACAACCAGCCGGCGCCATCGACAGCCGCGAGCGGTTCTACACTCCCTGGTAACTAAGCAGGTACTTTGTAGCGGCGATCAGCCGTGCTCCACCTGCCGTTGCCGGCGGCGTGATTGTAGCGGCGAAGGATGGTGACTTCCACAAAAGCCCGTAGGAAAACAGCTAGTGTTACCCAGCGCAGCGCGTAGATTGCGGGGAAGGCGCTCAGAATATCCCAGCGCTTGGCGCGCAGACTAACCAGGAAAGTAATAATAAAGGTGGTGATGACGTCAAACAGGAACAGCGTAGCCATGATAGACGGTGAATGGCGTTTAAAGGCCAGGTAAGGCATAAACAGGGCGTAGTTGAAGAAGAACACGAAGTTCTGGAAGACTTGCAAGGATAAATAAGCATCAATGCGATGCGGCCGGAAGCCGATGTGATGACGCTGAATACCTTGCAGAATACCCCTGTTCCAGCGAGTAATTTGCTTCACGAAATCTCGCAAGTTTTTGGGGTCTTGCGTGTAGGCGATAGCGCTCGGGATGAACTGGACTTTGCCGAGCTTCTGACGATGCAATTGCAGCGTGACGTCGAAGTCTTCCGTCAACGAGCCATTATGAAAATTAAGCTGGGCGAAGACATCCGAACGGAAGCAAGAGGTGGGGCCGGGGATGACCGGCACGGTGTGCACTAGCGCCTGAAAACGGCGGTGCAAGTCCATGCCCACGGTGTATTCATAGACGCGGAACTGGCTGACGCTATAGCCGGGCAGACT
>CAZHJG010000021.1:0-14438 GCA_964533425.1 uncultured Candidatus Saccharibacteria bacterium | reverse complement strand
GCTTGAAGATTTCGTCGCGGTGCAGCCGCTCGCCACCGTCTTTGAGGACCTGGGTGATGATGTCGGCGACGGTGCCTTTCTCGTACCCCCATTCCTTGAGGGCGTAAATGCCGCGGCCGATCAGCACGAAGCGCTTGTCTTTGATAAGTTCATTGTGGATGGCTTGCGTAGTAACATCCTTACGCTTGAAAGAGCTGTCTTTGATGGCTTCAGCAATCTCGTTGAAGTGCATGTGGCGGCCGTTTTCGCTCAAAATAACGTAGATTTTGTCGCGGATGTTCTTGGGGTTAACCATGGGCCACTTTACAAGGCCCCAGCGGCTATTCAGGGTAGCCAGCTGCTTGGAGGTGCTGGCGAGAGCGGCAGCCTGCTCTTTGTTGTCCATGCCAGCAGCCTTGGCAATGTCGTCGATCGGCTTGGGCTCGCCTAGCTTCTTGACGGTGTCGATAAGCTTGCTGACGGCTGCCTTGAGCGCCTTTTCGTCATAGACCTTTTTAATGCTGACGCTGTAGTAGAAGTTGTCGTCTTCGGCGATAACGGTAATGTCGGGGCAGAGTTGGGCTAAAAAGGCGATCCGGGCCTGCTCTTCCCGGTTGCCATCACCGGTCAGCTTGGCGGTAATTTCACTCACCCGGGCGGTGCTGCCGGCATGCTGCAACAGCTCCAAAAGGCTGTTCTGAAAGTCGGCGATATGTGGTAGATTCCCCTGCTCTGCCGAGGTTTTGAGCCGAGTAACGACTGACTTTTCCAGCTGACGAACGCGTTCCCGTGTGATGCCCAGCATTTCCCCGATCTGTTCCAGTGTCTCCTTGCGGTCGAACAAGCCAAAACGGCGGGCGATGATTTCACGCTCGCGCTCACGATCAATAGTAGCCAGCACATCAGTGACGAGCTGCTCTGTCGGTAACGGGGTTGATTCTGCTGATTGGGCCATAAATTCGGTTTCCCTGCTCCATCAATTTAATGTAATTATAAAACTATAGCTTTTAAAAGTCAACACTTTTATCTTATGAGATTATTGTAGCACATTGATGACAGCATTGCGTATTCCATGTTGTAAAAATCTTATCTGACCACGGGCTTTACTGAGGTGCAACTTGTGGTCAAGTTTTAAGATATCCACAGACTCCGATCTTGGACCTTAGATCTTAGTTCTTAGGGAGGTCAGCTTCGAAGATCCAAGATCCAAGATCTAAGATCTCCCCGTGTTTTTACGACGTCGAAAACCGCCCTTTTTTGCGGGTGCGGCGTCCAGCAAGGCCTTGGCTTCAGTCTCGGTAAGCTTGGCTGGGTCCTGCTTTTTATCGATGCGCGCATTCTTCTTGCCGTCGGTCACATACGGCCCGTACGGCCCGTTGAGGATCTTAATGCCGCTCTTGAACTCATTGATATGCTTAGCGGCGTCCTTGGCCAGCTTTTCGGCGTAGAGTTGCCGGGCTTCAGCCTCGGAGATGGTGCGCGGATCCAGTGGCTTAATAGATACAAAGGTTTTGTCGACCTGGACGTATGGCCCGAAGCGGCCGATGTTGGCCCGGATCTCTTTGCCATCCTCGGTTTTGCCAACCAGCCGCGGCAGCTTAAACATTTCCAATGCTTGTTCGAGTGTGACGGTGTCCAGGGTGGCACCTTCCGGCAACGGCGCGAAGGCTGGCTTCTTGCTCTCATCCTCGGTGTCACCCTTGAGCAGCATGGGGCCGTAGCGACCGAAGCGGGCGTAAATCGGCTCACCTGAGTCGGGATCTTTGCCTAGCTCGCGGGCCTGGGACACTTCGTTGCGGGGGATGTCTTCCGACTGCTCGACCAGTGGGTGGAAGTCCTTATAAAAGCGCTCGATCATGGCGGCCCATTGTTGCTTGCCATCGGCGATGTCGTCAAAATCTTCCTCGACGCGGGCCGTGAAGCTATAGTCCACAACACTTAGGAAGTGGCGCACCAGGAAGTCGGTGGTTACTTCGGCGATGCCGGTCGGTACGAGCTTGTTGCGGTCAGCGCCAACGGTGACTTTCAACTTTCGACGTTCAACTTTCGACGCTGCCAGCGTCAGTTCGGTAATCTCGCGCTCTTCGCCTTCAAGATCTCTCTTTTCGATGTAGCCACGGGTCTGAATAGTCGAAATAGTCGGCGCATAGGTGCTCGGGCGCCCAATGCCGAGCTCTTCCAGCTTACGGACCAATGAGGCCTCCGAGTAGCGGGCTGGCGCGCGGCTGAAGGTTTCGATGGCCGTCATGGAGTCGAGACTGAGCACCTGGCCTTTCTTAAGCGGTGGCAAAATAACGTCGTCCTTAGTGCCGCCGTAGACTTTCATAAAGCCGTCGAAGCGCAGGATTTCGCCCTTGGCCAGAAAGACGTCTTTGTCATCTCGAGCGGAGTCGAGAGATCTCGTGCGAGATCCTTCGGCGCCGCTAGCGCTTCGCTCAGGATGACCATCGCGATGAATCGCAATGGTCACTTCGGTACGTTCGATTTCGGCCGGGCTCATTTGACTGGCTAAAGCGCGCTGCCAGATGAGGTTGTAGAGCTTCTTTTGCTGCTCATCACCACCGAGAGATTGCTTGTTGAAATCAGTCGGTCGGATGGCCTCGTGGGCTTCTTGGGCGCTCTGACTCTTGGTTTTAAATTGCCGGCGTTGATGATATTTGGCGCCCAGTTCGGCCATGATGTAACTTTCGGCGGCACCCAGGGCTTGGGTAGAGAGAATAGTGCTGTCGGTACGCATATAGGTGATGTGACCGGCTTCATACAGGCGCTGGGCCAGCGTCATAGTCTGGCGAACGCTAAAACCGAGCCGCCGGCTGGCTTCTTGCTGCAAGGTGCTGGTGGTAAACGGCGCGCCGGGGTTACGGCTGCCGGGTTTGGTTTCGATACTATCGATGGTGAACTGCGCTGGAGCGGCTTTTTCGAGCCAGGCCTGGGCTTTGTCGACGTCGGCCAATCTGACCTGAAGCTCGGCCGGAATTTCCTGCTTGTCGGCCACAAAGACGGCGGTGACCTTGAAGCTGCCTTCTGCTTCAAACTCTCGGATTTCCCGCTCGCGTTCAACAATCAGTCGTACGGCGACGGATTGTACGCGCCCAGCGCTGAGGCCGGTGCGCACCTTTTTCCAGAGCACCGGTGATAATTCGTAACCGACCAATCGGTCGAGCACTCGGCGGGCTTGCTGGGCGTCGACCAGCTTCATATCGACGGTGCGCGGCTGCTTGATGGCCGCTTCGATGGCCGGCTTGGTGATTTCGTGGAACACGATGCGCTTGGTCTTGACCGGGTCTAGCCCGAGCGCCTGCGTCAGGTGCCAGGCTATTGCCTCGCCTTCGCGGTCTTCGTCGCTAGCCAGCCAGACTTCCCGGCCCGCGGCGGACTTTTTGAGGTCGCCGACCACTTTTTTCTTGTCGGCACTCACCTCGTACTTGGGCGCGAAGTTATGCTCCAGATCGATATTCAGCCCCTTTTTCGGCAAATCACGAATATGACCGAAGCTGCTCTTCACCTCGTAATCTTTACCGAGGTAGCGTTCGATGGTTTTGGCTTTAGCCGGACTTTCAACGATAACTAAATTTTTCGCCACGACGTTCTATATTAACCTTACTTGACGGCAGAATGCAATATAAATATAAGAATGAGCTTAAAACTTGCCTGCTTCAGCCTGCGCGGTATACTAACTACAACCTAATGCGAGGTGTTTGCCATGTTTAAGCTACGCAAGTCACGGTCGAACGGACACAAACATCACGCTGCTGAGGCTGAACCCGCTGCCGCTAACTGGCATCGTTCAGAGCGCTGCCCTAATTTGAACGTGTATACCGGTCTTGGCTCGTTAGCGCTGATTCTGTCGGAGCCCGCAACGTCGGAACGCATTCGAAAAGAGTTTCACGTTCAGCTCATCGAACTGGCTGATCAGTTTGACTCGCATGATCATCAGCACAGCCCCGATGGGCGTGGCACCGAACTACAGGATGACTGCCAGGCCGTACGGCAGTTAGCCAGAGAGCTTGCAGCCCAGCAAAACAATGGCTCAGAGGCCTGAATAGCGGCCAGCCTTGTAGCCTGCCCAAATGCCGACGAAAGAACCGACGGCACTTAGGAGGATGCTCCAGCCGCCAAGCCAGTTACCGTGATCTATGGCTGCCCCCAGCCAGCCGCCGATGCCGCCACCGATGGTAATGCCGATAAAAATCATCATCTTCATACTGGTAAGTGTAGCACAAGCATTTTGGAGGGTCAGATTAGTCGCTGTCTAGTGACATGGCATCAAGTGCCTGGGCTAGAAAACGCGTTAGCTCATCGGGGCTGCGCAGATACCTGGGGTTGCGTTTTGTGTGATCGGCGACAGCACCGTCGCGGTGCTCGAACCCCGAGCGGCGAACTGATTTCGCGGCTGCCAGCAGGACTTTACCTACTCCGGCTGGAGACGGAACAGACCGTAAGCTATACGTAGTTCGAATGTGTTCTATAGAAGAAGGATCGGCCCCCAGATCAATACGATGGTCGGTAAGCGTATAACGGGCGACGTGCGTACCGGGCGCACGATCAATATACGGTGCGGGAGCCCAGATGCTGGCGTCTACCGCCTTGTAGTTACTGTTTTCCGGTAGCTGGGCTGCCGTGGAGGTCCCTGCGCTGGTGGCTAAGACGGCAATAATATTGCCGTGCAAACACATGACATCACTGCCAGCTACAGGTAGGAACCGCTCCATGAGAAGTTCTTGGGCATTCGCTAGTGCTTCCGTCACGCCTTCGTGCTCGGCACTCATTAATTCCAAGGATTGCGCACGCATGACGGTATAATAATATATTTTTCAGGAAAAGCAAAGGTACAGAATAACAACCTAGGACAGTGCCCACTGGTTGCCGCCCAGCGAGCGGATTTTACCGCTAATCTCCAGTCTAGTCAGGGCCTGGTTGAACTCCGAAATGCCGAGCGCGCTACCGGTGAGCAAGTGTTGCCCGTCGTGAATACCTCTGAGGAGGAGCTTCAGTAATGCTTGTTCATCAGGATTGTCGCTGTGTGCATCGGCCACCGGCGTGTGGTGGGCCTTCAGGCCGAGCGCTTCTAACACGTCGTGGCTGCTGGTCACCAGAGTTGCACCGGATTTGAGTAGGCTGTTGGTTCCAGCCGAACCGGGACTGGTGATGTTGCCCGGAACGGCCAGGACTTCCCTGCCTTGCCGGCGGGCAAAGCGAGCGGTGTGTAGGCTGCCGCTCTTTTCGCCGGCTTCGGTGATCAGTACGGCTTGGGCCAACCCGGCGATGAGGCGGTTGCGGGCGATGAAGTTTTGTTTGAAACCAGGGGTGTCGGCTTCGTATTCACTGATCAATGCCCCACCCTGCTTCAGAATACGCTCAGCTAGCTGGGCGTGTGTGGCCGGATATATTTTCTGGAGTGGTCCTGGTAGCACAGCCACAGTGAACCCACCCGCTTCCAGCGCCGCGGTGTGAGCCAAGGCGTCGACGCCCAAGGCCAAACCGCTGATGATCACGACGCCCTGCTCCGCCAGCTCACGAGCGACCTGCGTCGTAACTTGCTTCCCATATGTCGAAACATTACGACTACCGACAATGGCTACCCGCGGCCGGTTCAGCAATTCTTTTAAGGGAGCGCCACTATGAAATAAAGTACGCGGCGGAGCGGCGATGTCGGTTAACCGAGGTGGAAAGTCTGTGGACTCAAGCGTAAGCGTGTTGATTATCATATAAAAATATTTTAAAGTATTGACATAAAGACATAAGTTTGCTAAAATAGCAAACCGTGGGTCCGCTAAGGCGGATTCTAAGCACCTTTTACCCCCATTCTAACACCTTTGACTCGCAAGAGTCAGAGAAACTGTTAGATTGTTTTAGAGTGGCTTATGTAAGTTGTTACCCTCCACTTATTCTTAGCGTGGAACCTTCATAGATACGCACACTGCGGGTGAGCCTCTGCGCTCCGCTGCTCACGTACTGGTATGTACGCTGCGCTTCGGTGCTCGAGTCTCGCCCACATTGCACGCATCTATGAAGGTTCCAAGTCCTCAAGGATCGCTCTAAAACATACTAACCCCTTTAACTAGATTCCCAGGGCCTGTTCTTCGGAACGTTTCCCGGGGTCCCCATTTTCTATGCGAGCCTAAATGGTATCGGCCCGTCAGGGTGGATGACACGAGTCACTATCATTTTTAGACATCGATGTTTCGCCGGGGTGGGTTGAAGGGTGTAATGAGCGGCTTGAGCCTTCTGAGGCTCGAGCCCTGAAAGGATCTCCGGCGGTGCCCACCCCCTCCGGAGATCCTTTTAGTTTCCGCGTAGTTTCACTAACGACGGTTCCCTCGAGTCTATAAAAAGCCAAGACCTTGGCTTTATGCCCTCCAGAGATCCTCTTAGTTTACGACTTGAAACGGGCAGCCCAGTCAACGCGGCATATTTGATTATTACGCCAGTTTGGTACAATGAATCATCATGAGAACCAATGGTTACATTGGTCAGCTCGAACAACACGAGCGGCCTGTTATTGCTCAGAATCAATGCTTGACCGACACTAACCTGCCCGAACATAGCTTACTGCTGAACAGACGTGTCGCTGGGCATTTACTGGATCTACTGGAGAGCCGTGAGCGGGCCTTGCTGGGGTTGAGCACGCCTTGGGAGGACGCTTCAACAGGAGAGGCCCAAGTACTGCTCGACCAAGCTGTACGCCTGCGGAATGAGCGGAAGATCGTCGAAGGCGTCGTCATGGCCATGATCGGCGACGACCAACCACGTACCTGCTAGGCAATATGCGGGCTAGCTAAAAACAAGTAAAAAACTTCATTAATTTATTTTCGGGGCGAAGCTACAATAGCAACATGGATATTATCGGAAATGTAGTATACGAACTCACCCCGGATCAGCAACGGGTGCTAAAGATTGAGGGCGATTCAGCGGTGCTCGATGACATCGATTTACAGGGGTTAACAGAGCGCACTCAGCAACGCAAAGCAGAGCTATTGGCGACCGCCGTCGGCTATGACATCGAAGAAGAACTGGCCCGAGTCGAGGCAGACGAGACTGCGATCAAGCAAATGGCAGAAGTTCTCGGACCAAGGTTGACGGAACTGGGGCTAATCAAAGCGGGTTTTCTGGACTAGCAGAACCCATAAGCAGTTGGCAAGACTAATAACCGATCGGTAAGTTATCTTACTCCCCTAAACGTTGCTTATTCTTATAATGTCGGCCATGGACAAGTTGCGTGTGGAAGACGGTAGAATTTTCCTGACTTCCGAACAAGAGCGAATTACTGAACTGGAAAGCCCCACGACGTTCGGAGAAATTCTCGAGTTGCGTGAACGCTTCGAAGCCCGCAACGCGGAACTGCTTCAGCGACCGGACGCTGATGATTTGAACGACGTCAAATGGGCTGATTATGATGAACACGGTAACCGGGATTTACCTGGCGACAAGCTTCTGGACGCTTTGCGTATAGACAGGGACCGCCATCGCGCTATCAAAGAGATAATGGGGCAACTCGTGGACTACCTGGTAGACGTGGAGCTTAACGGTGGCCCGGAAGACGGGGCTAAACCAGAAAGTTCCTAGTGTCGTGCGGCAGTTCGCCGCCGTAGATAAATTCGCTGAGAATGGCGCTAACCTCTTTGGTCAGATTGGGCAGCTGGGTTTGCTCTTCGGAGGAGAATTTTTGCAGCACGAAGTCCTCGCTCTTAATGCGGGCGGGCTTTTGCGGTCCGACCCCGACACGTACGCGACCGTACTCTTCGCCGATGTGCTGCGAAACGGACTTAATACCGTTGTGCCCGGCCGCTGAGCCGCCAACACGCAGGCGGATTTGGCCAAAATCGATATCCAGCTCGTCGTGCACCACGGCAATATACTGCGGTGAAAGCTTATAAAAATGCACGGCGGCCTGCACCGCCTCGCCGCTGAGGTTCATGTAGGTCGTTGGTTTGATGGCGATCACCCGCGACTCGCCCAGCCGCCCGGTGCTCTCCAGACATTTCAGGTCTTTCTTCTCGACCCAGCCGCCCATGTCATCGTGCTTGGCCACGAATTCATCCAGACACAAAAAACCGACGTTATGCCGCGTCTGTTCATATTCCTTGCCCGGATTGCCCAAACCGACCAGCAGAATGGTCTTATTCTGCCCCACGCTGTAGAACATCGTTGGATCGCTCACCTGCGGACGTTTTTGTAGCCAGGCCATGCGTTTTAGTATCAGGTATGAGACACGAAGACGCAAGCTAGGCAAGGAGTTGTGCTAACGCACCATCAATGCTATAACGGGTAATTAAAAGGAGAATCCTTGCTATGCGCCCTGCAGACTTTTGTCGTGAACAATGCCCTATCTATCAGCAAGCGGGTGATGATGAGGTGCTTGGATGCGCCAGACTGGCGGCAGACTCATTGACGCGCACGGCGACAATTTTTCAAATGACAGGCGAGAAGCGAATAAGCGCGCGAGAACATATTGCTAATTTCTTGCCGCTATTTTCCAGCTATAAAGACGTTTCCAAAAGATGGCAAGCCGCCAGTCGGTTACTGGTGCGCTTAAGCTATGACTATCAAAGTAAAGCCGCCGATTGCGCTAACGAAATGCGTCAGCCGCATGATCCACAATTTACTTCCGAAATAGCCGCTGACCATTTTGGCGGAGAGGCTGCCGTGCTCGCCGACATTGATCGAGTAGTTTCGCCAGATAAAGTGGCCGAAGAAGTACGGAGCGACCAGGCGAGAAGGCATAATCTTGGCCTGATGGCGCTTGAAGATTAATCAGTAAGGTTGTGGTATATCTATAAAGTGTAGATTGGAGGAGACGGAATGGCAGTAACAGGAATAGAAAAAGATCAATGGCTTCTCGGGGTCGACGGACTGGCCGACCAAGCTGCGGAAATAGCCCGACAGAAGCTGGTGCATAATGTCTATCATGCTGGTGCCGTGGCGCTGATGGAGCATGTTGGTGTGACCCCACTTCCATCCGGTCGGATAAGTAGTTTGCACATAGCTCGCCACCTGCAAAGCGAACCTATAAAAACGTCCACGGACGAGAAGTATGTCGTCGGTCGCGTTAACTACACGCTGCTCGCGAAACGAGGGAGCGAGGAGTTTTACATTCGTCAATTAACCGGTGGTCCGTTTGATAAAAGCTATGAGGCTGCGGACGATATGGCGCGGCTGCCTGACGGGCGGCGGGCTGTGCACGAAACTTGGCCGTGCGCTGAGATTTTTGGCGGCTGGCTGGTCAAGCTGGCTCTGGTGGAGGGGTTCGAACTGCCGACGTATCGTTTTCATCACGAAGTGCCGCGCGGGCATCATTAAATAAGTGTAGTGAGAACCGGTCTTCGCTGTTGACCACGCTGAACTACGTTTTAGTTGATGGTTTGGTCGGGCTTTCGCCGTGCTTGTGGCTGAGATGTTTCTCGATGAACCAGAGCTGGATGGCTGTACCGCTAAAGCCGTATTGCTCACGGAGGCGGCGTTCCAGGTAGCGGCGGTAGCTCCAGTGGACGTACTTGGTGTGACTGCCAAAGATTTTGAAGGCTGGCGTGGGGTTGTCGGTCTCTTGGACCATGTAATTCAGCTTCGGTGAGCGGTTCTTGAGGCCGGCCGGCGGGTGGGTGTCGATGGCTTGGCGCAACCACTTGTTGAGCTCGCTGGTCGGGATGCGTTTGTGGCGCTCGATATCAATTTCCTGGGCGAGATCAAACAATTTGGTAACGTTTTGTCCTGTAACGGCGCTGGTGAAAATCAGCGGCGCCCACGGCACAAAGTCATAATCGGCGATGATTTGTGGCGCCAAAGCGTCCCGTGTAAAGGCGTCTTTGTCTTCGGCGGCGTCCCATTTGCTGACCACCAGAATGAGCCCCTTGCCGGCATCTTTGATCATGCCGGCAATAGTTTGATCAAGGTGCACGCTCAGCTCATTGACATCCATGAGCAGCAAGCAGACGTCGGCCTGCTCGATGGCGCTGAGTGCCCGGATGACGCTGAAGCGCTCAATGCCGACCTCAATCTTGCCACTGCGCCGAATGCCGGCCGTATCCAGTAACTCGATTTCGCGCCCTTGGTAACGCACCACCGTCCGATTAACGTCGCGCGTCGTCCCTGCCCGGTCAGCCACGATGGCCTGCTGCTTTTTGGCGAGTGTGTTGAAGAGCTGGGATTTACCAACATTTGGGCGACCGAGGATGGCAATCCGCAGTCGGTTGTCGGCCTCTTGCTCGGAAGCTTTCGGGATAACCGCCACCAACGCTTCCAGGAGCTGCTCGACGCCCTTCGACTGCGTCACGGAGGTGTGCACGATCGGTTTGATGCCGAGGCGCTCAAAGCCGCTCAGATCGCTGCCCTTGGCCTTGTCGACCTTGTTGACGACCAGAAACACCGGCTTGCCCGAGCGCAATGCCATTTTGGCCACCCGCCGGTCTTCTTCGGTAATCAGTACATCGGCCTCAACCACTACCCAGATGACGTCGGCGCTGTCGGCGGCCTGGGTGATCTGTTCCTGGATGGTGAATTCGAAGTCATCCTCGGGGTCTTTGATGCCGGCTGTATCGACCAGCCAGAACTGTTGCCGCTGGTATTCAGCCTTGGCCATGATGCTGTCGCGGGTGGTGCCAGCTTCGCGCGCCACGATGGCTTCACGCCGTTCCAGGACCGCGTTGAACAAGCTGGACTTGCCCACGTTCGCCCGGCCGACGATTGCCACAATCGGTAATTTCTGTGCCATTTACTGACATTATAACAAGATATAAACCATTTACAAAATAACCTAATTATGATATATAATAATAGTTCGTGTGAAATGAGGGTTTCGGTACTTCAATCCGAAAGGACGTTTAATGTCTGAAGCATTTTGCAGGCTGCTCATATTCTTGATAGGCCTCGCGGGTTTAGCGGCGTGCGCCTTGACAGTAGGTTTTGGCGTGGACGTGCTCAATGATCGGTCGAGCTCGTTTTCGAGCTTGATGCTCGTCATTTTTGCCGTTTTCTTCTTTCTCTGTGCCGCGATGTTGCTTGTGCTTGCCGCGGCTGCCTTTTTTCGGGCGCTGGAGAGAAAGTGATCGCTACACGGACAACCCCTCGGGCGAAGAAGTCTGGAGGCTCGCGAGAGCTGCACAGAACCCCGAGGGGACACGGTCTTATGGAGACTGATAAAAGCTTAGAAATAACATGATGTTGAGCAAACGCTCATTTCCACCTTATTTCTCAAAACCACCAATCAGCTTCTTCATAAGACCTCTCGCTTCATGAGTGCGCGCTTATGCTGATGAGCTCAAAAGAGCGAAAGCGAGTCTTAAACTTTTAGAAACTGGCCTGGTTTCAAGCTGCCAAGTGAATAGCTGCCGAACTGCGTGCGCTGTAGTTCGGTGACGGTGTAGCCCAGCGCCGCGAAGGTACGGCGTATCTGGCGGTTGCGGCCTTCCTGCATGGTGACGCGTAGCCGGCGTGGTACTTCGTGCAGGTATACTTCCAGCTTACTAATGCCGTCTTCGAGCTCTACGCCCTCTTCCAAGCGGTCTTTATCTAGCGGGACAAAGGGTTTGTCCAGCAGCACTTCGTATACCTTCTCTTTCGCATAGCGCGGGTGGGTCAGTTCGTTGGCCAGGTCGCCGGCGTTGGTCAGCAGTAGTAGGCCTGAGGAGTCTTTATCGAGCCGACCGACGTTTTTGAGCGCGTGATATTCAGCCGGCAGCAGGTCGTAGACGGTTGGGCTGCCCTGCCCGTCTCTGGAGCAGACGTAGCCCACCGGCTTGTTGAGCATCAGGGTGACGGTGGCGGAAGGTGCTTCGACCAGCTCGTCGTCGAGGCGAACGATGACGTCATCGCCTACGTCGTCGCCCCGCTCGGCCGGTTGCCCGTTGATAGTTACGCGCCCAGCCTGGATCGCCTCATCGGCGGCCCGGCGGCTCAGGCCGGTGGCTTGGGCGACGAATTTATTGATGCGCATGGGAATTAGTATAAGGTCGAAAGCTGAAAGTCAAAAGCTCGCGTAGCTTTTTGCCGTGAGCTTCTTGTCGCGGCTTTCAGCTTTAGGCTTTGAACTTTAAGCTACCGCTGCTAGAGCGCGATATTGCTGGGATCGTCGGCAGCCGGTGCTGGTGGCGTGGCTGTCTCAGTAGTAGTTGCGGGAGCGGCGCTTGGGCTGCTGGCTGAGCCGCCAGAGGGGGCGTCGGGATTGGCCGGTTTGTTGGCTGGCGCGGTGGCGCTGCTGACCTTGCCAATAGCTGGACTTGCGGAAGCTGGCGCGGCGGGTGTGGGCGTCACAGCCGCTGATGGTTCTACAGGCGCAGGAGCTGCGGGAGCGGGCTCCGGCGTGGGCGTCACAGGCGCTTCAGCTGGGGTGTCTGTGGGCGCCGCTATCCCCGGGGCTGGCGCTTCCGTAGTCGCGCCGGCTACAAAGTCCTCAATTTTCGCTTCGACCGAAGCTTCTTCTTGCGCGGTGGACTGAGCGGCGTCATTAGACGCTGGAGGGTCAACGGGGGCAGCAGCTACCGGATCGGCGGCTGGTGCTGGTGGCGTGGCTAGCGTTTGGGTGGTCTGCCCTGTCTCGGCACTCGAGATGACGGCTGTCGGCGCGAAGGTTTCTGGAGATTGGGATGCTTCTTTGGCGGCCTCCTCGGCGAGTAGCGCGTCGAGGTCTTTCTTGTCGGGGTTATCCAGGGGTTTTATGACTTTTTTATGAGCAATGGGGACTTGGTTGGGCGTTGGCTGTTCCTCGTTTGGGTTAGCGTTGGCCGCTGCGGCGGCCTCGTTGGTAGCTTTGGCGGTGATGCCTGCGCCGCTCTCCCCTGTTGTGGCGGCGGAAGCAGTCAGCTCGGGCGCGGTGGTGGGCTCGGCGGCCGGTGCTGCAGCGGCAGCCGTATCTTCTGTATTGGCTAGCAGCTTGTCAACGGCGTCGGCCATCAGCTTATCATCATTCTTGGTGTTTTCAACTTCGGCGGCAGCCGGATCAGGCGGCGGCGTAACCGGAATAGTCGGCGTAGCCGGAGCCGGTTCTGCGGCTGGCGGTGTGGTAGCTGCCGGGGCTGGAGCGACCGGGTCGGTTGGGGCGCCCACTACTGCGGGCTCGGGCGTAACAGTAACGGAGGCTGACGGGTCAACCGGAGTATCAGTGGCCGGGGCCGGATCACTGGCTACCACTGGAGCAACTGACGGAGCGGCTGCAGTGGTAGACAGTGAGGCAGTATCGGTGGCCGGCGGCGTTACCGGAGTGGCCGGTTCTGCGGCTGGTACCGATGGGTCTGCGGGGGGCGCAGCCGGTGGATCGGCAGCCGGTGGTGGCGCGGCTGAGTCACTTGGGGTGGCTGTTGGCGGCTCCGCGGGAGGCGCGGCTGGTGGTGGCGCGGCGGTGTCGGCGGCCCCACCGTCTTCGAGCAGCTCGTGCGCTACTTTGACGATGTCTTCGAGCGTAACCTGTGACTTCACCAGGTACTTGTTCGCGCCCAAACGATCAGCGCGCTGCTGGTCGTCACTCTGTCCCAGAGCCGTCAGCATTATCACCTTAACGTCCTTAAGCCCGTCTGTGTTACGCAAGATGTCAAGCATCTCAAAACCGCTGATTTTCGGCATCATAACGTCCGAAATGATCAGATCTGGCTTTTCGGCCTTGGCCACGACCAGAGCCTCTTCTCCGTCTTTGGCCGACACGATTTCGTAACCCTCCGCCATGAGGCGGGCTTCGTAAATCTCACGGAGATTATTGTCGTCCTCGACCAGCATTACTTTTGGCATAATGTGGATTCCTTCTACTTAGGTGCTTATGGTTACTTTTGCCTTCATTGTATCATGAATTACAACTATGGAGCCGTTAGGTTTTCTATGGGTTTCAGCTCGGCGCTACTCGCGGCTGCCGCCTGTAATTCACCCGCCTTTTCGGTCGTCAGTCGCGGCAGATTAATGTAGAACGTACTGCCCTTATCCAGCTCACTCTCCACCCATATCCGACCGCCGTAGAGCTCGACGATTTTACGGCAAATGAACAGGCCCAGCCCTGTGCCGCCGATGGTGCGAGTGGCCGAGTTATCAACTCGGTAAAACTTCTGGAACAGATGCGGTACATCTTCCGAAGGGATGCCCGGTCCGGTGTCCTTGACGTAGCATTGCACTACTTGGTCATTGCCGGTCAGGCCGATGGTGACCTTGCCTTCAGGCGTGTATTTAACGGCGTTGTCGAACAAATTGGTGATGGCTTCCCGCAGCCGGTCAGAGTCCACGTGCACGTAATATAGTGGCTTGATATTCTTCTCGCCGCCAGCGTTCTTGCTGGCGTCAATCACTCGGTTGGAGCCCACCACGTACTCCATAGCCAGGCCTTTCTTTTCAGCCGCGAAGCGTAGATCGTTGGTTAGTTGCTC
This sequence comes from uncultured Candidatus Saccharibacteria bacterium, assembly GCA_964533425.1. Lineage (GTDB taxonomy): Bacteria > Patescibacteriota > Saccharimonadia > Saccharimonadales > UBA4665 > CAZHJG01. Next base: position 123 of record CAZHJG010000021.1, on the reverse strand, counting down.
GAGATAGCTGCCGAGCTCGACCACGGTCGGGTGGCTGGTCAGCCGGCCATCCTCGGCTTTGGCGCTGGTCAGCAAGTCCTGGAAGAGTTGCCCGAGGTGCTGGGTGGAAGCGTGGGCTTTCTC
>CAZHJG010000020.1:0-15316 GCA_964533425.1 uncultured Candidatus Saccharibacteria bacterium | reverse complement strand
TAACCTTCGGCGTGAATGTAGGAAACCTCTTTGAGCTTCAACGCGCCTTCCAAGGCGCACGGATACGTTAAGTGGCGGCCAATGAAAAGGAAATCTCGGTGGTCTTTATAACGCTCGGCAACCCGCTTGATCTCCTCGACATTGTCTAAAATAGCCTGAGCTTTGGCGGGCAGATCTTCCAGCTCCTTCAGCAGCGGTTTATAAACTTTGCTGCGTCCATTACTGAGACGTAGCGCGATCAGGGACAGCACCGTAACTTGTGCGATAAAAGCCTTGGTGCTGGCCACCGCTTGCTCCGGCCCAGCGTGACAGTAGACACCGGCGTCGGTCATCCGGGCAATGGTGCTGCCCACAGCGTTTACAACCCCAAGCCTCAACACGCCATAGTCCTCAACTTTTTTCAGCGCTGCGATGGTGTCGGCCGTTTCGCCAGATTGCGAAATCGCCAGCAGGGCCGTGCTGCGCGAAAACGGCTCGTCACGGTACTTGAACTCACTGCCCAGCTGAACTTCAACCGGAATCCCGGCCAACTCCTCTATCAAATATTCACCAACCAGACCGGCATAGTACGAAGTGCCACAGGCGACAATAACGATGCGATCAATGTACTTCAGCTGCTGCTCAACTGCTTCCAAACCACCAAGCTTTACGATATTTTGCGAGGCCAAAGCTCGGCCCAGCGTAGCGGAGCGGATAGTGGCCGGTGCCTCGTAAATTTCCTTGAGCATGAAGTGCGGGAAATCGCCAAGCCGCGCCTGCTCACTATCATAATCAAGCAGTTCTACTTGCGGTTTTGTCGGCTTCTCCTTCTTCAGATTGTGCAGCGAGAGTTTCGACTTGGTGATCGTCGCCACGTCGTAATCATCGAGGTACACAACCTTTTTGGTGTGTTCCAGCAGCGCCGTCGGATCGGACGCCAGAATGTGCTCCTGCTCGCCAACACCAATCACCAGCGGGCTAGAAAGCCGGGCCGCCAGCAGCGTGTCCGGATCGTCAGCCGAAATGGCCGCGATGGCATATGCTCCCCGTAAATCATTCAGCGCCGCCCGAAAGGCAGCCTCAAACTTCCTAAGCTTTTTGTAGTAGTAATCGATAAGGTGAGGAATAACTTCAGTATCTGTCTCCGACACGAACGTATAACCTTCGCCCTGCAATTTCTCCCTCAGTTCGACGTAATTTTCGATAATGCCGTTATGCACCACAAAAATTGTTTGTTCCTGGTTGCTGTGCGGATGAGCATTTTGCGTGGTCGGCGAACCGTGCGTGGCCCAGCGGGTATGTCCGATAGTCACCGGAGCGTCGAGCTTTTCGTCCTTGATAGCCGCCTTGAGCCCTTCAACCCGCCCAACTCGTTTAACCACCCGGCCCTGTCCCCTATCAATAACCGCGATGCCGGCCGAATCATACCCGCGGTACTCAAGCGCCTCGAGGCCACTCAGCACCACCGGCGTACCAGACCTTTTCCCGATGTAACCAACAATACCGCACATTTAACGCTCCTTACTGTCCAAGCATTCCTTAATAAAGTTCTTCATATTCTGGCTAAAAGCCTGAGTCGAAAAACTGTTGGCGTGCTCAGCAATCGCCTCATAATTAAACGACTTGCTTTGCGCGGCCTCCAGAGCGCTGCGCAAACTATTGACGTTTTGGCGATCAAAGAACAGGCCAGTTTTGCCAGGAATCATGTAGTCCAGCGCGCCACCTTTCTGATAGGCAATAACCGGCGTGCCGGCGGCCATGGCCTCCACGGCCACAATGCCAAAGTCGTCCATGTTGGGCATGATGAAGCCCAGCGCCGTCTGGAAGTGATTAACAATGTCGTAGTCATTGACGTTAGTCAAAAACGTTACATTCCGGTGCGCCAGCTTCTCCAGGCGTTTACGATCCGGGCCATCACCGATGACAACCAGCGGAACTTTCAGTTCGTTGCAGGCTTCGATGGCGAGGTCAAAGCGCTTGTAGGGTGTCTGCCGGCCAGCGACTACGAAGCCATGCCGCAAAGGCGTTTTTACATTACCCGGCAACTTAAAACGCGCGGTTTCAACCGGCGGGAAAATAACGGTCGCCTCACGACGATAGTAACACTTGATATTTGCCTGCGTGTGTGTCGAGTTGGCAACCATGAAATCCGGCCGCTTGGCCGCCCGCCGGTCCCAGCGCTTGAGCGGATCAACCAGCAACTTCAGCGCAAAGCGGGCCAACCAGTTGAAACCGCGGGGAAAGCCAGGATGCTCAATGTATTCGTCATAGCGTACCCAGTAATATTGCGTCGGCGAATGACAGTAGCATATGTGCACAGTATTACGTCCGGTTTTCACGGCTTTGGCCTCGGCGCCACTCGACGAAATCACTAGATCGTAGTCACTCAAATCCAAACGGCTAAAGGCCCAGGCTCGCAGCAAGGGCAGAAACTTCTTAAGGCTTTTCGGCAGCCGTTGCAGCCACGTCGTCCGGATATCTGCATCTGGAAACCAGTCAATGCGGCTCGGGTCGTACTGCGAGGTGTAAATCGGCGCCTCCGGATACAGCTTGTGCAGTTCCAGCACCACGCGCTCGGCGCCGCCAATCCCCACCAACCAGTCACAAACGATGGCAACCCGAAGCTTTTTTGTAGTCCGTAATCCGTTGTCTGTATTCTGTTCGTCGGTGCTGGTTGCCATCACGCCAATCTCCAAATAACCGGCTGCGCAATCTCACGGTGCCAACAGATAACAGATAACAGACTACTGACTACTATCATTCACACCGCTCCCTTGTGAAACAGCACGATCCAAATAGTCTTAACCAGGATGACCAGATCACCCCAAAAGCTCCAGTTCTGCACGTAAAACAGGTCAAGCTTCCGGCGTTCGGCAAAGCTGATATCCCGCCGCCCAGAAACTTGCGCCAGACCAGTCAGTCCGGATTTGACACTCAAAATAGCGTGCCGCTTGGCATATAATTCCAGCTCTTCTGGGATTAATGCCCGAGGGCCCACCAGACTAATATCTCCCCGCACCACATTGATAAGCTGCGGCAATTCGTCCAGACTGCTGCGACGCAAAAACCGGCCAAACGGCGTGACGCGCGGATCTTTTGGCAGAAAATCGCCGTTTTCGCGGTATTTCTTAGCCAGCTCCGGCTTGCCCATCATTTCAAAAGCTTCCTCGGGTGTCGTGCCGTCATACTTGGCATACTGCGTCCGGAATTTGAAAACCTTGAATTCTTGGTTGAACCGCGTCAAGCGAACTTGTCTGAAAAACACCGAGCCGGTGCCGCTTACTAGTTCCATGATCGCAATCAGCAGCATAAACGGCGAAGCGATAATCAACATCAGACCACCAAGCAGCAAGTCCGTCAGCCGCTTGACCACGCGTCCCCAACCAATAAGCGCCGTTTGGTGAATGGCGATCACCGGCACCGCCTGGAATAGATCAACCTCGATATTCCCTACGAACAGTTCGCTGTTGCCTGGCACAAAGCGGTAGGCCACGTGATTTTCCTGTGCAAACGTCACGATCTCGTCATTCCGCTGTGCCGAAGCGTACAGTTCCGTCTGCACAATGGTGTGCAGCTGTCTGGTGTTGAACGACTCGACAGCCTCGTCAAAACTCTTGAAATTAGGCAGATTCACCGTAACACTCAGCAAGTGCCTGGCGCCCCCGACCACACCGATAACCCGATAACCCGTTTCGGCAGTATCCGACAAGGACTTAATGAGTTCGCCGGTTATGGGCGTGTCGCCGATGATCATCACGTTGTTGATGCCAACACCATAATTAAACAATTCCCGACGGATCCCGCGGGCGATCGTTCTAAACAGCAGAACAAAAACAAACGCCAAAGCAAAGCCATAAACCGTCACCAGTCGCGCCGGGAAAATCGTGGTGTTCGTCATGTAGCTGTAGCCAATAACCAGCAGCATGCCGATAAAGGTGCCAATAAACAAGCGCCCCAGCTCACTAAAGCGTTTTTCATGAATCCGCGAGTTATACAGCCCCAGGAAGGCAAAGATCAAAATCCACAGCGGCAGCAGGCTGGCGAGAATAGAAATATAAGTGTGGGCGTGCACAGTCGCGCTGAGCGGTCGGTGGTTGAGCGTGACGCGCAGGATATAGGCCACCGTAAAAGCGACCGTCAAAGCTAGCGCATCACCCACTACCAATGCGAAATTGTAGACCAGACTGGCGTTGTTTCTCATAGAAATTTCATGCGGAGGTAACGGAATTTTTAAATCAATACCGTCCCTTAAAATACCGCACGCTACCTCCTATGATACATGTTCCATGCCACATGTGACATGGTAAAGCGCTATACTTAAGGGAACATTGCATGAAAACCTCGGCCCTTAAATACGCGATTTTGTCTTGGTCAACAGTTTTGGCCATGATAATTATTCTGGTCATGCCCTTCCACGCCTTCCTGACAGTGTGGGGCGCCAGCTTCATTGGCCACTACACGTTGCTCCGGCTATGGAAGGAAGTACTGCTAGTGCTCTGCATCATCGGCACACTCTTCCTGCTGGCTACCGATCACAAGATCCGCTTCCACACGCTGTCACGCCGGCTGGTACAAGTCATCCTGCTCTACGGTGTGGTCAACATTGTCTGGGGGCTTATCGCCTACCACCAACACGCCGTTACGGCCAAGGCGCTCGGCTATGCTCTAATCGTCAACCTACGCTTTCTGGCCTTTTTCCTCGTCACCTGGGCCTCAGCGCTCCGGTTGGCGCGACTCCGGGTGCACTGGCAGTGGATTGTACTCTGGCCGGCCGTCATTGTTATCGCCTTCGGGCTACTGCAAATCTTCGTTTTACCGCACAATTTCCTGACACATTTCGGCTACGGCCCGAACACCATCGCGCCGTTTGAAACGATTAATCATAACAATCACTACATCCGGATTGCTTCAACCCTGCGCGGCGCCAATCCGCTAGGCGCGTACTTGTTGGTGCCGATCAGCCTGCTAACCATCCTGCTGCTCCGTGGCAAGCGTATGGCATTGTATAGCGGCCTGATGCTAGCAGCGCTTATCGTGGAGTTTTTCACTTTCTCCCGCAGCGCCTGGATCGGTGCCGTTCTAACAGTTGTCGTCGTCACCGCGCTGTCGCTGCGCAGCCGTAAAGCACAGCAAATTTTCGCATACGCCGCCGCCGGTGTGGTCGCTCTGACGCTAGTGCTGGCATTGGCCCTGCACAACAACGTGACCTTCCAGAACTACGTCCTGCATACCCAACACAACTCGACGGTCAAGTCGACTTCCAACGGTGGCCACCTCAGCGCGCTAAAGAACGGCTTGCATGACGTCCTGCACGAGCCACAGGGCAGAGGACCGGGCACAGCCGGACCGGCCAGCGTGTACAACAACCACCCGCCTCGCATCGCCGAAAATTATTACGTTCAAATCGCTCAAGAAACCGGCATCATCGGCCTCGCCCTCTTTCTGTTGATCAATGTCGCCGTGGGCTATCTGCTCTGGTGTCGGCGCGAGCATCCGCTGGCCCTCAGCCTGTTTGCCAGTCTCATCGGTCTCAGCCTCATCGGTCTCTTCTCGCATGTCTGGACCGACGACACCATCGCCTACGTCTGGTGGGGCCTAGCCGGCATCGCCATGGCGCCTGGCCTCAACAAAGAAGAGTAACAAGCGCAGTAATGTCATCTCGAGCTCAGCGAGAGATCTCGTAGGTTTGTAATTAAGGCTTACGAGATCTCTCCGTGCCGTCGAGATGACAAGGGGTAATGACAGAAATTTTCGGCGCCTGCGGTGTTGAAGGGCCTGAAGCGACAACTCGACGAGTTGAAGCTGAGCTCGCAGCCACCCAAGACGCGCGCCGGGTAGGTCATCGCCAATCCGATGAAATACTTGCACACACTGCGCATCTCTCGCTTACAATGGAGGTGTGAAAAAGCCTGCCAGCGAGAACGTAGCCCAGTTCCTAAAGTACCTGGCTGGTGGCAGCCTCTACTTCTGGGTCGGCTACGCCGTCTTCGCTATCTGTTATTCCGGCTTCAAATGGAACTGGTTTCCGAGTAAGGTAGCAGCCGACGCCATTGGCTGGTCACTGAATTACCTCGTGCAGCGCTTCTGGGCCTTCGGTGAGCAGCATCATTTACGCGAAATCGAGCATCTGGCGCGCTATCTCATCATCGAAAGCATCGGTTTCGTGCTCGACTACGCCATTATCTGGGGTCTGAAGGCCATCGGCATCAGCCCCTACATCGGTTTCTTCGTCTCCGCCGGCTTTTTCACCGTCTGGAGCTGGCTCTGGTACAAGTACTGGGTGTTTCCCGAGAAATCCAAACACTCAAAACAGAGGTAGAATATTGACATTAGCAGTATAATGTAGTATTATACTGGCTTAATTCAATCTTATCTGATCGAGAAGTCCAGAATATGCCTCACGCCTCCGAAATTATCCCTGCTATTGAGCGCAATTTCCGTCGAGGAGCAGCTATTTTAGCTGGCGTTCTAGCGACTGGCGGCAGCCTGGTGGAGGCTCCGGTCGCTGCCGCTAATGCCATGATTCCCGAGGCATACATCAGTGTGGCGCACCCCTTGCCGAATGTCAGCTTTGGCTTGTCAGGCTTACCCCTAACCGGTCCTGACGCCAGCCTGCTCCAATCCCCAGCCATGCAAGGGCTCCACAATTTTAACGACAATATACGAGTGGGCATACACGAAAGCGACTTGGCGGGCAGCCGGCTTATATTGCGAGCCGCGAACGCTGAGGCAGCTCGCTTTACCAGACACGGCAAAGTGATCGTGACGACTACGTTGACGGATAAAGATGTCAATACTTCCACCAGAAGTGCGATTTGCGGTGCCCATAAGCCAATTACCAAGCCTGGCCAAAAACTGGCGAGAAACCCAAAATTCAATCTGGCAGAATGCCTTAAGCAAGGGCTTCGCATCGAAGGGCGCAATCTCAAGGTATTAATGGCAGAGAATCGCCAAGACACACTCTGGACGTCCGAAAATGAGCCTGAAAATGGGGGACTTCTGTCTAATGCCAGTGAAGGCGGCTCACTTTTCGCCGCGGAGCAGTACGTGGTGGCCGAGAAGGACGCACTCGCCCTTCATCATCGATCCGGTTATCATCAGCAAGTCGTAGCGGGGGAAATGTGGAAGTTCCCCAGTAGTTACGAGAAAAGTTACTACCATGTCCTGTCAATGCTGCTGAAGGCAAACGGCATGGAACCGCCGGAGTATGAGGCGCTTCACCCATACGGTGGCATCATCTGTCTGACTGCCATTCAGCAGATCCGTGCTGCTGAGCGAGATATGGCCAGCAATGGAATGCTAAAAGCTGTCTACAAAGGCGGCCTGGAACTTACCGAGGTTGGCACACCGATGAGTTTTAACGTGAACTGCGCCAATGCCAGAGCGATGTCAAACGACGCACACAAGAATCCGGCAGAAATGACTCAGGCCGATGTGCGTGCAATGACGCTTGCCCAAGCCGCCGCCGCACGCATGATATTGCTGCTCGGCAAAGCCGACCCAAGGATGCGTATTACCGAAGATCTCTATGACCCGCTGAGCCCGGCTTATAAATGCTGGGCTGGGGGTCCATGGGACGACGCGTTATTTTCATTCATCGACCAGCTGGGTCGGGCGCATATGATGCCGGATGGTATAGGCATTCCGGGGTTGCCGCGGCCGGCGTGGTACATACTTCTCGGCTTGCCGCTGCCAACCAATCTGCTGAACCCCAACGCCGCTGAGATGCATGTCGCTGAACGAGTACTAATCACAGCTAGCAACTTGCCAAGTAGCCAGAAGGGCAATTGCGCCGTCAGCTCATACTAGTGTCACCCCTCAGCGTTTGTGGCATAATGGGTGTATGAACGAAAAACAAACAAGTGCACAAAAGACTGTGCCGCCGCAGCCGGCCGAAACCAAAGCTGTGCGGCCGACTAAGAAGCAGAAAGAGCTGCTGAATTTCATTGAACAGTTCATCACTCAGCATGGCTACAGTCCGAGCTATCGAGAAATCATGAACGGATTGCATTATACTTCGGTCGCCACGGTTGCTTTACATGTTAACAATCTCATCAAGCGAGGGCATTTGCGAAAACGTGATCATTCAGCACGCTCGTTGGAAGTAGTCAATAAAACAGATGTGCCAACCAAAGTAACCACCAATCAAGTCGCGCCCGGGGAAGAGAAATGGCTGATCGAAAAGGTTGAACATGCCTTTGCTCAGGTGGAAAACGGCGGTGCCGCATTGGTTGAAACCAGCTTGGACCATCTGTACGTATTGATCGGCGCCCTTAAGGTGCTGGGCTTGGAAGGCGCCGCGCAGAGTTTCATGCCGCGTTTGCAAGCGCTCAAACAAAAACAAGCGGCTTAAGAGAGTATGTATCGAGCAGACAAACGCGGAAAAAGCAGGCGTCGACGCGCGCTTAAATGGATTGTGGCCTTGGTGATCGTGGTAGCGCTGATCGGCTGGGCCGTCGTGGCAATCCGGCATGCGCTCAAACCAAAAACAACTATCACGCAAGCCCGGGCGCTGACGACTCAGGTAACCTATTCGAACCAAACGAAGCATTACGACGAAGGCGATTTTTCGCTGAACCTGCCGGCCACCTGGCGCCCGGTACCGCGGCCGCCGCATACGTATAACTCGTTTACCTGGCAGAGTAGTGATCAGGTGACGAACGGACAGGTGATAGAGGTTTACGAAGACACCATTCCAGTCAACTTTGCGGTAAATCGGGTGCTGATCGTGGAGGGCGAGAACGACCATTTGTCGGTTGACGGCTCGGCGTCGGACAATTGCTCAAACTACACGCTGAACGAACCCTCTGCCTCGAGCAGCATCGGCGCACCAGCGAAATGGCAAGGTATCAACTTCTTATGCGACCAGGCAAACAGGCAGCGCGATGTGATTGGCACCAGTTCCACGGACGGCATCAACACGGTGATTCTGAAGAGCCAAGCTGGCGGCACCAGTCACAAATTCTTTTTCACATACACGGACTACTCAGTGAACCCGGATTACACGGTGTTTTACAATACGCTTAATAGTTTGAGGATGAATTAGTTTGTAGTTTGTAGTTTGTAGCTTGTGGTGAGTGGAGTCTGCGAAGGTTCGTAATATTTGCCAGCTCATAACAAGACGTACGCCGACTCCATAAACTATCCACTACAAACTACAAACTTTGAGGTAATAAATACTATATCTAGCGTACTGGCGAGCTGTTACACTACTAGACACATTTAACAAAACAAGCTGGAAGCAGGTGTGATTCCTGCACTGTGCCGCAACTGTAATTTGCCCTCGGGCAATAAGTCAGATACAGCCTGAAAGTCTCTCGAGCAAGAGCAATCGCTATGTCTGAATAGTTTCCCCGCTTGTCTCGAGAGTGGGGGTTATTTTGGAAAGAGAAGTACGATCCCATGATCAGGTTTCGCCGCAAGTCGAGCAGAATCTGTATGGCGTACGCTTATTTTTAGAAGGACAACACTTCCCTGAGGCTGTTGAGCAATACATCGAGTACCAAGAAAAGACGCATTTGGCCGAAGGTCTGGCTTTGCAACAGCGAACAGTTCGGAGTCTTGATGTCGTAAATGGGAGAACGCAAAGCTTTGGCGGCCAAACCATGGTTGATACCAACCAAGCCGGTTACCTGGCTGCAAAAAAGCAGTATTTAAGAGGTGATCAGCCGGCTAGGCGGCTCATGAAACGTCGGGAGCATGACGTCAGAATTAGCGAAGACTTTGACACACTGATGGCTCAAGGAAAAATCGGCGAGGGCTTCATGGTAGTTAGCCCGTACGAGGAGGAATTGGATGATGCAACGGCACGGCGACTGGGCTTTTGGCCTGAGAACCGGCGCTCGTACGCCTGGTTTTATCGAAAAGTAAGCGATGACGAACTGGAATGCGTCGACGTCAGTATCGATAGGAGCAGCTTGGCGACCTACAAGAAGCTGCTCAAAGGACATGGCGTAGATGCGTCTCAAACTGAGCAAAGCCATGATATGCCAGCACACAGAGTTAGGTTCCAGGCTTCCTCCGCAGAAGAGAGAAATGCATTTATTGACAATGTCCTGAGCCAATACAGAGAGCTCAATAACGACCCTACGGCCATGAACGCCAATGACGCTTTTGAGGCCGTTGAATTTTTAGATAAACACGCCCAGAACCATTTACGATTAATAGTCGACGTACACCGCGGCATTGCCAATAGCCTAAGGACCGGAAACCTTGATACGCTTATACGACTCAGCGTATCAAGAGCGCTGCGAGAGCTTGACTGCTTGGATTACCAAGAAGTCTGTGCTCTGCAAGATTTACTCGATGCCCCGCAAATAACTCCCCAACACAGCCCGGGACTCTCGACAATAATTGCCGCGCAACGATACGGAACGTGGCAAGCTATGAGCAAGCTTGCCAGTGGCGAAACAAGTGAAGTCGGGCCAACATACCGGGGCATTAACCGGGGCATTGTCGGCTCAATACAAGCGATACAGGTAATGAACCATATGTATAACAATACGAATGAGGCTGCGCTGCAGGGCAGAACAATGCCGGGCTGCGCTGGGGGCGAAAGCTTCCTGAAACAGAGCAGCGAAGAGGTTAAATCGTCAATTTTCAAAGGCGAAAAGTACAGTTTTAACAAAAAAATGTACTGTGTTGTTTGCCAACCATCGCCCAAGCAAGAAGAAAAACCAAAAATGTGCGGGCCCTGTGGACTTTGTCGCACTTGCGACAAAAAAGCGGGCGGAGCAGGCTAGCTAAGCATTAATTTCACAGCTGTCTAAGCGTATAATTACATAATATGAATGATGAGCAAAAAACGGCGGAGGAGTACGACCCGTACGCTGAAATGGTGGCCGAAAAATCGCCTTATCTTTTCTGTGATGCTTGCGGATTTTACCCTATCGAGCCGGTGCACGGACATTTTATGTGCCCGAGCTGTTTTCATCAGACGCGTTGTTGCGAGGGAGCGCCGCTCGATGGCTAAAACGCAATTTTCAAGCTCTAATTTTGCAATTTTCAATCAATTTCCAAATTGCAAAAACCAAGTTTCAAATACCGCGATATTGATGGCCAGGTATTTAGGCATTGGAAGTTTGAAGCCATGGGAATTGAATGAAAATTGAAAATTATGACTATAACACCCAGGGCCTCTCATGACCTCAATCAAAAGCCCTAAGCGAATCGGTATATATGCCGGGACATTCGATCCGGTGCATGCCGGGCACATCAGTTTCGCGCTGCAAGCGATGGAGCAGGCGAAGCTGGACAAGCTGTATTTCTTGCCCGAGCGCCGGCCGCGGTACAAGCAGGGCGTAGAGCACTTCGGGCATCGCGTAGCCATGCTGCGCCGGGCTATCAAGCCGCATCCGAGATTCCGAATCCTGGAACTGCCAGACATCAGTTTCAGCGTGGGACGAACACTGCCGAGATTGCAGAAAATTTTCTCGGACCATCAGCTGGTTTTCCTACTCGGCTCCGATCTCGTCACCTATCTGTCAGAATGGCCGGATGTGGAACGACTGCTGACTACCAGTGAACTGGTCATTGGCGTGCGTGGGCATGAGACTGAAGACCAGGTGAAGGACGAGCTGGCAAAGTTACCGGTGCAGCCTACCGTTCGTCTGTTCAGTAGCCAAGCAACAAGCGTTACCTCTCAGCAAATCCGTAGCGCCTTGCGTAAACGGGAATACGCGCAAGGCTTGCTACAGAGCGTGCAGCGTTACAGCGACCAACACTGGCTGTACATCTCGCTGACTTAAGCTGAATTCTAAGTTTCATAATGTATAATGGGTCGAGTAAATCTTGATGGAGTGAAATACATATGTCCAAGCAGTTCATAGGGGTGATTGTGGTCATCGTTCTGTTGTTTATTGGTGTGTTCGCGCTGACCGGCAATAAGTCCAATGGCAGTAAAAATTCGGGCAGCACCGGTACTTTGACGCAACACGTTGAGGGCGAAGGTCAGGACAAGGTGACACTCGTAGAATACGGTGATTATGAATGCCCATTCTGCGGCCAGGCGTACCCTGTTATCAAGCAGGTGCAACAAGATCTTAACCAGCAGATAACCTTCCAGTTCCGTAACTTCCCGCTCACTAGTATTCACCAAAACGCTTTTGCTGGTGCCCGAGCCGCCGAAGCCGCAGCGCTGCAGAACAAATTCTGGCAGATGCACGACGCGCTATACGAAAACCAATCGCAGTGGTCGACCTCAAGTGACCCAACCCCCTTCTTCAACCAGTACGCCTCCCAGCTTGGGCTTAACGTGACGCAGTTTAAGACTGACTACTCCAGCGACAAGGTCAACAACCTCATCAACGCCGACATGTCCGAGGGCAACAAGTTGGGCATCACCGGCACACCAACCTTCTTCCTCGACGGCAAGCAGGTAACGCTGCCATATCCAAACGGCGCAGCTGCTGTCGAAAAGGTCATCCAAACCGAAATTGCCAAGAAGGCGCCACAGACATCCACGGGCAGCTCCACTGGCCAGTAACCCAGCAATTATTAGCAAGTTAGCCATGTACCATTCGCCATACATTATCCAGTATCAATTAGCCATTGAGCCCACACTGCGCTTCAATGGCTACAAGCCAATGGCAAACGTATGGCTACAGGCTAATTGCTAATGGTAAATGAGTTATGACCTCAACCGCCAGTACTTCCCAATCACCACAACAACGTATAAGCTAAAGAAGCATGACCAACTATATCTTTGCGCTCGTTCTGCTCGTCCTGGCTCTTGGTGGCGTGGTGGTGCGCAAGGCCTACTTTCACCTACCGCTGCGTGAACTGAAACGCCGGGCCGAAAGGCATGACCCGGTCGCCGCGCAGTTATACCGGGCTGCGGCGTACGATAGCAGTTTGCGCAGCTTACTATGGCTGTATATTGGACTCACCAGCGCCGGCAGCATTATTCTCTTTGCCCGGCAATTGCCGGTGTGGGTTAGCATTCTCATTGTCGGTCCGGTGCTGTGGGTTGCTTTTTCGTACTTGCCTGCTTCACGGGTCTCGAAGCTTGGCACGCGCCTGGCAATGATGGTAACACCTACACTCGTCTGGCTGCTTAACTATCTGCATCCGTTGCTGAGCCGCGGTGCGAACATTGTTGAGCGGCGCTACATTGGCCCGAAACACACCCAGTTGTTTGAGCGTGATGACATGCTGGATCTTATAGAACGGCAACAATGGCAAACGGATAGCCGGCTGAGCAATGAAGAGCTGGAGATTATCAAGCGGGCGCTTAAATTTAGTGAGCGCAAAGTCGGCAATATTGTAACTTCGCGCAAAGAGATTCAGTCGGTTGTGGCCGGTGACACGATCGGCCCGGTACTGATTAACGAGCTGCACGAAAGCAAGCAGAACTACGCTTTGGTTCGCGAAACAACCAAGGGCGCATTCGTCGGCACCCTGAGTATCAAGCAACTTGGCTTGCAAAGCAACGGGCGGGTCGGCGATGTCATGGAAGCCCCGGCATACTACCTGCATGAAAACGACAATCTAGGCCAGGCGCTGCACGCCTTCTTCGTTACCAACAAGCCAGTCTTCGTGGTAGTAAACAGCTTTGAAGAGTACATCGGCATCGTCACCATCGAAAACATTCTCAAAGAACTGCTCGGCCACATGCCGGGTGATGACTTTGAAGAATACGCCAACCTCGCGGCTGTCGCAGCTAGATATCCGAAGGTCAAATCATCTGAAAAATCTTCCGAAGAACAGCAAGAATCTCCGGACAATCTGAGCTCAAAAGACGATTAACGCTTTTGTTTAATGATTTTATGAGCTATAAAATTGCTTCATGAGTGAAGAGCTATCTTCTTTTAGACGGGCAGCGCTTGAGCTACTGGAAAGCTCGGAGCATGCTCGTGACCTGGGGATTGTGCGTCTGGCCGAGGCTTCATTTGCTAAGGATGAGCAGCTGGAGAATTATAGTCTCACGGATCCGCTAGACCTTGCTTGCAAGGAAGCCTCCGACTTAGGAGCCTTTATGCTTAAAATTGCTGTTCCACCATTCCCAAAGTTCCGACAGAACATGATGCGCAGGTTAAAAGAGCGCCCCTTACGATTAACTGATCCAATAGTGAAATATATAGGATCCATGACAGCCCAAACCGGGCTCATTTTGACATCGTCTGTTGAGGCAATTCCGCCTGAGGTTTCTAATGGCTTCGGTAACGCAGAAGTAGTTAATGGGTGGAAGTTTAAAGCTGTTGGAGGCCGGGTGTTGGCCTCTAAAAAATCTCCAAATGACGTTCCTTCTTTGTGGGGACGGCTTTTTGCAGAAAATGTTATCCATGATGAAGATAGCGGCGAGACAAAAAGGATCATGTCGATAAATTATGATTTTATTGAGTCATCGGCACCCGAAAACGCAAGGCGCTATTTAGTTAATAACACGCCTACTAATGGTGGCGAGATCGTTCGGGATGAAAATGAGCTTATGGGGCACCGGGCGCTTTTCCGCGCCGCTCGCATAGAACTAGGCGACAGATCAGTGGACAAGTGCTAAAATAACCCCTGATGAGAACGCTAGTAACAGATTCTGTTAAGCAAGTCGGCAAAACCGTCACCGTCAAAGGCTGGGTGCATTCGCGGCGGGACCATGGAGGGCTGATTTTTATTGATATACGTGACCATACTGGCGTGGCGCAGCTGGTGGTGCAGCCGGAGAACGCCGACACATTCAAAACCGCCGAACAGGTGCGCGACGAGTTTGTTATTGAAGCGACTGGTTTGGTGAGCGAACGCGCGGCGGATCTGAAAAACCCGAACATCGCGACGGGCAATATTGAGATCAAGCTCGATGAGCTCAAAGTTTTGAATCGTTCCGAAGCTTTGCCGATCCAAATTCACGGCGAGACTTTGGCTAACGAAGATCTGCGGCTCAAATACCGCTTCCTCGATCTGCGCCGGCCGAAAATGCAGGAAATCCTCAAGAAGCGTGCCGACTACTATCGGGCCATGCGCCAGTACATGGAAAATAACGATTTCATCGATGTTTCGACGCCGATTCTGGCCAACTCTAGCCCGGAAGGCGCCCGCGACTTTCTGATTCCGTCGCGTGTTCATCCCGGCAAGTTTTACGCTTTACCGCAAGCCCCGCAGCAGTTCAAACAGCTCTTGATGGTCGGCGGCGTGTCGCGATATTACCAACTAGCAGCCTGCTTCCGCGATGAAGATCCGCGAGCGGATCGGCTCTACGGCGAGTTTTATCAGCTGGACCTCGAAATGTCATTCGTTGAGGATGGCGAAGAAGTTCGCGCGCTCACGGACCCATTGATCAAGCATCTGGTAACTGATTTCGCCAGCAAAAAACTGATGGCTGAAGATATTCCACGTATTCCGTATC
>CAZHJG010000019.1:0-17270 GCA_964533425.1 uncultured Candidatus Saccharibacteria bacterium | reverse complement strand
CTGGGGACACAAGGCTCTTCAGGCCTCTGCTCTACCAACTGAGCTAAAGCGCCACACGTTTAATTTGGGAATGTACACGAAGAGCCTTGTGCCCGAAGGGACTCTTACCGATAGCTCTTCAGGCCGCTGCTCTACCAACTGAGCTAAAGCGCCGCCAACCTGTTATTTTACAGATGAGAGCAGCATTTTTCAACTAGCGGTCAGCCCACAGGCGCTCAATGTGCGTTTTGAGGCCCACTTCCGGTAGCGACATATCGAGTCGAGCCAGCTCTGGCGCCGTCACAAACTTGTAGGCTACCACGTCATCACCCACAATGAAGTCGTAATCGTTCAGCTCAACCGGTACGGCCAATTTCAGCTGCATGCCGCCGCCCGATCCAGGCGCACTATAGGGATATATGCTGGTAAAATCGATGTGCTTGATACCGACGCCCAGTTCTTCCATGAGCTCCCGACGTAAACAGTGTTGCATGGTTTCACCGTGTTCCCAGCCACCCCCGGGCAAGCCCCAACCGCCATCGTCATATTCGACCACCAGCAGGCGGGCGCGGCTGTCAAAAATTATCGCTTTCAGCGAAACACGATAGTACGGGCTGGGAATGTCACTTGTTTTCATAGCACTACATATGTCCGAGAGCTCGCAGCCTGGGCTATTTCTGCTCTTTGGCCAGGAATTCCTTCACGCTCTGGATGGTGTCGAGGAATTGGCTCGGGAAAATGATGGTGCTGTTCTGTTCGGCGGCGATGGTGTTCAGGACTTGCAGATTCCTGAGCTGCAAGGCGATTGGGTGCGCGGCGATGATGTCGGCGGCTTCGCCTAGCTTAGTGGCGCTGAGCTGTTCGCCTTCCGCGGCGATGATTTTAGCACGCTTTTCACGCTCGGCTTCGGCCTGACTAGCCATGGCTCGCTGCATGCTGTCGGGTAGTTTGATGTCTTTGACTTCGACAGCGTTGACGTAGACGCCCCATTTAGCGGTGGCGACTTCGAGAATACCCTTTATTTTGTCGTTGATGCTGACCGTCTCGCTCAAAACTTCATCCAGGCTGCTTTGGCCGACCACGTTGCGCACGGTAGTTTGCGCGATCTGATAAATGGCTGACACGACGTTTTCAATTTCAACGATTGACTTCACCGGGTCCTGGATTTGATAGTACGCTACCGCGGCCACGTCGATCGAGACGTTATCTTTGGTAATAATCTTTTGCGGGTCGATAGGCAAGGTCACAATCCTCAGCGGCACCTTACGCATTTGATCCACAATCGGAATGATGAGCCGCAAACCCGGCTGTTTGACACCGTCCCGAACTTTGCCCAAGCGAAAAACCACACCCCGCTCGTACTGATTGATAATCCGCACACCGTTACCGATGATAATAAGCACAATAATGATAAATACAATGATTAAGCCCGCCATATTGCTTCCTCCGGTTACAACCTAATTGTACGGCGGCAAGCTTAAAGAATGCAACTGGTTAACGACCGCATTGTGCTGAACAGCGTCTTATTTGACGATTACGGTGCCGGTCATGTTGAAGTGATCTTTGTAGTCGTAGTAGTGATAGGTGCCGGCTTTGCTGAACTGAAGGGTGTAGCTGTCGTGTGGTTGGAGTACGATATTGCTGTTGAAGCCGGGGATGCTGTTGTTAAGCGGGAAAGGTTCGGCGGCTAAGCGGTGGGCCACGCTGTCGGTGTTGGTCCAGGTGACCTTTGAGCCCTTGGCCACTTGCAGCGTTTCCGGTGTAAAGCTACTGCTGGTAATGTCTATCTTGGCTGCTGGTTTTTGGACGACGCGGACGAAGGTGATGAGGCTGATCACCACCACGAGTGCCACAAAAATTATAGTGGCCAGTAGCGCTTTCTTTCTTTGACCGGATCTGGTCGGCAAACTCTCTGGGAGTGCCTCTGGTAATGCGTCCTGATTCTGACTTGCCATGCGATCTACTCCCTTTTACATACCTATACAGACGGGCGCATCCTTGGCGCTGGTGCCCGTGCTGTTGGTGGCGCTTAATTGATAGCAGTACTGTTGACCGGCGACGATGTTGCTGGCGTTGGTGAAGCTGGTGCCGGCCGGCTGGGCCCAGGGGGTGGTGAAGGTTTGGTCGGTGCGGTAGACATTGTAGTGCGTAACACTGTCGGCAGCGTTGTTGGCTTGCCAGTTCAGGATCACGCTGACGCCGCTGCTCGATTTAGTCAGGGTTAGGCCGCTGGGCACAGCTGGGACATGCGCTGAAGGCGTAGCACAGACCTGGGCACTCTTTCCGCTGGTGCCGGAAGTGTTTGAGGCACTTACCTGGTAGCAGTAGCGAGTGCCGTTGCTGACGCTATCGATGTTTGTAAAGCTGGTGCCTGATAGGCTTACCCAAGGCAGTGTGAAGGCCTGGTCGGTGCGATAGACGTTGTACTTCGTTACCGTGTCTTTGGCTGGATTGGCACTCCATGTCAGCACCACTTCGGCATTGCCGCCAGTGGCGGTCACGCCAGTTGGGACGCTTGGAGCACTAGTGGAGACCACTGCGGCCGTGGTGGCTGTAACGGTCGTCGAGTGACTACTCTGGTTGCCGGCAGCGTCCAGGGCGACCACGTAGTAGCTGTAGCTGGTAGCCGATGACAAGTTGGCATCACCGAAGCTAGTGGTGGTAACCTTAGCCACTTGTGAACCATTGCGGTAGATGAGATAGCCAGCCACACCGGTATTATCGCTGCTCGCCTGCCAGCTGAGGTTAACCTGGGCGGAGGAAACCGCGGTGGCCGTCAGGCCGCCTGGAGTAGACGGTGGCGTTGAGTCTGGTGGCTGAGGTGTTGTCAGGCCAGCGCCTGCCGATGCGGTGGAGTGGTTGCCGGCGGCGTCCAGCGCAATGACCTGGTAGATGTAGGCAGTGTTGCCGGTCACCGTGCCATCACTATAGGTAGGCGTACTGGTGGTAGTGGTGGCAATCGTAACGCCGTTACGGACGATGGCATAGCCGACCACGCCGACGTTGTCCGTACTGGCGGTCCAGGCGAGTGAAACCTTGTTGTAGGCTGTAGCCGTGGCCGACAAACCGGTTGGCGTTGAAGGTGGCGTGGTGTCGCCATTCGAGACACTGACTACTACGCTCGAGGAAGCCTGGTTGCCTGCGCCGTCCACGGCTACCGCGGTCAGCGTATGGCTGCCGTTCGGTACGGTGGTGCTGTCCCAGGTGACGCTAAAGCTCGACAGGTTGGTCGTCAATGCAGTACCCAAGTTTTGACCGTCGACTTCAACCTGAACGCGAGACAGGCTGCTGTTGTCGGCTGCCGTGCCGCTGATGGTTACTGTTTTGCCACTGACGGCCGTATTATTAGCCGGAGTCTTAAGAGAAACGGTTGGTGGTGTGCTGTCGCCTGGCGTGGCGCAGACGGGCGCCGTCTTGGCTGACTCGCCACCACTATTTGCCGCCGTCACTTGATAGCAGTACTGAGTACCGTTGACGACTGCTGAAGCGTTGGAGAAGCTGGTGCCGGTGACGGTGGCCCAAGGTCCGGAGAAGGTTTGGTCGGTGCGGTAAACATTGTAGTGTGTAGCGCCGGTTACGGCGTTCCAGCGCAGACCGACTGTGGCATTGCCGGGTGAGGCCGCTAACCCTGATGGTGCCTGAGGCGTTGTCGATGGGGGCGGCGTCGCCACAGTGTTGGCCACGTTGACGGTGACGCTTGATGTGGCCTTGTTGCCAGTGTTATCGGTGGCCACGGCGCTCAGGCTGTGCGATCCATTAGTCACCGTGGTGCTGTCCCAAGAAGCTGCAAAGCTTGCCAGGTTGGTTGTCAGCGCCGGGCCGAGGTTCTGGCCATCTGCCTGTAGCTGAACGCTGGTTACTGAGCCGTTGTCGCTGCTGGTTCCGGCGATAGCGACGGCAGCACCACTCACTGTGCTGTTGGCAGGCGGCTTGGAGAGCGTGATTGTTGGCGGCGTGCTGTCGCCGGCCGTGGCGCAGGCTTGCGCGGATTTCGCCGATTCACCGGTGGCGTTCACCGCGGTAACCTGGTAGCAGTACTGTGTGCCGTTGGTGATTTGATCAGCATTGGTGAAGCTGGGTGTAGTCACGGTGGCCCAAGGTCCGGAGAAGGTTTGGTCGGTGCGGTAGACGTTGTAGTGCGTGACGCTGTTGCTGGCTGCATTGGCGGTCCAGTGGACGGTCACGTTGTTGCTGCCACCCTTGGCCGTAACGCCCGCAGGCGTGGCGGGCACGCTGCCAGTCGGCGTGGGCGTCGGTGTCGGGGTGGGGGTAGGTGTAGGCGTCGGTGTAGGCGTGGTGCCGCCTATATCACCATTCCATAAGCCAAATGACGCGACACACGAGCTGGATGAGACGCGGTAGTCAGGTACATTGCCGCTGTCCTGGCCGGTCTGGGGTGGATTGCCAGTGAACGGCGTGGTGTAGCCAGGATTGCAATTTAGATTACCGCCACCATTACTGATGCCGCTCTGCGAACCGCCGCTGATTATACCGCTGCCCGAGTTTGGATAGTAGTCGTTGGCCGACCAGGGATTACTGCCCGACAACCCATACGTCCACACGCCACAGCCAGATGCACAGCCCGTTCCCTGACTACTGGTTGGAATACCGTGATTGCCCTGCACGTTGGTGATTACATTGTGATAAATTTGGTTACCACTCGAGGAACCGGAAAGCGTAAAGCCGGCTGAGACGTGGTCAATAACATTGGAGTATATCTGCGCATTATTAACCGAATATTCAAGCTCAACTCCAGTACCAGCCGGCACATCGTACAGCCAGTTGCCATACACCTGTGGGGCGCTTGCGTAGCCAAGATAGATGGCGTGGTCCTCTTCGCCGCAGTCGCCGACGTCGTGAATCCGGTTGTTGAAGATCCTAACGTTACTAACAGTACCGCCAAAGCCAACCGACACCCCCACGCCACGGTAGCTTTGAGTGAGACCTTTCTCGGAGATGTCGTTGTGGCTCAGTGTAACGCCATTGGCCTGAATCTGGAAGGTACCGTTGGTGTGCACAGGAAAGCCAGCGTTATACACGCCGCTAGGCCCGCAGTGATTAGTCACCGAACCAGTGCCGCCATCCAGGATCCAGGTGATGCCAGTAAACGTCGAGTTTGCTCCCGTCACATAAGGCCAACCATGGACGACCGGAGTGGCCCCCGGCGCCGCCGCCATGGTGACCCCCTTGGAGTTCTGGAAAGAATATTCGGGCGGCGAACTAGCGTTGTATGCCCCGCTGTTCAGACAAAGCGTTTGACCGGCCCCCAGCGCATTAAAGGCTGAGGAAAGATCAGCGCCAGGACTGACCGTCGAGTTACAGCTCAGCGCATGTGAACGGTGCAGATACAACGTGCCGAGACCGGCGAAAATAGCAATAAAAATAAATATGGTAACTATGGAAAGACGATGCTTCCCTATTGATAAACCCGATGCAGACATGGAAACTCCAACTTTTTTATCTTTCGGTGATTCTTTGCTAGTAAGCGACTTTTTAACCATTTAATTTTTGCCTGTTTATAGCCTGGTTTTGATTCAGCCCGAAAGCCTCACATTATAATGGCCGTTACCTACTGTTTACACGTCGATACTGCTTATGTCAAGTTTTTACTCATGGTTTTGCTCAAAGTGTTCATAGGATATATTTAAAAACCCGGGCGGTTTACCGGGTTTGATTTCATGTGGTGGAGATACGGGCAAAACAGTCCTGCGAACTGTTTTTAGACGCGAACGAAGTGTTGTTGTAAATACTGGTGGAGATACGGGGACTTGAACCCATAAAGCTCCAGCGGAGCTTTATGTAGACACGAACGAAGTGTCGTTTTAGATAATGGTGGAGATAGGGAGACTCGAACTCCCGACCTCTTGCATGCCATGCAAGCGCTCTAGCCAACTGAGCTATATCCCCTTAGGCTCATTAATTCTATCAAAACAGGGGTCAAAATCCAAGAGACTGGTCTAAATAATCTTTTTCTTGCGAGCCACGTAGAGCACGGTACCCATCAGCGTAATATTGACGCCCAAGATTACCCAGAATATCCAGTGGGTGGTCTGGAGCGGAATGGGGATATTAAGGCTGAAGATGCCCATGGCTACGCTGGGAATCGAGATCAAAATGGTGGCAATCGTCAGGATGGTCAGCATGCGGTTCAGGTTGTTGGCGCTGATGGCCGAGTAAGCTTCGCGGATGTTTTCGATGGAGCGCAGATTGGAGCGGATGGCTTCGATTGACTGTTCATTGTTCAGCAGTAAATCCTCGACAATGTCAGTATCTTCTTCGAACAACGGCAATTGACGACCGACGAGCAAGCGGCGCAGCGTGGCATTAGTGGGCTGCAAAGAGCTTTGAAATTCGTTCAATTCATCCTCGATCGTGGCGAAATCAATCAGGTCCTGGTTGGTCACGCCCTGGCTTCGGAGACGGGAGCGAATGGCCTTAATTTTGCGGCCTGTCTGACTGATGAAGAAATCATACTGGTCACTGATATGCGATAACACCAGCAAAATCAGCTTGGTGCGCTGCGTGGTCGCAAATGAGACCCGGCCGCGTAGTAAAGCAGCGGCGGCCGGCAGCGGCGCCTTGGAGATAGTGACCAAAAGAGTTTTGTCAAAAATTACGAGCAGCGGCGCCGTGTCCAACTCCCCATCAGCTTTCTTATACGCGTAACGGACAAAAATATACGTCTGCTCATCCTCACGCTCCAGACGCGGCACTTCATCTTCGTCAAGCGCATCTTGCACATGCCCGGCTTCAAGTTTGTAGCGGGTGACCAATTGCGCTATTTCTGCTTCGGTGGGCGCTTCGACGTACACCCAAGTGCCGGGCTTGGGCTGCGGCAGCTCGGTGATGCCTTCGCCGCGCAGACTCTTATAGTAATACTTGATCATGTCGTTAGGTCGTTGTGTCCTTGTCTTTATACCGAAAGAGAGCCGAGCCAAGGGCCCGGCCTCTCTCGTTCGTGCGTGCCCACCCGGCGGCGGGCGATAAAAATTTTTGTTTTGATTTTTGTTTCACGCGCCGCTAGCTAACGCACGATCTATATTAAGCATAATTAAATACCGGAGTTTGTCAAGGTTTTGGGACTATTTTTTGGTGGGGGTTGCAGCTGTTGCCAGATGGGCTGGTGCTTCCAGCTGAGCCTGAAGCGGGCTGAACTCCTGCCACGTCAGCTTGGTAGCTGGTTCATTTGGCAAGGTTACATTGTTGAAGTGGCTATACGCATACGTAGTTGTCTGGCCGTTTTGGTTGACTGTTAGCTGACGGATATGGTGGGTGGCTACATCGATATACAAAGTGGCCTTGGCGCCGCGGAAGGCATTAAGCGCATCGGAAGCCGCTTGCACGTCGGCTGGCGTTAAATTCAGACCCACGGCCACGCTTTGATTGGCGACTTTTATAAAGCCAGTGTTCAGCGTAACCGGATATGCAAGCACTTTGACACCGCTCAGCACAGTGTGTGTGACACGTGCCCGGTCATAGGCATAGGCTTTGTTGGACACCAAGAAATTCACCACTTGCTGACGCGTTTTCAGCGGATAATTACCGACTACGACCAGGCCGAAACTCTGATAGCGCGGATCAGCCACATTGGCTAGCGTCGGGTTTACGCCGGTCGGCAAAGTGCCATTAGATCGCAGCTGGACCCAGGCATTAAGTATTGCGGAGCTGATGGCGGGCGAGACTTTGGCAGGCAGTTTCGTATAGCTCACATAGGTGTTTTGCAGTGAACCATAGCCAGCGATCTGGAACTGTGAACCGGCCAGCGTTATAGTCGCTTGATTGCTGACCAGCGGTTTGCCCGCTGTGCTGAAATCGTAGAGCACTTGGGAGCTCGTGACGCCGGCGTTCGTTTGGACTTGAACCTGGTTCAGCGTCATGTCGGCCAGCAAGGCATCTTGGAGTGCGGTATCGGGGTTATTCCTGATGGCTTGTTCGTGGAGCCAAGCGGCGGTGCCGGCTCCGGCCAACAGCACTACCAGCACCACCACGATCGGCAGTATAAAGCGGCGGCGATTTTTAGCAGCTTGGGGTTTGGGGGCTGCAGCAGGCCCTGGTACAGACGCGGATTGCTCAGTTGGTGGCGGTGGGGGGGCTATTGTTGGCTGCTCGCTGGAACTAGGCGTTGGCAAGGGCGCTGGTTGCGGCGAAGCAGCCGGTGGCGGGCCGGGCTGCGCTGGTGGCATAGCGGGCGTCGGCGGCACCTCACGATTTTCTCTGACTGGCTCAAGCGGGCGTCGCCAAGGGCGCGCTTGCAGGTTGTCGCGAGCTATCCGCTCACTGGGCCGCGCCGGTTCAGCGCCTGGCCGCTCTGGTAACTCCTCAGGGGGCATGGTTTTTCCGTTTATGCTTAACTACATATAAGTATACACGGCTTAGCTGCCTTTTGGCGCTTCAATCGTCTTGTATTCCGCAATCTTGGGCAAAACGTAGAGCGCCAGAATCAAAGCGAAGAGCACCGCGAAGCCACACATGACGCTTGGAATGCCGGCCCTGGTGCCCGGGTTGACAATATTGGCGATAGCCGTTGGTATCAGGAACACAAACCAGCCGATAATCAGTCCACGGACAGCCAGCAGTTGACGCGTCTTTTCCTGACACATCAGTTGGTTTGCCCAGCGCACACCCAGCACGATGCTGGTGAAGATCCACCCCATGTAATACACCCAGTACACCCCGCCGGCGTGTGAGCGTAGATGAAAAATCACATAGTTCCCCGTACATTGGTAGTTATCAAAAACGTTCGGGAATGCTAAGAAAAAGACCACGAAAGCTGCCATGGAAGCATAGGCCGTATAGACCAACCGGCCCGTCGGTTTATTGGCGACCCGATGCACCAAATGCAGCCCCAGCGGCGGCAAAAATGTGATGGCCGCAAACCCGATACGTGACCAAACAATGGTGTGCCCGACCGAGCCGGTACACACGAAATACTCAGCCAGCTGAAAGGCAGCCAGCATCAGCAAGGTCAGTGTTGCTAGGCGCACCGTCGGCGACAGCTTGTATCGCCAAAGCGTATAAACGGCCAACGCCGTTTCGGTTACCATAGTGGCAATCATCACCGGTGGTGAAAAGCAATAGAGGGTCGTGCCTTTACGTGTGCCCATACTATTTAGTTTATAACAACTCGGCTCCGGCTACTTCACGAAAAACCCCAGCACGATGCCAATGGCGGCCGCCGTAAATAGGTGACTGGTGACACTGATTCGGAACCATTTCCAGCTGCGATTTTCAAAGAAAACCAGCATTAGGCTACTCGAGACCCAAAACCAACCGACACTCAGCATCGTCAAACGGACGGCGTCAGCGAAGTTGTTGGTGCCGGACGAGAAAACGATCAGCGAGGCAATCAGCCCATTGATCAGTGAAGTAACAAACATTTTGGCAACTGCGACGCTCGGGCTACCGCCTTCACCCGGCTTATGGTTAATTTCCTTCATCCAGGCGTTACCAAGTACTTTTGGCGAATAGATGACTGCTCCGGGCACCATCGCCGCCACACCCGCGACCAGTCCGGCCCCCACGTTAATATCCCAATGCATGCGTACCCTCCCTTTTTACTACCTGGTACTATATGCTCGCCGGCTAAACTTGCAAATGGTTTTAGCTGGAAAAGACACGCCTACTGATTGAGCAGCCTAAGAAAGGCGGCTTCGTCAAGCTGATTGGTCCCTAGTTTGGCGGCTTTGGCCAGCTTGCTGGCGCCCACATTAGCTCCCACCACCAGATAGTCAGTATCCTTGCCGACCGAACTCTGGAAGGTGCCGCCGGCGGCTCTGATGCGTTCCGCCGCTTCTTCGCGACTCATGTGCTCCAAAGTGCCGGTAACGACGAAGTTTTGGCCACTGAGCTTGCCACCAACTCGCTTAACCGCTTGCGGGCGGACGCCAAATGTATGGAACTTTTTGAGAAGCCTTTGGTTGCGCGGCTCACTAAACCATTCCACGACAGACTCCGCCACCACTTCACCAATACCTTCAACGCCGCCAAGCTCGTCAATGGTAGCCTGGCTCAGTTTGTCGAGAGTTCGAAAATGGTTCGCCAGATCGAGGGCTGTCTGCACGCCGATGTGCCTGATTCCAAGTCCGTACACGAAGCGGCTGAGCGGCGGTTCCTTTTTAGCCTGGATGGCATTGACCAGTTTGTTGGCGGAAGTTTCCGCGAAACGATCGAGCTTTAGCACAGCTTCACTCTTTAGCGTGTAAATATCGGCCGTATCCTTAACAAGTTCAGCATTGAGCAAAGCGATGACGTTTTTCTCGCCCAGACCTTCAATGTCGAGCGCCGCCTTGCTGGCATAGTGCTCAATGCGTTTCCATGATCGCGACGGGCAGGCATCGTTTGGACAGCGCCAGACGGCGTCTTCGGCTTTTAACTTAACGAGTTTAGTATTGCACTCCGGGCAATGCGATGGCATCTTGAAAATCTTTTCAGAGCCATCACGCAGTTTAATTAAGGGCTCAACTACTTCAGGAATAATGTCGCCGGCTTTATGAACGATAACCGTGTCACCAATTCGAATGTCCTTGCGGTGCACTTCGCTTTCATTGTGCAGTGTCGCCATCTGCACCGTACTGCCAGCTACGACTACCGGTTCGAGTATGGCGACTGGCGTAGCAGCGCCCGTCCGTCCAATGGAGACGAAAATATCCTTCACTTTTGTGGTGGCCTGCTCAGCGGCATATTTGTAAGCGATGGCGCCTCGCGGCGCTTTACCAACAACACCCAATCGCTGGTAGAGCCGGCGATCATTAACTTTTACCACCAGACCATCTGTATTGAACGGCAACTCCTGGCGCTTGGTCTCCCATGCTTCCACATAGGGTACGATATCGACAACGTTTTTTAGCACTCTGGCCTCGCTGCTGACCAAGAAACCAAGACCGCGCATGGCCTTGTAGGCATAGTCATACGTTGGTACGTCACTGGCATCGACGCGCAGCATGTCGTAGCCCCGAAGGTGCAATGGCCGGCTAACGACAAGCTTGGGATCAAGCTGTCGAATGGTCCCAGCAGCCGTATTACGAGGATTGGCAAACAACGATTTGCCTTCCTTAACTCTTAACTCGTTAAGTTTTGCGAAATCTGCTTTGTACATAACGATTTCACCCCTGATTTCTGTGCGTCCGCGGAGCAAGGCTTCGTATTTTTTGTCCGCCTTTAGTCGCAGCGGCACGGACTCAATGGTTCGCACATTAGCGGTCACGTCTTCGCCGACAAAACCGTCACCGCGCGTGATACCACGAACCAGCAAGCCATCTTCGTACACGAGCGCGCAGGCTAGCCCGTCCATTTTAATGTCCGCGAAATACTCCAGCTTTGTGCTATCTGGCAGCAGCTTTTTGATGCGCTCTTCCCAAGCCAATACCTCGGCTTCACTAAACACATCATTGAGGCTGAGCATCCGGGTGCTGTGCTCCACCTGCTGAAAACCCGGCAAGGGCGCACCAGCCACCCGCTGTGACGGAGAGTCAGGTGTGATGAGATCAGGAAATTCAGTTTCCAGGTGCGTCAACTCATGTTTGAGACTGTCCGCCGCCTCCTCGCTCATAATTGATTCGTTAAGTATATGATAGTGGTAACGATAATCGTTGATAAGATCGCGCAACTTTGCAATCCGGTCTTCAGCCTGTTGCTTATTCACGTAGTAACTCCCTGTACATCGTATACATGTAAGCATGGACAGCAACCAGCGTAAATGTCGTCAATATAAAGAAAATCCACTGTGTCAGCGGCGTTAGCCAGGTGATAATGGGCAGCATAATAATGGCAGCGATAACCAGCAAAATAAGCGGCAAACAGATGATCTTACGGAGTACAGACCAGCGGCGACCCCGTACTAGGTCACGCGCCGTACGCAATGCTTTGATGGGCGCCATATCCGGCAGCGTCACAATATACAGCGCAAAAAACGAGGAACTGATAAAACGCAGGCTGATGCTGGCCAGTCCGGCAAAAAGCACCAGCCAAATGACTCGCTCGAACAAGTTTACCGCAATGCCATTGGCAATCACCGTGGCGTAAATGGCGGTGCCAATCACCAGTGGTAACATTTGCAGGCTAATGACCAGCAGCACCAGGATGAAAGGAATGAGCGGGTACATGCTCTGATAATAAGCATCCCTCAGGCGAAACCGATTATCGGCCAGCACCTGCCGGAGCGCCCAAATCACTGCTAGGCTGGTAATAATCGCCAGAAAAATCTGATACGCACCAGCGGTCGGACTTGAGCCATTGCCTGCGGAGCCCACCAGCACCACAAAAATGCTCAGGCCCGAAGCCAACGAGCCGAAATGGCCGGTAAAGACCTGATTTAAAGTATGCTTGAGCGAGTTAATGTCGGTACCGCCCGCCAATCCTTTCACCAGAATCAGGTTAAGCACGGCGTAAACCAGCGTGATACCTACGAAAATAGCTTTGTGCTGCCACAGCGTTTGGGCCGACAGCTTTGTCAACCTCCAGGCGTTTGGTAGCTTGGCTCGTATCTTGAGACGACGGGGTTTTGCCACAGCTGCTTGGCTTTTGGCGGCGCTGTCAGTCGATTTTTTGGCCGTGCCTTTAGACACCTTGAATGAGCCCCGGCGTTTGCTGCCTTTCCCTGCCTTTTTTGCCATGCTCCTATTATATAAGATCTGCGCCGTGCGTCCGCATCAACTTTCGACGAGAATCGGAGGAGGCAAACTTCAGGCGTGCGTCTCCATGCTCCTGAGTCGCTTAATACGATCATCAATCGAGGGGTGGGTGCTGAAGAGGCTGGCCAAGCTGTGACCTTTGAGCGGGTTAGCAAAAAACATGTGCGCTGTGGCGGTGTTCTGATGCTTGACGACACTGCCGGTCTGCTTGATCTTTTCCAGCGCGCTGGCCAGGGCTTCCGGATAGCGTGTGGTGAGCGCACCGGTGGCATCGGCCAGATACTCGCGCTGCCGGGAAACTGCCAGCTGAATCAGCGTAGCTACGATGGGTGCCAGAATAGCCGCCACAATGCCGAGTATGAAAAACACCTGGTTATCCTCGTCCCGGTCACCGCCGCCAAACCAAGAGAGCCGGAGCATAATGTCGGCCAGCAGTGAGATCACGGCCGTGAGCGCGAAGGCTACCATGCTGACCCGGATATCGTAATTTTTAACGTGCCCGAGCTCATGCGCCAGTACGCCCTGCAACTCATTGTCGTCCATGATGTCGAGCAGGCCGGTGGTTACACAGACGGCTGAGTGCCGTGGATCACGGCCAGTAGCAAAAGCGTTCGGCGCAGGATCATTCATGATGAAAACTCGTGGATTTGGCAAGCCATCGGTAATCGCCAGGTTTTCCACGATCCGCCACAGTCGCGGATTATCCTTTTTGTGGATTTCCTGTGCCCGGTTGACGGCTAGAGCCAGCCGCGATCCGGAGTAGTACGTTATGAGCGTATAGACGGCAGTGCCGATGAGGGCTCCGTAGAATATGCCGGTACTGCCGCCGAGAAATTTGTCGAATATCCAGACGATGAGTGTCACGAACAAGATAAAGCAGGCGATGATGATGACTGTCTTTCGCTTGTTTTGCGCAATGTCGCTGTACATGGTTCGTTCTTAGATCTTAGTTCTTGGATCTTAGAAGTTGCTTAGAATTGCACGTCGACAGGTGCGGCGACTTGGGCGACTTGGGCTTCGTCAACTTCGAAGTACGGCTTGTCCTGTCTGAAACCGAGCATACCAGCAAAAATGTTGGTCGGGAAGGTTTTGCGCTTGGTGTTAAAGTCGCGCACCACGCCGTTATAAAAGCGGCGTGAGGCTTGAATTTTATCTTCGGTATCAGTTAGTTCAGCTTGCAGCTCCTGAAAATTCTGGGAAGCCTTCAGGTCTGGGTAGTTTTCGGCCACGGCGAACAGGCTCTTCATGGTTTGCTGGAACTGATTCTCGGCCTTGGCGGTGTCTTCGACCGTCTGCGCGCCCAGCGCGTTGGCCCGAGCCTCTGTGACGTCTTCGAAGACGGTCTTTTCGTGAGACGCGTAGCCCTTGACGGTGTTCACGAGATTTGGGATTAGATCGTACCGGCGCTTAAGCTGCACGGTTATGTCGCTCCAGGCTTCATTGGACTGCTGATTCAGCCGTACCAGGCTGTTGTACATGGCAGCGCCAATAATGACCAAGAGCACGATGACGACTACGACAATGATAATTACGGTCATAAATCAAACTCCTTTAGTTATACTTCTAATTATACAACAGGCGGCCGGTGTTCGTGTATCATATAACCAGCTTATGGTAAAAACTAAGCGACACCGATTTCGACGACTGAGCTATCTGTTTATGGCGCTTTTACTCACCGGTTATGGCTACTGGACGCTCACCAAACCGTTGCCGCAACTGAAGCCAGTGAAGACAACTACCACTTTTAATGTGCAGGCGGCTGCCAGCAAACTGACCTGGCCCGGCGTCGGTCAATCAGCTGTCGGCGTCGTCGGCACGAATATTCTGGAAACCCATGGCTCACAAACGTCGGCACCAACCGCCAGCACCGCTAAAATCATTACGGCTCTCAACGTTTTGCGAGCCAAGCCTCTCAAGCCGGGCGAACAAGGGCCAACGTTGACGCTGACACCGAACGATGTGGCTATTTATAACGCCTACGTCGCTCGCGGTGGCTCGGTTGTGCCCGTGGTGGCTGGGGAAAAAGTAACGGAATATCAGGCTCTGGAAGCCATGCTGTTGCCCTCGGCCAACAACTTCGCTGACAGTCTGGCTATCTGGGCCTTCGGCTCGTTGCCGGCGTATGCCACCAGCGCCAACGCCTATCTGGCGCAAAACGGGCTGACGGGCACTCACATTGGCGGCGACGCCAGTGGTTTTGCGCCGACCACCACCAGCACGGCCCGCGATCTGGTGCGCCTCGGTGAAATTGTTATGCAGGACCCGGTGCTGACCGGCATTGTGGGGCAGTCGTCGGCCACTGGTATACCATTGACCACTAGCATTAAAAACGTCAATTTCTTGCTGGGGACCAATAACATCATCGGTATCAAAACCGGTAATACCGATCAAGCGGGGGGCGTCTATGTGTCGGCCGCCAAAGCCACCGTTAATAATAAGCCCGTCACCATTGTGACCGCGCTGGTTGGCGCGCCTACACTTTTCGACTCACTCAAAGACAGCCTACCGCTCATCCAAAGCGCCCAGGCCAACTTCCAGCCGGTACCAGTAATCCTGGCTGACGCCATCGTCGGACGCTATGAACAGCCTTGGGGTGGCAGTTTGGCGGCCAATGTCAGCGAGGGCTTAAGCTCCACGGCTTGGAACGGCAGCAGCGTGTCAGCCACCACCAAACTGAATCCGCTGTCGGCCGACACCGAGGTTGGCGATCCAGCAGGCACCGTCACACTACCAGCGTCCACGCTCAACGACGAGCAAACTGTTACCGTCTCCTTGCGTACACCACCCACCAAACCATCAGCTTGGTGGCGCCTGACACACCCCTGAGCCTTATGCCCCGTCAGCCGCTGCTTTATAGTCGCATTTGACAATATGGTAAATAAAATGTATTTTACAGACAGTAATTATCACATCAACACTTAAAAATAAAAAACTCGTTCGCTATGAAACTCATAAAAATAAACGCCCGGGGATTCTCCCATGAATTTTTAGTAATTGCTTTTGTTGTCGTCTTCGCTATTGTCGGCGTTGCTCACATGGTAGCCAGCCGCGCGGACTCTAGCACGCCAGCTTCACCAGTTGTTTCCTCATCATCGCTAGGCGGAGCCCAGCGTGGCCCTAACGGCGGCCTACAAGTCCCGAACTCGCTGGTACAGTCAAAGGATTTGTCCGCCTTACACCAACAATTAGGTAATCCTGGCGACACTAATACTCAGTCTAGTCCTATACCACAGGACGCAATTAAGCAAGATTTGATGCGCCATGGCCTTAATAGCACTCAGGCCGACAACTACGCCGGCCTAATTGGTAAATCCGTGGGCGTTGTAGATGACCTGCAAAAGTCGCTCGGCAACAACTATGCCGGCAGCTGGTTCGACCAATCTACACAAAAATTGCATGTTGCTGTGGTGAGCGATACCGGCGCGGAGCACAGCGTTTTGGCGAAACATGGCATTGATGCCCAGTCCCAAGTGGATAAAAAGACCTATTCATATAATCAGCTGACCGCCGACCAGACCAGTCTCGCGAACAAATTGTCCAAATTTATCGTCGCCCGACAAGTCCAGTTGGCCATTGACGACAAGAACAACACGATTGATGTGAAAGTAACAAAAGATACGCCGAGCAGTAGCACGGCTCAAATCAACCAAATTGTTCAGGGCAATCCTGACACTACTAACATGAGCGTGCCGGCCGGAAGTCTGGGCACGAGTGCACCCGCCGCAGACGGTAGATGTGTCTGGTATAGCTGGGTAAGCGGGTGTACTCCTGGTTACGTCAGTGGCGGCTCAGCCCTATGGACTGAGGGAAAGACCAGCCAGGGCACCATTGATACCTGTAGCGTAGGCTTTTATGGCTACCGCCAGACATCTGCCGGGACCGAAATCGACATTTTGACGGCCGGGCATTGCATTAACGACAACTCTCAGTTGGGTTCCGCCAACTGGGACGTTCCCATTTGGACTGATAATAAGGGGAGTTGGGTATACGGCGGTTATAACCGCATCGGTTACCAGAATTTGGTCATGAACAACCAATACGGCGATGTCGGGCTCATAAAGGTCACGAACTCAACCGATATGGCATCTATTTTTCACCCTGCTTCTGCATTCTGGAACCTTTATAGCGGTGGTGGCAATTGGTATGCACCGGTAGATGCCTCGACTATCATTTCCGGCCCGGTGCCGCAGGGCACGCCGGTTTGCCACACGGGCGTTACGACAATGTACACCTGTGGCCATGTTACGAACACTGCTGCCGTGTATGTGGAAGCAGGTAACTCAGTTTACACCACGGGAATCCAAACCAGCTTTTGTGTGCTGCCAGGTGACTCTGGCGGCCCGGTTGTGGCTTCCAGGCCGGGACACGCGTGGGATGAAGCAGTCGGAACTGTCTCTGCCGCTTACTACAATAACAGCTGTGCCGTCGGCAACTGGGATAACGGGACTACCTGGGTGACTGATGTGAGAATTCCAGCCTTCTTCTGGGGACTGAAGATAGCCGGTACTTAGGCCTTATAAAATAAGCTCTGTGGGCTTTTCGGTGGGGACGGCGAAGAGTTAATAGTAAAAAGAAGTGGAAGTGGTGGGTGATGAGGGTTAGCACCCCCGCCCCCCGCGGTGTAAACGAGGTGCTGGAGCCAACTGAGCTAATCACCCCCTT